>CAZEOK010000075.1:0-13193 GCA_964513745.1 uncultured bacterium
CTCGAAACGCTCGGCGAGATCCTGCCGAAGGTCGAGCGCAAGGTGATCGTCGACGAAAAGGTCAAGGGAATCCTGCCGCTGCTGAACCTGCAGGAGGTTAAGGCGCCATGAGCTGGCGACGCGGTGTCGGCGCGCTCGTCCTCTGGGGCGCCCTCGTTTTGCTCGGCTACGGCTCGCTCTACGTGGTCGGCGAGACCGAGCAGGTCGTGATCACGCAGTTCGGCCGCCCGGTCGGCCGCCCGGTGACCGACCCGGGGCTGCACCTGAAGACACCGCTGATCCAGAAGGTCAACCGTTTCGACAAGCGCTTTCTCGAATGGGACGGCTACCCGACGCAGATCCCGACCTCGGACAAGAAGTTCATCTGGGTCAACGCCGTCGTGCGCTGGCGGATTCACGACGCGCTGCTGTTCTTCCAGCGCGTGCGCGACGAGCGCGGCGCGCAGAGCCGGCTCGACGACATCCTCGACGGCGAGGTGCGCAACGCGATCGCCAAGCACCCGCTCGTGGAGATCGTGCGCACCTCGAACCGCGAGTTCATCCCGAGCGACGACCTGACCGCGGGCGAGGAGATCGAGATCTTCCAGAAGATCCAGTACGGCCGCGAGCGGATCACCCGTGAGATCCTCGAGGCGGCGCGGCCGCGGCTGGCGGAGCTGGGGATCGAGACGCTGGACGTGCGGATCAAGCGCGTGAACTACGTCGAGGAGGTGCGCAAGAAGGTCTTCGAGCGGATGATCTCCGAGCGCCAGCGCATTGCCGCCAAGTACCGCTCGGAGGGGCAGGGCGAGAGCGCGCGGATCCTCGGCGAGAAGGAGCGCGACCTGAAGGTGATTACTTCGGAGGCCTACCGGAAGGCGCAGGAGGTGATCGGGCGCGCCGACGCCGAGGCGGCGGGGATCTACGCCGCGGCCTACGGGCGCGACCAGGAGTTCTACCGCTTCGTCAAGACGCTGGAGACCTACGTCGACACGGTGGACGCGAAGACGCTGCTGCTGCTCTCGACGGACGGGGACTTCTACAAGTACCTGAAGGACGCCGGGAAGGAATAACCCGTTCCCGTCAGCGAGACGGCGGGGGCTTTCCTTCGGTCGTGCGTCTGCGCCGCCGGCCCGGAGCGGTGTCCGGGGCTTGCGGTCTCGTAACTCGCCTCCGGCTCAAACAACGAGCCCGCATCCCTGCGGGACCGCCCCGAACACCGCTCCGGGCTGATCGGCGGCTCCGCCCATCTTCCCTCAGGAAATCCCCAGCCGCCTCGCTGATGAAGATGAATGTCCATGCCGGACGAGAGGAATGGCGAAGGCGTGAGGTTCAAGTCTGATCGTAAGCCCGGAGAAGGTCCTCCCGTGGAATCCCGGCCTGTGTACAGATCAGCCGGAGTGTCGAGTTCTTGATGTATGCGTGGCGGGGAATGGGGAGAGGCGTTCGGGTCTCATCCGGATTAATGCGCTGTAGTGAGATATGTTCCTTCTCGCGGATGATCGTGAAACCGAGGATCGCGAGCGCCCGGAGCACGCGGGTATTCGGCGCGTCTACAGGGAACTTCGTCATGTTCAGACCCGGGCTTCGGCAACGAAAGCCTCGAGAACGGGCTCCTCGGACTCGAATACACCCTGGCCAAACGTCTCGATGTGGAAGTGGATGGCTGACTTAACGTCCGCCATGGCATCTTCGAAGGTGTCGCCTTGCCCGACAACGACGCCCTTGAGTCCGAGTGGATAAGCAATATACCCATCGGGATGCTTCTCGACGATGATCTTTACTTGCTGCACGAGAGTTGTCTCCCGTCTTGGGGTCACTTCTAGCACAGGTTGTTATACTCTATATCTCAAGGAAAAGATCGACCGCTTCCCGCAGGTTTGTCTGCGCCTTCTCGATGGTCTTGCCCTTGTTCGTTTCGGCGTACTTGTCGAAGGAGCTCTTGAGGACGGCCTCGCGGCTGAAGATCGAGGCAGGTACGGGCATGGTGCCTGAGTATACCCGATGGTTGAACGAGATTCTGTCAGGCCCCCGTGCGCGCCACCTGATCCCGGCCTGCGGCCTTCGCCTTGTAGAGCGCGGCATCGGCCGCGCGCACCAGCGTTTCGGGATCATCGGCGTCGCCCGGGAAACCGGCCACGCCGGCGCTCAGCGTGATGCCTCCCACTTCGGGCAGGCCGGGCATGTTGAAGGCGTGCGTCGCGACGGCCTCCCGGATGCGCCCGGCGAAGAGCAGCGCTTCTTCGACGCGCGTCTCGGGGGAGATCACGGCGAACTCGTCGCCGCCGTAGCGGGCGACCAGGTCGGTGTCCCGCGCCGCGGCCCGGATCACCTTGGCGACCGCGGTCAGCAGGGCGTCGCCCGCCGGGTGCCCTTCGCGATCATTGTAGGTCTTGAAGCCGTCGAGGTCGATCATCGTCAGCGTGAATGCCGAACCGTGCCGCCTGGACCGGCCCGTCTCCTCGCGCAGGCGCGACTCGAGGTAGCGGCGGTTGGACAGGCCGGTGAGCGAATCGGTGACGGCCTGCTTGCGCAGCGTGAGCATGCGCCCATGCAGCGCCGAGCTCTGGAGTGCCCAGGAGGCGTGCGAGGTGACCATGAGGACCGCGTCGAGATCCTCGGCGGCGAAGGGCGTGTCGGTGTCCTTGTCGGCGAGGTTGATGACGCCGATCACCCGGCCGCGCAGCAGCAGCGGCACGACGATGCACGATGCGGTGCGATAGCGCGGACGCCGCGGGCGCCGCATCTGGGCGTCTTGCGCGAGGTCCTCGATGAGCAACGGCCGGCCGTCGACGGCGACGCGCCCCGCGATCCCGTCCCCCGCGGCGACCGAGACTGCCCGGAGGACCGCGCTGTGCGTCCCACGCGCCTGTTTGACCCGCAACGTGCGCTGCGCGCTGTCGAAGAGCATCAACGAGGCCTCGCGCGCCCCGGCCAGCAGGACCGCCTCCTCGAAGACGGCTTCGACGACCTCTTCCCACGAGAGCAGCGGCGTGAGCCGCTCGCGGATGCGGTTGGAGCGCTCGACCTCGCGGGTGCTTCGCGACAGGTGCTCGCGTAAAAGAGCATTGCTGAGCGCGAGAGCTGCCGTGTGGCAGAACGCCGTGAGCAGCGCCATTTCCGCCTCGCCAAGCTCGGTGTCGATCACGCAGAGCACCCCGAGGGCGCGGTCGCCGGCGAAGAGGGGGAACAGGGCGAGCGAGCAGGTCCCCGGGGGGAATCCCTGGCCCGAGATCCGCGCGCGGTCGGCGGTGACGGCGGGCGCGTGCTCCCGCAGCAGGGGCTCGAGCAGCGGGCTGTCGGCCGGGAGCCCCGCGGCGGGGAGGAAGCCGGCCGGCGCGCCGAACGCCGTGCGCAGGCGGAAGCGCCCCGTGCGCTCGTCGTGCACGAGGAGGCAGGCGCGGCGCGCGTCGAACAGGATCGAGGCGGCGTCCAGGATCATCGCGTGCACCTCGTGCGGCGCGCGCTCCCGGGCGAAATCGGCTCCGATCGAGAGCAGGGAGGTCAGCAGGGCCGTGCGCGTGCGCTCGGTGGACAGGTGGTGATCGGCGGTGAAGAGCGCCTCCGCGGTGCGCGTCGCAAGCTCCGCGGCGCGGACGAGAAGCCGCGGATTGCCGAGGGCGAGGCCGCCGATCGCGCGGCGCACGGCGTCGGCTGGGAGGTCGAGCTCGCGGGTCAAAGCCTCGATGTCGCTGACGTCGGCGGCGTGCTCGAGAGTCCTCCCGCCGAGCAGCGAGACGCTTGCGCGGCCCGCGACCCGCACCGGCGCGGCGAAGCACTGCAGCCCCGCGTGGCAGCGGTAGAAGATCGTGCGGCTCTCCGCGGCCGCCATTTCGCGGTGGCGCCCACACCACGACGCACAGCGCCGCTTTCCCTGCGGATCGGCACCGATGAGCCCGCAGAGCTCGGGGACGCCGGTTGCGGCAAGCTCCCTGCCGCCGTCTCCGAAGGTGACGAGGGCAAGGCCGGCGATCCGACCGAGCGACTCCTGGACCGCCCCCCATCCTGCGGGGACGAAACCGTTGTCCGCACCCGCCGCCCGCTGGCCCATGCTAGGAAATCTGGCGGCTGCCGGGCTTGATCGCCGGCAGCTTCCCCTCGCGGCAGAGCGGGCAGGCCTCGGGCGTGTAGGTTGCGACCTGCAGCTGCAACAGCGAGCGGAAGGGATACGGAAAGGACACCCCGCCGCTGCGATCCACGATCGATGCCAGGCCGACAACCACGCCGCCGGCGGCGGAGACGGCTGCAGCTGCCTCCAGCGTGGATTTGCCGGTGGTTACCACGTCCTCGACGACGAGCACCTGCTCGCCCGGGGTGATCACGAAGCCGCGCCGCAACCGCATGATTCCCTGCTCGCGCTCGGTGAAGATGGCGCGCACGCCGAGCGCGCGGCCGACCTCGTGGCCGATGACCACGCCACCGAGGGCCGGCGACACGACGAGTTGCGCGCCGAAGGGGCGGCAGAGTTCCGCTATCGCCCGGCCGACGCGCGCGGCGTGCCGGGGATATTGCAGCAAACGCGCGCACTGGAAATAGCGGTCGCTGTGCAGCCCGGAAGAGAGCAGGAAGTGCCCCTCGAGAAGGGCCTCGGTCCGCTTGAGCAGCCGCAGCACCCAGTCGCTCGATGTCGCCGCTGTTTTCATCGCACTTCCCCCTTGAGTCCGGCGATCATCGCGCGATAGTCCTTGTGGCCGTAGATCCCCGAGCCCGACACTATGGCGTCGACGCCCGCTTCGCGCACGGCCGACGCGTTGTCGGCCTTGATCCCGCCATCGATCTCGAGGAGGACCGCCGGATTGACCCGGTCGATCATCTCGCGCGCGGCGCGCAGCTTGGCGAGGGCGCCCGGGATAAACGACTGACCCCCGAAGCCGGGGTTGACCGACATGATCAGCAGCAGGTCGATCTCCGGGAGAATGTCGGTGAGGGTGTTCAACGGTGTCGACGGGTTGAGCGCGACGCCGGCCTTGACGCCCAGCTCCCGGATGCGTCCCACGAGTCGGTGCAGGTGCGGCTGGCCCTCCTGGTGGACGACCAGGTAGTCGGCGCCGGCCTGCGCGAACTCTTCTATGAAGCCCGCCGGGTTGTCGATCATCAGGTGCACGTCCAGAGGGAGGTTCGTGATCCGGTCGACCGCCTTGACGATGCCGGGGCCGATGGTCAGGTTCGGCACGAAATGGCCGTCCATCACGTCCAGGTGCATCCAGTCGGCGCCGGCGGCCTCGACGGCGCGGATCTCCTCGCCAAGACGCGAGAAGTCCGCCGAGAGGATCGACGGGGCGATGATAACCCTGCGTTCAGCCTTCACAGTCACCTCCGAGTGTTCGTGTCGCTTCCTGACGAGACTTCGGTGAGGGAAATGATAGCACACGAACACGGGTGTGCGGACGCGATGTAACTGGTCTGCATGCGCGCGGGGGCGGGGGCGACCCTTCGTCCCTGCGGGACCGCCCCGGTCGCCGCAGCGTCAGGACCCCGCAGCCTGCACGGGAATAGTTGGAGTCATGAAGACGAGGCCAGTCGCTGAAGCGAAGGGAAGGAGTCGATCAGATCGTGTAGCTCGCCGTGCTCTCGCTGCGCTTATGGTGCCGCTGAGTGAGATCGGCAAGCGTGATTCCCTCGAGTGTTTTCGAAACAACGTGCGCCACCTCGCTCCAGACCTGCTGCGTGACACAGCCCGAGAAGCGGTTGCAGGATGCAGGGCTCGAGACGCACTCCACCAGGTTCAGGTCGCCCTCGAGCGTGGCCACGATCTCACGCACGGTGATCTTCTCGGGGTCGCGCTGGAGCGTGTAGCCGCCATGAGCCCCGCGGTACGATTTGACGAGGCCCGCGGCCTTGAGAGGCATGACGATCTGCCCGAGGTATTTTTCGGATATCTCCTGGCTGCGGCTGACCTCTTTGAGGAAAATCGGACCCTTCCCATGCTTGAGCGCTAGGTCAAGCATCAGCCTCAGGCCGTATCGTGCCCGGGTTGAAATTCTCATGATCTGTTATAATATAATTCAAATCGCGATCTTATTGCTAGTGTTTTTTATTGGCAAAATGCCCATGATTTTCTCTTGACAATTGAGATGTATCTATATACTATTCATTCAATAGTATAAGTAGTGATTGCAGTAACGACCAAAATCAGGGAGGAAACGTATGAGCGCGCCGCACCTGCACGTGGATACCGTGCTCCTTCACGGTGGTCAGGTACCGGATCCCACGACCGGTTCTCGGGCTGTTCCGATCTACCAGACAACCAGTTACCAGTTCAGGGACACGGAGCATGCGGCGAATCTCTTCGGATTGAAGGAGTTCGGCAACATCTACACTCGGCTGATGAACCCGACCACCGACGTGCTCGAAAAGCGGGTTGCCCAGATGGATGGCGGAGTCGGGGCACTGGCGGTCGCGAGCGGGCAGTCGGCGATCACCCTTTCGCTGTTGAATATCGCTCAGGCAGGCGACGAGATCGTTTCGGCGGACAACCTCTACGGCGGGACCTACAACCTCTTTCATCACACGTTCCCGCGGCTGGGCGTGAGCGTGAAGTTTTTCCGCTCCAATGACCTCGAGGCGCTGCGGGCCGCGATCGGACCGAAGACCCGCGCCGTCTACGCAGAGTCGATCGGCAACCCCAAGCTGGATGTCGCGGACATCGAGGGGCTCGCGCGTGTCGCGCACGCGGGCGGGGTGCCGCTGGTCATCGACAACACCGTCTCGCCGTACCTGCTGCGCCCGATCGATCACGGCGCGGACATCGTCGTCTACTCGACCACCAAGTTCATCGGCGGCCACGGCACGTCGCTCGGGGGGCTGATTGTCGACTCGGGGAAATTCGACTGGACGAGCGGCCGCTTTCCGTTGATCGCGGGTCCGGAACCGAGTTACCACGGGCTGGACTTCGTGGAGGCGCTCAAGCCGATGGGGAATATCGCCTACATCATCAAGGCCCGCGTGACCCTCCTGCGCGATCTCGGGCCGGCCATGAGACCATTCAACGCCTGGCTCTTCATCCAGGGGCTGGAGACCCTCCACCTGCGGATGCCCCGCCACTCGGAAAACGCCCTCGCCGCGGCCACCTGGCTGGAGAAGCACCCGCGGGTCGCCTGGGTCAGCTACCCCGGGCTGCCCGCAAGCCCGGAGAAGGACCGCGTCGCCCGCTACCTGCAGCGGGGCGCGGGGGCCATTGTCGGCTTCGACATCAAGGGCGGTCTCGAGGCGGGCAGGAAATTCATCAACGGGCTCGGCCTTGTCTCGCACCGGGAGAATGTCGGAGACGCCAAGACGCTGGCGATACCCCCGGCGAGCAGCACCCACCAGCAGCTCTCGGTCGAGGAGCAGCTGGGGACCGGGGGGACCCAGGACTTCATCAGGCTTTCGATCGGCATCGAGCATGTCGGCGACATCCTGGCGGACCTCGGCCAGGCGCTTGAAAAGTCCGCCTGATTCGACGCGGAAGGCAACGGGAGGACCAGAGACATGACGCGAATCTTCGAGGATAACTCGCGATCCATCGGCAACACCCCGCTCGTGCGCCTCAATCGCGTCACCGATGGCGCCGGCGCCACCGTGCTCGGCAAGGTCGAGGGGCGCAACCCCGCTTACTCGGTCAAGTGCCGCATCGGGGCGAACATGATCTGGGACGCCGAGGAGCGCGGCCTGCTCACCCCCGGGGTCGAGATCATCGAGCCGACGAGCGGCAACACCGGGATCGCGCTGGCCTATGTCTGCGCCGCGCGCGGCTACAAGCTCACGCTGACCATGCCGGAGACCTTCAGCATCGAGCGCCGCCGGGTGCTCGCAGCGCTCGGGGCGAGCCTGATCCTGACCCCCGGCGCGGACGGCATGAAGGGCGCCATCGCCCGCGCCGAGGCGCTTGCAGCCACCGAACCGAAGCGCTGGTTTCTGCCGCAGCAGTTCAAGAACCCGGCCAATCCGGCGATTCACGAGAAGACCACCGGTCCGGAGATCTGGGACGACACCGGTGGCGCGATCGACGTGCTCGTCGCGGGGGTCGGTACCGGCGGGACGATCACCGGCGTCTCGCGCTTCATCAAGAACACCCGGGGCAAGAAAATCGTCTCGGTGGCCGTCGAGCCGAAGGAAAGCCCGGTGATCTCGCAGAAGCTGGCCGGAGAGCCGTCCAAGCCCGGGCCGCACAAGATCCAGGGCATCGGCGCGGGCTTCATCCCGGAGACGCTTGACCTGTCGGTCGTAGATCGCGTCGAGCAGGTGGATAGCGTCGAGGCCGTCGAATTCGCGCGCCGCCTGGCACGCGAGGAGGGGCTGCTCGTGGGCATTTCGTGCGGCGCCGCCGCGGCCGTCGCGGTGCGTCTGGCCAAGCAGCCAGAATTCGCCGGCAAGACGATTGTCGTGATCCTGCCCGACCTCGCCGAGCGCTATCTTTCGACGGCGCTTTTCGAGGGAATCGGCGTTTAGGAAGGGACCGCCCGACACCGGTCGGCGAGAGTTCCCGTGAAGCGGATTCGTGCCGTCAGCCGTGCCCCAGGATGGTTCACCCCTGCCTCGGGACCGACCTCGACCAGGGCGCAACGCGCGCGGCGTCGCGGTCGGGGGCTGCCGTCGGCGCGGGTGCTGATGTTCTCGCGCCGCCCCCCGGGACCGGATCTGGCGTCCGCAATCGACACGTTGGGTTTCCAGGTCGAGTGGACCGACAGCGGCGCCGGCGCGATCTGCGAGGCTGCCGCGGGCGACCTCGCCCTGTGCGTTCTCGGCGTCGGCCGGCAGAGCGTGGACGACCTGGACTACCTGCCGTGCCTCAATCAGGTCGACCCCCTGCTTCCCGTGATCGTCGTCAACGATCGCGACTCGCTTCAGACGCAACGCAAGGTCAGGATCCACCGCGTCTTCTACTATCTGGTCGAGCCGCTGGACCGCGACGAGGTGATGGCGGTCATCGACGCCGCCGCGCGGGAGCGGGTGAAGTGAGCGGCTTTGACAAAGCTTCCCGGAGGCGATCCCGGGCAGCCCCGGGGGTGACGCTCGCCCGAATGCGAAATGCGATCCTGCAGACCGCTGGATCGTTGAGTCGTACCCGTGAACCGGTTTCTCGACTCAAGGCCGCTTTCATCCGCGGCCCGGCGGGAGTACTATCTGCCGAGGCACGGGACAGGAGTTCCTGGACATGACTGGGAATCCGCAGGGCGAAGAGGGGCATCTCCCCCACATCCCGGCGTGCGGCGGTCTCGATCACGCAACCGGCGAGGCCCGGCCCTGCGTCCGCTGCGAAGAACCGGCCGCGATGCTTCTCGATTCGTATCGGCGGGTCGGCAGCATCAACCATCTCGAGGGAAAGAACCTCCCCTCGAAGCGCGCGGTTGGCCTCATCGCGCGCGACTTGCTGCGCCTGCTCTTCCCGGGTTTCTTCGACGAGCGACTGCCCCACGCCGATGAACTCGGGGAGCAGGTCGCCGTCCTGTTGCACTCGGTCTGCCAGCGCCTGCGCGGGGAGATAACGAAAAGCATGCGCTGCTCGCCCACCTGCCCGGCGCTCCCGGAGGTGCCCAGCATCGCGGGTGTCATCACGGCTGAATTCCTGCGGGCGCTCCCCGAGGTGCGCGAGGTGCTCCAGACAGACGTCGAGGCCGCGTACCAGGGCGACCCGGCCTCCGTCGCGACCGACGAGGTCATTCTGGCCTACCCGTTTGTCGAAGCGGTCGCGATCCAGCGCCTGGCCCACATCCTTTACACCAAGGGCGTTCCGCTGGTCCCGCGGATCATGACCGAATACGCGCATTCGCGCACCGGCATCGACATCCACCCGGGAGCCGAGATCGGCTCACACTTCTATATCGACCACGGCACGGGAACGGTCATCGGCGAAACCTCGCGGATCGGCAACCACGTCAAGATCTACCAGAGCGTCGGGCTGATCGCGCGCTCGCTGTCGGGGGGGCGGCTGCTGCACGGCAAGCGCCGCCACCCGACGCTCGAAGACCGCGTGACGGTGTACGCGGGCGCCACCATCATGGGTGGCGACACGGTCGTCGGCGCGGGCAGCACGATCGGGGCGAGTGTCTTCCTGAACCGGAGCGTCCCCGCCAACTCGCTGGTCATCAACGAGGAGGCGCGGATCATCGTCCTTCAGAAACGCTCGGATCTGGCGGACTATCAGATCTGATCAGGCATCGCCCTTGCGGGCCGTCAGCGCGATCTGCAGCTTCTCCTCGAGCGCCTGCATGCGGTACGGCTTCTGGATGAATCCGGCGAGGCCCTTGCCGGTGAAGCGGTTCACCGCGTCCAGTTCGTTGAAGCCGCTGGAGAGGATCACCGGCACGTTCTCGTCGATGCGATGCATTTCGCGGAAGGCCTCCTCGCCGCCCATGCGCGGCATCGTCATGTCGAGGATGACGCTGGTGATGCGGCCGGCATGCGAACGAAAAACGTCGATCCCGTCCGCGCCGTCCACCGCGGTCAGCACGGTGTAGCCGCACGCCTCGAGCATCGCGCGGGTGGTCTCGCGCACGGTTTCCTCGTCGTCCACGACCAGGATCGTTCCGCGATTGCGGGGGGCGGGCTCGACAGCTGCCGCGGGGGCCGGCTGGTCGCTGGCGGGCATCTCCGCGGGGCCGCTGAGCGCCGGGATCAGCACCTTGAACATGCTGCCCTGACCAGGCTCGCTGTAGACCTTGATTGCGCCGCGGTGCCCGCGGACGATCCCGAGAACGGCTGCCAGGCCCAGCCCGCGGCCGGTGTGCTTGGTGGTGAAGAAGGGGTCGAAGATCTTCGCTTGCGTCGCGTTGTCCATGCCGGCGCCGGTGTCCGAGACCTCGAGATAGACGTAGCGGCCGGCGGCCGGCGCGGCGCTGAGCGGAAGCGACTCGAGATAGAGGTCGTCCGCGTCAGTGACGCCGGTCGTCACCGTGATGACGCCCTCCTTGTCGCCGAGGGCGTCGGAGGCGTTGGTGATCAGGTTCATCACGACCTGCCGGATTTGCGTCGCGTCCGCCTCGACCGCCGGGAGATCCGCTGCCAGGCGGTAGCGGACCGTCGCTCGTTTGGAAACGACGGTCGCCAGCAGGTGTCCGATCTCCTCGACGATCCGGGAGAGGTTGATCGGCTCGACGATGAAGCGCCCTTTCCCGGAGTAGGCGAGCATCTGGTTCGTCAGGTCGGCCGCCCGCTGCGCCGCTTTGTCGACGGACTTCAGGAAGGGGCGCACCGGGGACTCCGGCGTCGTTTTGGCAAGGGCGAGATCCGTGTTCCCGAGGATGCCCATCAGCAGGTTGTTGAAGTCGTGCGCGATACCGCCCGCCAGGATGCCGAGGCTCTCCATCTTCTGCGCCTGCAGGACACGCTCCTCGAGCCGCTTGCGCTCGGCTTCGGCGATCTTCGCCTCGGTCGTGTTCTCCACCAGCTCGATGAAGCCCCGCGCCGTGCCGTCCGGACCGAGAACCGGGAAAGCCTGGATCCGGACCGAGAGCGTGTTGCCGTCGGGGCGGAGCGCGGTCTTCTCGACGAAGGCCTTCCTGCCGGTCGACAGAGCAACCGCCCCCGGGCACTGCGGACATATCGTGTCGCGACCGTGGATCGCCTCGAAGCAGTACCGGCCCACGATGTCCTCGCCCGCCAACTTGAGAAGACGGGCGTGCGCGGCGTTCGCCATGAGGATCCGGTACTGCGTGTCAACGAGCGTGATTCCGTGATCGATGTTCTGGACCAGCGTCCGGTAGCGCTCCTCGCTCTCCCGGACGGCCTCCTCGGCCTGCCGTCGTTTGGTGACGTCCCTGACCACTTCGATCCCACCCGTGACCCCGCCGTCCGCATCCCGGAGGAGGGCGGTCGAGACTTCGACGTCGACATTGCCGGCGGCGGTCTGCAGGCTTTGCCCCTCCGTGAGCTTGGCGCCCTCCTTGAAGGTGTGAGCCAGCGAACATTTCCCGAGTCCCCCCGCGCGCATCCGTTCGCAGGGCTCCCCGACGTGGTTCCCGAAGAGAGCCTGATGCGCGGGATTCTGGTAGAGCACCCGGTGGTCGAGATTCTCGATCCCGATGCCCTCGCCGATGGCATCGAGGATGCCATCGCTCCTGGCCTGCTCGTCGCGCACCCTGCGGAGAAGTTCGCCCCAATAGGCCCAGATGAAAAGCGGGATGGACCAGATGCCGAGGTTGTGCCGGATGGGGCCGAACATGGTGCGATACTCGCTGTCGCCGAGAGAGAGGTTGATCATCATCAGAAACTCGTCGAGGAAGAGAAACAGAAATCCCGCGTAGACCGGGGGCGGTATGGCCCGTCCCGCGCGGCCGGCGTGCGCCAGTCGCACGATGATCAGGCCGACGAACAGGGAGCCGGCGAGGCGATAGGCGAAGTCGCCCCAGAAGAGGCCGAAATGCGCGCCGCCCGAGAGCATCTCGGGGTGGCGATCGAGAAAGCGGATCCACAGCGGCGCTGTAAGGAAGTAGAGGCCGACGAACACTCCCAGCCCTGCGCGGAGATAGGTCCGCCCCGCGGTTTTCCCGGGGAGATAGTACCTCAGGTAGGCGAATCCCAGCACGATCCGGCTGCAGTCGGTGAGCGTGTGCTCCAGGGGGGGAAAAACGCGGTACGAGAAAAGGGTCGGGAACCAGCCGCGCCAGGCGCCATATTCGAGCAGGAACATGGCCGCCTCCCGGGCGCCGCCGATCACGGCGGCCAGGGCGATGTAGAAATCGCGTCGCTCCCTCAATCGCCGATACTGCTGGAGCGAGACCATTCCCAGTCCGACCCAGAAGAACAGGGCGAGGAGAAAGCGCACGGCGTTGTTGCCGGGATCGCCCCCGCCGCCGGCGCCGAACTGGTCGAGGACGAGCAAGAGTTCCCGCCACATGGCAGGAGTATCTACCCCGTATCGGGAAGGCTGTCAAACGGTGAGAAGCCGGGAAAACGCCGCTTGCGATCAGTTCCTTCGCCCAAGCAATGCGACGAACGCACCGCCGATGCCGTGCCGGTGCGGCCAGGAGCGCAGAGAGCCCTCGGGTGTCAGCAATTCACCGACGTTCAGAATCCCGGCATCAGCCGGGTCCCGAGCGTCAAAGTTCGTCAGGCGAAAAGCGGGATGCGATCCGAGGAAGCGGGCGACAACCAGCTCGCCCTCCTCCGGCTCCGTCGAGCAGGTGCTGTAGACGATCCTGCCGCCTGGCGCCAGTAACTCCGCCGATCGATTGAGGAGCCGTGCCTGGATCTCGGCAAGCCGCTTCGGGTCGGAGGCGCTCTTGGACCACTTG
>CAZEOK010000075.1:13203-15023 GCA_964513745.1 uncultured bacterium
ACGACGCGTCGCGCGTCTTCGTGTAGAGCGTGCCGCTCTTGGACCACTTGATCTCCGGGTGTCGCGGTATCGTCCCGAGGGCGCTGCAGGGGGCGTCGAGCAGGACGGCGTCGAACCGCTCGCCGACGCAGGTTGCGGGATCGAGCAGGTCGCCGCGGCGCGGCTCGATCCCGCAGGCGCCGAGTCGTCGGGCATTCTCCCCGAGGCGCGCGAGGCGGCCGGTGTCCTGGTCCACCGCGACGATCGTCGCACCGTTGCCGGAGAGCTCCGCGAGCTGCGTCGTCTTCCCGCCGACGCCTGCGCAGGCGTCGAGGATGCGCTCGCAGGGGCGTGGCGCCAGCGCAAGAGCGGCGAGCTGCGATGATTCGTCCTGGAGGTAGATCGATCCATCGAGAAAGGGCGCTGTCTCCGTGAGCGCCCCGGCGCCGCGCACGTGCAGCGCGTCGGGGGCGAATCGTCCGGGCTCGGTCTCGAAGCCGGCAGGTGCGAGACCCTGTTGCACCGCGGCTGCTCCTGACCGCAAACGGTTCACCCGTACGTGCGGGGGTGGATGGAGGTTCATTGCCTCCAGCAGGCGGAAGGTCTCGGTGGCGCCGAGTCGTTTCACCCAGCGCCGAACCATCCAGTGGGGAAAAGAATGGCAGGTGGCGAGCCAGGCGATCTCGTCGCTGAAATTCCCGCGTTGCGGCCGGACGGCGATGTCCGCCACGACGCGCCGCAGCAGCCAGTTTACAAAGCCGGGAGCTTTCAGGGAAAGAACCCGCGCCAGATCGACACTCGCAGAAACGGCGGCGTAGGCAGGGACCGATGGAGTGCAGAGGAGCTGGTAGACGCCGATGCGGGCGGCGGCAAGGGCCGGGGGGGCGATCCGCTCAACCGGCTTCCCGGCGGCGCGAGCGATGACCCAGTCAACAAGCGAGAGGTGGCGGACCACACCGTGGGCAATCTCGGCGGCGAAGCGCTCGTCACGCGGGTCCAAACCGGCGGCGTCGATCCGGGCGCTGCTCCTGCGTCGGTTGTCGAGGAGTGACCCAATCAACCGCGCAGCGTGCTCTCGTGCAGTGATCGCGGCAGACATGGAAGATTCATACCACGATGCTCTGGCGCAAGGCCACGGAAATATCTGCCATTTCGGTTGTCCATCCGGCTCGGGTGCGGGGTCTGTCGTCCATGGTCTCTCCGTTCCCATGCGGACTGCGCTGTGCTGTCGCTGCGCGCCACCTATGACTCCCAGCAGAGATCCTGCGGTTCCGCGGATCGAATCCGCTCCGTTGAAGCCTTGCGGAGCGAAGGGGGCGGCCCGGAGGGGATGGCTCTGTCGGCGGACCGCGAGAGCGAGATGGAGTCAGCGGTGCCAGGAGTTCGCAGCCGGAACGGGAATGTGCGAAATGCTGGCAGATACCATTAAAATTATGAAAAACGGAAGAATATTAAGATATAGTGGGAATAGAGAAAACAAATGTCATTAATTGTCTGTGAATATAATATGCAGTCTCATGCTTCTTCTGAACAATGAATATTTCTCTTGATATATGCGCCATCAACCCTTATATTGCTGCCTTGTTAGCAGCCGGCGATGGGGAGTGCTAACAGTGGACTCCCCGTGTTTAAGGACAGACTCACGATCACAACAGGCACGAAAGGAGAACACGACTATGGCGAAGATTCGTCCCCTGCACGACCGGATCCTGGTGAAGCGGCTCGAAGAGGCCGAGAAGACCAAGGGCGGCATCATCATCCCCGACTCGGCCAAGGAAAAGCCGATCATGGGCGAGGTCGTCGCGACCGGCAAGGGCAAGATCAAGGACGACGGCACCGTG
>CAZEOK010000076.1:0-14712 GCA_964513745.1 uncultured bacterium
GCTCAACTGCTACGCCTGCCCCGGCGCGATCTTTGCCTGTCCGATCGGCACGATCCAGCACTTCGCGATCGTCGGGGGGGCGATACCGGCCTACGTGATGGGCTATCTGGCGGCCATCGGGGCCGTCGTCGGGCGCATGTGCTGCGGCTGGCTCTGCCCCTTCGGCTTTTTCCAGGACCTGCTGTACAAGGTGCGCAGCGTGAAGATAGCGATCCCGAAAGCGTTGATCTACGCCAAGTATCTGATCCTCGCGGGGCTGGTCTTCACCGTCTCCGCCATCGCCCAGGAGCCCTGGTTCTCGAAGCTCTGCCCCGACGGCATCCTGATCGCCGGCATCCCCTGGTCGCTGCTCGACGAGGGCATCCGTGCGATGCTCGTGAAGATGTTCTGGATCAAGCTCGGCATCCTCTCGCTCTTCGCCGTCTGGTCGGCCACGGCCAAGCGGCCGTTCTGCCGGACCGTCTGCGCGCTCGGCACGATCTTCTCGTTCTTCAACTCCTTCAGCGTCTACCAGATGCGCGTCGACCACGGCTCGTGCACCCGCTGCGACCGCTGCCGCGAGAACTGCCCGATGGACATCAGCATCTGGCAGAACGAGCGCTCGGTGGACTGCATCCGCTGCCTGGAGTGCACGGCCTGCCCGGTGGTGTCGTACCAGACGGTCTTCGCGAACCTGCCGGCGCCCGTCCCCGTCGATCTCCCTGCCCCCGCCAGGGCAACGATGACCCCGTGAGCGGCAGGTCCCGTTCAGGCTGTGGGGTTCTGTCGCACTGTCCACCCTTGTCATCGGCGAGGAGGCCGGGGCTTCACGGAGGGAAGATGCGCGGAGCCGCCGATCAGCCCGGGGCGGTGCCCGGAGCGGTCCCGCAGGGAAGCCCCGGTCTCCTCGCACACGTGAATTGCAGGCGCTGCCCAACTCCCGGTCAGTTCACGCCGGTCTGACGCCATGTGGCTGACAACGCTGCGCGGCAAGCTCGCCGCGCTGGTCACCCTGATCCTCGTGCTGTGCGTCGGCGGCACGTACTTTTACATCATCGAGGCCCAGACCAGCCAGTTCGTCGAGACCACCAAGGACCAGGCCGCCGTGCTGACCCACGCCATCGTCAAGAGCATCCAGCACGACATGCGCGGCTCCTGCGCCCAGGACGTCCAGGGGATCTTCGAACGCATCGGCATCGTGCCCGACATCGAGAGCCTGCGCATCTTCGACGAGAACGGCAAGGTCACCAAGTCCGCCGACAAGAAAGAGGTCGGCCTGACCATCGAGGACATCGGCCTCGAGATCTTCAAGGCCGGGGTGCCGAGCATGCCGTACCGCGGCGGGCACGGCTACAACGCCTTCTGCATGGTCGAGACGATCCGCAACGACGCCTCCTGCCGCACCTGCCACGTGACCGAGACCGAGGTGCTGTCGATCTTCGAGCTCTGCCTGTCGATGAAGAAGACAGACGAGAAGGTCGCGAAGAACCGGACGTTCCTCGCCAGCTCCGCGGTCGCGACCATCGCCATCGTCGGCTTCGCGATCTGGGTGATCTTCGCGATCCAGGTCAACCGGCCGATCTCGAACCTGATGCAGGCCATGCGCCGCGCCGAGGGGGGCGACCTCTCGGCGCGCGTGCGCCAGCCGGGGCGCGACGAGCTCGGCAGCCTCGGGCGCAGCCTCAACTCGATGATCGAGAAGCTCGACACCACGCAGCGCGAGGTCGAGCGCTTCCACACCGAGCAGCTGATCCGCGCGGAGCGGCTGGCGAGCATCGGCGAGCTGGCGGCGAGCGTCGCGCACGAGATCAAGAACCCGCTCGCGGGCATCTCCGGGGCGATGCAGGTGCTCGCCGACGACTTTCCGAAGGGCGACCCCCGGCGCGGGATCACCGAGCAGATCCTGCACCAGTGCGAGCGCATGGACAAGACGATCCGCGACCTGCTCAACTACGCGCAGCCGCTCGCCGGGGAGCCGAGCCCCGTGGACGTCAACGAGATCCTCGACCGCGCCTGCTTCATCGCTCTGCCGAACCCGGCGCGCACGAACGTGCGGGTGCTCCGCGACTTCGCCGCGGGGCTGCCCCGGACGATGGCCGACGGCAAGCACCTGGAGCAGGCCTTCCTGAACCTGATCCTCAATGCGACGCAGGCGATGCCCGCGGGCGGCGATCTGGCGCTGCGCACCGTGCTGCGCGATGAGCCGGAGGCCGAGGGGGGGCGCCGGCTCATCGTGGCCACGGTGGCCGACACCGGCGTGGGCATCCCGGCGGCCATCCGGGAGAAGATCTTCAGCCCCTTTTACACCACGCGCACCCAGGGCACGGGGCTGGGGCTCTCGATCACGCGCAAGATCATCGAGCAGGGGGGCGGGACGATCGCCGTCGAGAGCACGCCGGGCGCGGGCACGATCTTCACGATCCGCATCCCGGTGGTGGAGACGCGGGTCCCGGCATAGACGATGGGAACAGATTTGTTTTCCCGCGGCCGGGATGACAAGCCTAACCATCTGCGCCAGGTGGAAGGCAATCCAGTCCCAATTTTCGACCAAGCCGGCGACAGGACCCCGCAGCCTGCGTGGAGCCGGGGAAAGAACTTGAAAAGACCGTTTTCTGTTGTCTGCTCGTACCGGGTGGGGGAATAAACGATGTCGAAAGAGCGCATCCTGGTCGTCGACGACGAGTACCTGATCCGCTGGTCGCTGCAGCAGGAGCTGGCCAAGGAAGGGTACGAAGTCACCACCGCCGAGGACGGCGAGAGCGCGCTGCGCCTGGCGCGCGAGAGCTCCCCGGACCTGGTCCTGCTCGACATCCAGCTTCCCGGCATGGGCGGCATCGAAGCCCTGCAGAAGATCAAGGCCGCCGATCCGGAGATCGTCGTGATCATGATCACCGCCTACGGCATGGTCGACACCGCGGTGGCGGCGATGAAGGCCGGCGCCTTCGACTACCTGAACAAGCCCTTCAACCTCGAGGGCGTCAAGCTCTCGATCCGCAAGGGCCTCGAGACCAGCCGCCTGCGCGGTGAGGTCCAGCGCCTGCGCCAGGAGCAGCAGGCCCGCTTCTCGCTCGACCGGGTGGTCGCGGTGAGCGCCGCGATGCGCGCCGTGCTCGACCTGGTCGCGCGGGTCGCCTCCTCCGGGGCCTCGACCGTGCTGCTCCAGGGCGAGAGCGGCACCGGCAAGGACCTGGTCGCCAAGGCGCTGCACTACACCGGCGCGCGCGCCGAGCGCCCCTTCATGGCCGTCAACTGCGCCTCGCTCCCCGAGCAGCTGCTCGAGAGCGAGCTGTTCGGCTACGAGCGCGGCGCCTACACCGACGCCAAGGGGACGAAGAAGGGGCTCTTCGAGCTGGCCGACGGCGGCACGATCTTCCTCGACGAGATCGCCGAGATGCGCTTCGACCTGCAGGCCAAGCTGCTGCGGGTGATCGAGGAGAAGGCCTTCCGGCGCATCGGTGGGGTCAAGGACATCCAGGTCGATGTGCGGATCGTCACCGCCTCGAACAAGGACCTCGACGAGGAGCGCAAGGCGGGCCGCTTCCGCGAGGACCTCTTCTACCGCCTCAAGGTCGTGCCGATCCACCTGCCGCCGCTGCGCGAGCGCCCCGAGGACATCGTGCCGCTGGCGGCGTACTACACCAGGGTCTTCAACCGCGAGTTCGCCAAGCAGGTCAGCGGGCTGTCGGCCGCGGCCGAGCGGGCGCTGCTGCGCTACTCCTGGCCGGGGAACGTGCGCGAGCTCAAGAACGTGCTCGAGCGGGCGATCCTGTTGCAAACCGGCACCGTCGTCGAGGCGGGAGACCTGCCCCCCGAGATCCTCGGCTCTCCCCAGGTCGCGGCGGCCGCGGCGCCGGCGGATGGCGCCGCGGCGGGCGCCGCCATCGTCATCCCCCCCGGCGGGCTGTCGCTGGAGAAGCTCGAGGACGACCTGGTGCGCCAGGCGATCGAGCAGACCCACGGGAACCAGACCCGGGCTTCCCAGCTGCTGGGGATCTCGCGCGACAGCCTGCGCTACCGGATGAAAAAGATGGGCCTGCTCGGCGGAGACGAGGGCTGACGGGAGCATCCCCCAGGCACGCCCTTGTGCCTGAATGATCAGGGCGCGGATTTTCCCCTATCGCGCAGCGTGATATTCCGCACCTGCCCGCACAGCCGCGATCCAGCCAGGCGCGAACCCGGTCCGGCGAGCGTGAAATAATCTTGTAACATGTCGTTATCATGGAACATTCAAACTATCTTGCGCTATTACCATCCCTGCGCCATCGCTGGCACGACGATTGCTTCATCAAGATGCCGCGGAGAAGAGACGATGACTCACATGCAGAACGGGAAATGGTGCATTGACAAGTTAGCTCACGCTCCCTACACTTCCGCCATTGTGCCCAAAATCACCACAATGGCCCCCCCGGAGAGCAGTAGAAAGGAGAGCGTGACGATGGTGCGAAGAGGTTTGATTATGGTAGCGACGGCAGCTCTGGCCCTGGTTCTGGCCGCCGGGACGGCGCGCGCGGTGGATGCCCCCAAGTGGGTGGCGGCGCTCTACGTGCAGGCCCAGAAGACGGTTGGCCTGCGCTGGACCCCGGTGCCCGGCGCGACTGAGTTCCGGGTGCTGCGCAGCACCGCTGCCGGAAAGGACTACAAGCAGGTCGGCACCAGCGCTCAGCCCCAGTTCCTCGACAAGGAGCTCGAGCCGGGGACAACCTATTACTACGTGCTGCAGGCCGCGACCGGAGCCGAGGTCAGCCCGAATTCCGAGGAGCGCTCGGTGGCGATCCCCGGCGAGAAGAAAGTGGTCGGCGTCGAGCCGCCCGTGTGGGACACGGTCACGCTCGACCAGGCGACGCAGTTCGGCAAGACGACCTACAAGGTGGTCCTTGTCTGGCGCGCGAACCCCGGCGCGGTCGTCGCCTACAACCTCTACCGCAGCGAGACCGCCGGCAAGGACTACCAGCTCGTCGGCTCGTCCGCCGAGACCCGCCTCGTCGACGACAAGATCGAGGAGGGCAAGACCTACTACTACGCGCTGACCGCGCTCGACGGCTCCTTCCAGGAGACGCCCCACAGCGTCGAGAAGTCCGTGGCGGTTAAAAAGACCGAGAAGGGGCCGGCGAAGAAGGAGAAGCTGCAGGTCTTCCTCAAGCCCTCGAAGCTGCTCTATCGGGTCGCCAACGAGATCAAGACCCCCGGCGGC
Organism: uncultured bacterium; assembly: GCA_964513745.1. Lineage (GTDB taxonomy): Bacteria > JAUVQV01 > JAUVQV01 > JAUVQV01 > DATDCY01 > DATDCY01. The sequence goes on from CAZEOK010000076.1 coordinate 5,171, forward strand.
CCGATCCCGATCGAGCAGTGCGCCGACGTCGTGGTCAACGAGAAGCTCGGGCGGGCCTACTTCACGAACTGGGGAGCGCGCGCGGTGATGGTGGTCGAGGCCGCCACCGGCAAGTTCCTCTTCGCGATCCGCCGCAGCGGGCCGGAGCCGGCCGCCTTCGCGATCGAGAACGACAAGGACTTCCGCAATCCGCAGGGGCTCGGCCTCGACGAGGAGGGGAACCTCTACGTCGTCGACAAGGAGCGCTACGAGGTCGCGATCTTCGACGAGGACGGCAAGTTCCTGCGCTCCATCGAGCTGAAAAACGACCTCTGGGAGGGGACGCCGAAGGACAAGACCCCCTCGGCAACGCCGGCCCGCTCGCCGCTCTACCAGGACGTCGCGGTCCACAACGGCGAGGTCTTCGTCACGGATTCGGCCAATGGCAAGGTCCTGGTCTTCAACGACCGGGGCGCGCTGCAGCACGCCTTCGGCAAGTGGGGCAAGGCCCCCGAGGAGATGCTCTCGCCCTCCTACATCGTCGTCGGCGCCGACGGCAACCTGCTGATCGTCGACGCGGGGCAGGTCAACGTCAGGACCTACTCGCCGGCGGGAGAGCAGCTGAGCGAGTTCGGTGAGAAGGGCCAGGCAGTGGGGACGCTCTTCGCGCCGACCGGGATCACGGCGCTCGAGGACGGCGGCATGGTCGTGACCAGCGGCCTCTCCCCCAACGTCCAGAAGTTCGAGAAGGACGGCAAGTTCGGCTGGCTGATCGCGAGCGAGGACGGCAAGAGCGGGCTCGAGGCCAGCTCGATCCGCGGCATCTACGTCGACAAGAAGCAGCGCTTCTACATGACCGGCGCGACCACGAACCAGCTTGCGGTCTTCCAGCTTCTCGAAGGGACGATCAAGAGGGACTAGATCTTTCGGCAGTTGGTGCGGAGAGGGGGTGAGCGGGGACTCGGAATCGCAGCGACGCAAGGTTGATCTGGGGTCAAGGTAGGCAAACGGCAACAGTGAGGGAGGCAGCAGCAATGAAGAAACTGGTAGGGATTCTGGCGATGGGCGTCATGCTCGCCGCGGGGTCGGGGGCGTACGCCGCCATCGACAACACCCCGCACGACATGACCACCGTCACGACGTACACCCTCTGCGAGATCTGCCACGTCCCGCACGGCGCCTCCGGCTCCGAGCGTCTCTGGCGGACCACCTATACCATCGGCGCGACCGGCTGGGATGCCACGATCACCGGCACCCTCTGCGCGGACGCCTGTCACGGCGCCAGCCCGGCCATCGCCGGCACCGGCGCGCACAACGTCTCCGGCACGGTCTACGGCGCCGGCGCCCACCAGGGGACGATCGCCAACATCGACACGATCTCCTCCGGCCGCGACTCCTCGGGCGGCTCCCCCTACACCGACAACCACGGGTACAAGTACTGGCCCGCCGGCGGCCAGGTCGCGGGGTGGATGGAGTGCACGACCTGCCACAACGTGCACGACGACACCTACCGCCCCTTCATCCGCCAGTCGGCGGCGACCCCCGCGTCGCAGGCCGGCTCGGTCGACGCCCTCTGCGAGGGCTGCCATGACCGCGACAACGTGACGCCCGGCCGCGGTGCCACCAACACCCAGGCCGCGAACAACGGCACCAACTACAGCCAGCACCCGACGAGCGTCGCCTTCGGCACCGCCGGGTACACGCCCAACATCAACCTCAAGGCGGCTGTCCCGGCCAGCATGTCCGAGACCCGCGGCGTGACCGGCCGCGGCACCGTCTCCGCGGCGACCCCCCTGGGCGGCCACCTCCTCGATGCGGGCGGCTCGACCGGCCCGATCGGCTGCGCCACCTGCCACATGATCCACGGCAACGAGGGCCCGACGATCACGACCGATCTGCTCGCGGTCGCCAACGCTCTTCCGGTTGCCGACCTCTGCGAGGCCTGCCACGACGGCGGCACGACGACCAACGTCGGCGCGGGCGGCGACGACCACCCGATCGACGCGGTCCGTGGCGTCGGGACCGTGCTGGCGAACATCGCCGCCACGGCGTCCTATGAGTCGAACGGTGCTGTCTCCTGGCCGGTCTCCGGCGTCTCCCCGAACCAGGTTGCCGGCTGCACCTCCTGCCACAGCGCGCACTACGGCATCGCCGCCACCTCGATCAACCGCGACGGCGACGGCGCCAATGCCGACGGCTGGTGCGCCTCCTGCCACTCGCTCGACGCCGCACAGCCCCCGGCCCACCACAGCAACACGGGTAACGACTCGGGCTTCACCAGCATCGTGAGCTGCGAGGACTGCCACGTCGGCGTCGGCGTCGCCGGCGAGATGAACGCTCACCAGGGCTTCGCCGAGATCACCTGGGCCGCCGACCAGGCGGCGTTCTGCGGCGCCTGCCACGCGGGTGTCAGTGCCGCTCCCTTCAACGGCGGCGCGAACACCCCGGCCGGCGGCGTCAACCCGACCACCGGTTACGAGGGTTCCCTCCCGGCGCGCTTCGGCACGGACCGTGCCGCCGGCGCCGCGAGCGCCCACCGCATCGGTGCCACCAACAGCGGTACCACCGCGAACATGCGCAACGCCGCCTGGTTCACCGAAGGCGCGACCAGCTACTACTCGAAGTGGGGCGGCGCCGCCGCTTCCGCCGGGTACGGCGCGCAGACGGCTGCCGGTGGTGGTGTCGCTGCCAGCACGATCCTCTGCTACTCCTGCCACAACATCATGGGGAACGTCGGCCTCTCGACCAGCGCCACGATCAACGTCGCCGGCGCCGGCACGGTCAGCGCCACCTCGGGCTACCTGAACAACCTGCTGCTCTACCCCTTCCAGGATGACGGCACGGGCATCGGCAACGCCGGCGCCGCCGTCGGCTCGAAGCTCTGCATCGGTTGCCACAACGGTGTCGCGATCGCGATGACCGCCGTCGACGATGTCACCAACGGTCCGTCCGGTACGCACCCGGTCCGCTGGAGCGCGACGAACTCGAGCACCATCTCCGCCGCCGTCGACGCGGGCCGCGCCATCACGATGCTGGTGACGACCGCCGGCGACGGCACCACCGCCGATCAGGCCGCGGCGCCGAACCTGGCCTCCTACCCGGCTGCTGACCGCATGGACTGCGACAGCTGCCACCGGGCCCACGACGGCGATCTGGACTCGTCGGAGGCGGGCGCGCCGGGTCGTGACTTCACGCTCGAGCAGGCTGCCGCCGGCAACCTCGACGCCATCTGCTCGCAGTGCCACGCGGTGTACGGGGCTGCCCAGGCTCAGTAACCCGACCGAGTAGTTTCGAGCAGGTTTCAAACCGGGCTCCGGGGGGGGCGACCCCCCCGGAGCATTTGTCTACCAGAAGGAGGAAGCGTATGGGTGCTCGTCATCTGAAAACACTGGTCCTTTCTCTCTGCGCGGCGATGCTTGTCCCCGTCTTCTGCCAGGCCCAGGCTCCTGCCGCCGCGCCCGCCGCGCCCGCCAAGCCCAAGCCGCTGGTCGTGGCCGTGAACTCGCCGATCGGCGAGTTCGCCCTGACCGACGACAACGGCAAGGCCGTCACGGAGAAGACGATCGCGGGGAAGCCCGCCGCCCTGGTCTTTTTCCAGACCGCCTGCTCGATGTGCGCCGCCGAAGTCGAGGACGTGCGCGAGATCGCCAGCCGGAACAAGGGCTTCCAGCTCGTGCTGGTCTCGATCGACATGAGGACGCCGGCCGACAAGTTCGAGGCTTACCGCAAGAACTACGCCGGCGATTCGCCGATCTGGGTCGACAACAAGTTCACGCTGCCGCGCCGCTTCTCGGTCTCCGCGACCCCGGCGATGGCGTTGATCGACAGCAAGGGGATCCTCAAGGAGGTCAAGGTCGGCTACTCCGCCGCCGACAAGGACAAGGTCGAGCAGGCGATCAAGGACCTGAAGTAGTATCGAGACGCCGGGAGCGTTCCCGGCCGACAGGCACGTATCAGGTGCAACGCGGAGGGGATGGTCTTCCCTCCGCGTTGTCTTTACCAGGGACGAAGGAGCGGGCGTGGTGCGGATCAGAAAAAGAGTGAGAGGCGGAGCCGTTGCGCTGGTGCTGGCGGGGCTCGTATTCGCCGCCGGTGGCGGTACGGCGTTCGCGGCGAAGAAAGGGCCGGTAAAAGAGGAAGCGGGGACGCTGGCCACCCATCCGCTCGGCGCCCTGGTCGTTGACGAGCTGAAGCTGATGGTCGATGCCGCGCCGGCCGATCTCGCCACGCTGCGCGATCTGGTCGTCAAGCACGCCGTCCACGACTACGGGCTTGCGCAGGCCGCGCGCGACGGTCTCGAGAAGGACCCGGCCTACCTGGAAAAGACGGCCGGGGCGCGCAACAAGATCCTCGCGGAGCACTTCTACGCCAAGCAGATCTTCGCGGCATCGCGCCCGACCCGGATGGAAGTCGACGCGGCGATGGGCAACCTGGTGCCGCTGCCGCTGGTCCACCAGATCATCGTCGCGACGCGGGAGGATGCCGAGGCGGCGCGCGCCCGGGTCCTGGGCGGCGAGCCCTTCCAGCAGGTGGCGCAGCAGGTCTCGACCGGTCTCTCGGCCGGCTACGGCGGCATGGTCGGCTATCTGCTGCCCGGCTCTGGGCACTATTCGCCGCAGGAGGAGCAGCTCATCCGCTCGCTCAAGGCCGACGAGGTCAGCCAGGTCTCCCCCGGGCCGCTCGGCTTCAGCGTCTTCTGGGTCAAGCAGATCCGCAGCGTCGAGGATCAGAAGCGCAACAACTTCGACAACCTCGAGAAGCAGATCCACAGCGGACGGCTGCAGGCCCGCGAGCAGGAAGTCCTCGAGCGGCTGCGCAAGGGCGCGAAGATCAGGATCGACGAGAAGGTCGTCGAGAACCCCCCGACCAGCAATGTCGCCCACCCGGCGGTGCTGGCGCAGATCGACGACGAGTACATCTTCGCAGGGGGCTTCTTCGAGAAGGCGGGCGGCGGCGGGCACGGCAAGGGGATCGGCTTCGGGTTCAAGGACCGCATGCGCATCCTCGCGCGCGCGATCGACAACATCCTTTATCGCCGCGAGGCGCTGCGGCTGGGCCTCGACAAGGATCCCGAGGTCAGGAAACCGCTCGAGAAGCTGCGTCGCGAGAATCTCTGGGACGTCTGGCTGGAAAAGGAGGGCCGGAAGATGAAGAACCGGCCGCGCGAGATGGCGGAGCTGATGGAGACGCTGAAGAAGAAGATCGCCGTGCGCGAGCAGGCGCTCCCCGAGGTCCTGAAGAAATGGTGAGGCCGTTCGTGCGTATCGTGCCGTTGCTGCTGCTGCCGCTGGTCGGCGGCGAGGCGCTCGCGGCCGGGGCGGCGGGCGGGGCGGTCGTGGCCCGCTGGAAAGGCGGCGAGGTCACTCAGGCGCAGGTGCGCGAGTGCCTCGAGGTGCGCAGCACCAACGGCGTGGCCCCTGTCCCCGGGCAGCAGGCCGCGCGCTGCCTGGAGGACCTGCTGGCGCGGGCGATTCTCGTGGAGCGCGCCCGCGCCCTCGGCCTGGACGCGGCCGCGCCGTTTCTCGTGCAACGGGAGAAGTTCCTCGAGCGCTACCTCTCCGGGGTCATCCAGAAGCAGGTCGAGGCCGAGGTCGGCGCCGCGGCGCCGGCAGCGCTGGAGGCGGAGTTCCAGGACGCGCGCTTCGTCGACTACACCTGGGCGCGCTTCCCCGACCGGGGGGGGGCCGAGCGGGCCCGGGGGGAGTTCACTCGCGGCGGCGACCTGGAGAGGCTCAAGCCCGCCGGCGGCGCCAGCGGGCGCTCGGAGGGGACCCTCGGCGGCTTGAAACCCGACCCGGCGCTCCGCGCGATCCTTCTGGGGCTGCCGCTGGGCACCATCTCGCCGGTCGTCGAGGTCCCCGGCGGCTTCTGGCTGGTCGTGCAGCACCGCGTCGTGCTGCCGTCGCGGCACGACAGCGATCAGGCCCAGCTCGTCGAGAAGAGGACCCGCGATGGCGTCGCGGCGGCTTTGAAGGCGATATACGAGCGGCAGCGCGCGGCCGGCCCGGCCCGGCTCGACGAGAAACTGGTGGCCCGGATCTCCCACGACGAGGCGGCCTGGGGTGAGCAGCCGCTGCGGATCGGCGAGATCGACGGCCGGCCGCTCTACATCGACAAGTACGACCGCGTCGGCAGCAGCCACGTCGGCGGCAGCGAGGCGACGCAGAAGCGCGCCTGGGCGGAGCGCGCCCGCCGCAGCATCGACGCGGTGGTCAACCGCAACCTGCTGCGGCGCGAGGCGGTCGCCCGCGGCATCCCCGAGCGGCCGGAGGCGCAGGCGCAGATCCGCGCCAACGACGAGCGCGCGCTGCTGCTGCTGCTGCTGGAGCAGGAGGTGGACGCGAAGATCCCCGTCGCCGACGTCGAGGTCGCCCGCTACTACGCCGATCACGCGGCGGATTTCCGCGTACCCGGCCGCATCCGCTGGAAGTCCCTGCACTTCACGAACCGCGCGGGCGCCGAGAAGCAGCAGAAGAGCCTGCGCAAGGGCATGTCGGACGCCGAGGCGCAGCGCCTCCTCGAGACGAAGGCGGCGCTGGGGCTGGACGATCCCGGCGTGATGCGCGACGCCGACGTGCCGGAGTACCTGCGCGCGACCCTGGCGAAGCTCGCCGTCGGCGAGACGGCGGTCGTGACCGCCCCGGGGGGCGAGGTGCTGATCGTCTGGGTCGCGGAGCGCGTCCCGACGACCACAAGGTCCCTGGAGGAGGCGCGCACCGGGATCGAGCGGGCGATCCGCGACGGCAAGCGCGGGGAGTACCGCGACCGCTACGTCGCCGAGCAGCTCGCCGCCGGCGGCGTCGAGCGCTTTCCGGAGCGGCTCAAGGGTCTGGAGTAGCTGCCGCGCGAAAAAAAACCCGCCCCCCGGAGGGGGACGGGTTTGTCGGTCAGATCCTGCCGATCAGAAGGCGTGGCAGTTCGAGCAGAAGGTCATCCCCAGGTCGCCGCGCTGGTCACCCCCGGCGTGCGGATCGTGGCAGGTCGCGCAGGTGACCCGGCCGCGGTGATCGAGCGGGAAGCTCTTGGGCATCGTGACCTTGACCTCCACGAGGCGCTCCGGCGTCTTGAGGCCGGTGTGGTCGATGCCGGCGGGGTGCGGCGAGTCGTCGTGGCAGCGGATGCACAGCAGCACGATGTCGCCCTTGAACTTGACGTCCTGCTGCTCCTTCGATTTCTTCGGGTCGGGCCGCGTGGCGTGGCAGAACTCGCAGCCCTTCCCCTCGTTGATGTCCGCGTGCGGGTTAAGTTTTGAGAACTCGTCCCGGGAGTGGCACTTCCAGCACATCGAGTTGCGTGTCTCGTAGGGCGCGCCGCGCAGGAAGTTCTCGTTCTTGGGGTCGTAGGTCGGCGAGTCGCCGGCGGTGTGGCAGGTCATGCAGGAGAGCGAGCCGTCCGCGGTCAGCGGCCAGCCCTGCGGAATGTTGGCCTTGAAGCTCTCCGGGACCACGCGGATCGGGTGCGCGTTCGCCTTGGAGAGCCCGGACTCGTGGCAGCGGTTGCAGAGCTTGTTCGGGTCGGCGTCGCGCAGCGGGATCTCCGCGAGTTTCTGCGCGCCGGGTGCGCCCTTGGGCAGGATCGGCCGGACGCTGTGGCAGGCCTCGCAGAACGCCTTCATGTAGTGCGGCCGCACGCGGGTCGACTTGAGCGCGAGCACGACGAACTCCTTGCGCAGGAACTTCTCCTCGCCGGTGCCGCCGTGCGGGTTGTGGCAGGAAATGCAGACGTACTCGCCGCCGACCAGGGGCAGGTTCGCCTGCGCGATCTCCGCCTTGAGGTTGGGGTCGGCGAAGGGGTTGACCATCAGGTAGTGCGCGCCCTTGGTCGCGGCGTGGCAGAAGTCGCAGACCTGGACGATGTTCTTGTTGAGCTGGACCTTCTCGCCCTCCTTGGGCTCCACGCCATGGCAGAAGGAGCAGGTCTTGCCGCCGGCGATCTTCCCCTTGTGCGGGCTCTTGTCCTTGAGGCCGTCGCCGTGGCAGCCGCGGCAGAAGTCGCGGCGGTCCTTGTAGATGGCCTTCTTGACGTCCTCGGGGTCGGAGGACTCCGGGAAGCCGCGCAGCAGCTTGAGCCCCGCGGTCTTGGTGTGGATGAAGTGGCAGGTGGTGCAGACGACCGTGCCTTTATGCGCGCCGAGTCTCTCGAGCGGGAAGCCGGCGGGAACCTTGATCTTCGGCGTGGCGGTCGCGGGATCGACGTTGATCGGGTGCAGGTTTTCACTCGCATCGTGGCAGTTGTAGCAGAGCTTGACGTTCCCTTCCTCGCCGTTGATGAACTTGACCGTCGCCACGGTGTCCTTCTTCGGGTCCGGGGTGCCGTCGTGGCACTCGGTGCAGGCCAGCTCGAAGTGCGGATTGGGCTTGTCGTACTGGTCGACTTCCTTCTCCGTCGCGCTGTCCAGCTTCAGCCCCTGGGACCAGGCCGGAATCGAGGTCGCGACAACCCCGGCCGTCAGCAGCAGCGCGCCGACAAACCGGGCCGCGCGGATCCAGACCTCCGCGGCGGTTCTGAATTTCACATGACTTCTGCCCATGCCCTCTCCCCCTCCGTGATGGATGGTATTCTCGCCTCGGGCAGGATAGAGAAAGAACTCGCGGCTTGTCAAGGATACAGCGGCGCGGGGAGCCACCGGGGGCTTGACTTTTCCGGGAATGACTAAATAATGCCGTCGCACGCTTCAACGAGTGGCGCTGGTCGGAAAACAGGGAGGGGAAGCCGGCATGATCGGACGCAAGGGGTTCCTGCTGGGAGGGCGCGGACTGTGCGCGGCGCTCGTGTTCACGCTCGCCGCGGGGACCGCCGTCCCTGCCTCGGCCGAGGGGATGGCCGCCGACAAGTTCAAGCCGGGCGACAAGGCGCCGGATTTCACGCTGAAAAGCATCGCCAACGCGGACGTCACGCTTTCGGGCTACGCCGGCAAGAACGTCGTCCTGCTCAACTTCTGGGGGTTGCGCTGCGGCGCCTGCCTCGAGGAGATGCCCTACCTCGAGAAGATCGGCAAGAGCTATCAGGGCAAGGGGCTGGTCGTGCTCGGCGTGGATACCGACGGGGTCGGACCCGAGGAGGTCATCGCCACCCTCAAGGAGGTCGAGGTCAGCGTCAGCTACCCGCTGCTGGTCGACCCGGAGTTCGCCGTCACCGATGTCTACACCAATTTCCTGGTGCCGCTGACCATCGTGATCGACAAGGCGGGGCTGGTCCAGTACATCCACACCGGCTTCGAGAAGGGGACCGAGAAGCACTACGAGGACGCCGTCAAGAAGGCCCTGGGCCTCTAGCGCCGCAGACCGGGAGATCCGCATGGTGTCGAAGAGGGCCATGAACATGAACAGCACCTGTCGCGCGGCGGGCCTCGCGGCCTTCTGTCTCGCGCTCTGCCTCGGCTGGGCCAGCCCGGCCGCGGCGCTGCTCGAGGGATCCAAGCTCAAGAAGGGCCAGCCCGCCCCCGATTTCACGCTCAAGGACCTCGAGGGCAAGACCTGGAAACTCTCCGATCTCAAGGGCAAGAAGATCGTGATGATCGACTTCTGGGCGACCTGGTGCAACATCTGCAAGCGCGAGATGCC
>CAZEOK010000077.1:0-14541 GCA_964513745.1 uncultured bacterium
TCTGGATCTCGTTGATGCGGGCGAAGGAGATCGTCGGCATCTTCGCGGTGCGCGCCTCGAAGGCGTTCCTGCCGATGAACATCGCCTCCTGGTGGTGCAGGAAGGTGCCGTTGCCGTCGATGACCCAGGCGTAGCCGGTTTTCCCGGACCGGATGTCGCGGGTGACGTCGCCGGTGAGCTCGGCGACGTCGACGACGAAGATCAGCACCCCTGCGAAGCCGCGCGTCGGCGCGGGGTGAGCCTCGTCGACGGCGTCCTGCCAGACGGGACGCACGAAGCGCATCAGCAGCTTCGCGGGCTCGCCCGTCGGGGCGCTGACCGGGGTGGCCAGCAGGCGCTCCCGGTTTTTCGGATCAGCGGCCCAGAGCAGGTAGAGGGTGTCCTCGGCCGATGGCTCGAGCCGGCGATAGCCGGGGCTGCCGTAGACGTGCGCGGAGGTGCCGGGAGGCGGGATGAAGCGGATCTGGAGCGCGCCGTTGTCCTTGACGCTCATGAAGGCGCTCTCCAGGCGGCCGACGAGCGCGATCCGCTCCTGGTACTGCAGGGCGGGCGCCTGGCCCAGCAGGTGCAGTTCTTTCTGGAGCATCGCCAGGGAGTTGGCGATTTGCCGTGCCGCGTACTTGGCGAGAACCAGCTGCTGCTTGTTGAAGTCCTCGGTGACGACCTCCTTCACCGAGCGGTACGAGAGCCAGCCGAGCACCAGGATGACGCCGCAGAGCAGCACGCTGACCGTCACCACGATCCGCTTGGAGCGTCGCACGAAGCGAGCAGCCCAGGCAACCAGGGAAACGGCGGTGTCGTGCAGCAACTCTTTCATGATCCGGCGCGATTATAGCAGGCAAAGCAGACATCCCGTTTTCGTTTCAGAGAATGGCGGCTTTGTAGCGCTCGAGAACCTGGTCCTGCACGCGCGATATGACCTGGAACGCCTCCTTGATGGTGCGCTTTTCGAGGTTCGACAGCCGGCTGGGCGTGATGAAGTTGTCCACCTCGACGCCGTCGCTCATCTGGCCGTACTGGCTGTGGACGCGCAGCAGCAGCAGGAAATCCAGGGCCTGCTTGAGCTCGTCAGCGAATTCGCGCACCACGGTGTGCGTCTCCCGCAGCGCGCCGATGCGCTCGACGGTGGAGGTGGCGCGGATGCCCTTCTCCAGCGCAAAAAAACGCACCATGTCCACCAGAGGGTTGATGCCCCGCGCCTTGAGATTGAGCTGGTCCTTGTGTTCGCCGCTTTTCTCGACGACGAACGACCCGAAGAAGCCGATCGGCGGGCGGTTGGTGACGATCTGGTTTGCGACGTAGTTCAGGAACAGGGGCTGGTCCTCGATCTGGGCCACGATGTGGTCGCGCAGCCGGTCCCCGAGGAGCGCGTCGCCGTGGACGACGCGGAAATCGAAGAAGATCGACGTCCGGATCGGGCTCTCCCCCGACGGGTTCCGGATCCAGTCGGAGAAGTACTTGCGCCAGACGCGCAGCGGCTGGCACCAGAGGGGGTTGGCGGCCATGATGTCCGCCGGGCAGGGCGGGAAGCCGCAGGCGATGAGCGTCTCCTTCGCAAACGCGGCGACCTCGGCCGCCCAGCGCTGGCCGGCCGCCGCGGACTCCGGGTCGGTGCTGTCGTCAAGAAGCAGCGCATTGTCCTGGTCGGTGCGGAAAACCTGCTCGCGCCGGCCCTCCGAGCCGAGCGCAAGCCAGGCGTAGCGCAGCGGGGCGGGGCCGATCCGGCGCTCGGCAATCTCGAGCACGCGCCGCACGATGCGGTCGTTGATCTCGGTGACCACGGGGGTGATGTTCGCCGCGCGCGCCCCCTCCTTGAGGAGCAGGCTGATGATCTGGTCCACCTTGCGCGAGGCCTGCGCCAGCCCGGCCACGTCCTGCTGCTGCTCGATCTCCTGGACGACCGAGAGCGGCGAAGTCCCTTGCAGGATCATCAGGTCGTGATTCGTCATGATCCCCTTCACCGCCCCCGACTCGACGACGATCAGGTGGTGGATGTTGTTGCGGATCATGGTCAGCAGCGCCTCGAAGCAATAGTCGCGGGTATCGATCGTGACCAGCGGCGAGCTCATGATACCCGTGGCCGGATCGGCGACGTCGCGACCGGCGGCGACGACCTTGTCGCGGATGTCGCGGTCGGTGATGATCCCCGACGGCGCGCCCGCGGCATCGAGCACGACGAGCGAGCTGATGCGGTTGCGCGACATGATCTCGGCGGCGGCCTGGATCGAGAGCCCCGACGGGGCAGTGACGACGCTGCCCGTGGCGAGTTCCCCGACCGGAGTCGTGAAGAGCAGCCGTTCGCCGCCGCCGACGAGGATGCTGCGGGTGCGCATCTCGTGGAGTGTCTTGTCGAGATACTTGCTCAGGAAGGTGCGGTGCAGGTACTCGCGGATCAGGGGGTTGGCGTCGAGGAGCCGGCGGAAGTCCGGTTTGTCGATGAGGAGGCAGATGGTGTCGGAGGTGGCCACGACGTTTGTGCGAGAGCGGTCCCCGGTGTAGAGTGACAGGAAGCCGATGATGTCGCCCTCGGTCCGGTAATCGACGAGGGTTTCCTCGCTCTCCTCGGAGCGGACAAAGACCTTCGCGCCACCCTTCTTGATCACCAGCAGGTGCTCGCTCGGGGGGCCGTTCTGTTCGAGGATCAGCGCCCCGGTCGGGTAGTACTCCAGGGACACCGCGCGGGCCACCTCGCGCAGCGGGCGATCCTCGAGGAACTGGAACGGCGGGACTTTCCTCAGGAAATCGAGGACTTCCTCGATGGCGGCGCCCTTGGCGCGCTGGCGCTCCTTCACGGCGGGGACTCGCGGCTGTACACGGTTCAACGATACCGGAAGCGGTGCGCGGGGGTCAAGAATTGGCGGCGCGCCAGTGCTTCCAGGCGATGCGGCTCGAGAACAGCAGGCCGGCGCCGATGGCCGCGTAGAGCGGACCGGTCACAGCCTGGGGGAGCAGCCCGCCGCGCAGAAACCGGCCTGCTCCCGACATCAGCGCCACGAGCAGCCAGCTGCGCCACGAGAGGAAACCGCCGGCGCAGCGGCCGTCACCGCGCGCTGCGATGCGGTTCGTGATGCGCTCGGCGGTACGGTCGAGGACAAAGCGCCCCTTGAGGAGGCCGGCACCGATCCCGAGGGCGATCACCAGCAGGCCCGTGCTGCGGCCCAGCGCCTCGAGCGTCCAGCGCGCGCCGAAGGCGAGAAGCACCGCGCCGACCACGGTCCAGAGGGCGCCGGCCAGCAGCAGCTGCGTGCGGCCGGCGGCGCGCGGCTTCCAGCGCTGGAGGGGCGAAGGGCGTGGGGCGGGCTTCATCACGCAGCACGCTAGCACCCGTCCTCTCTGCGAGTCAAACGAAACGCCGCAGATCGGCCCTTTTCAGTGGCCGTCCCTAGCGGTGGGGGTGGGAGGAGACGACGCGGGCGGCCTGGCCGATCAACATCCCCAGTTCGTAGCGCATGAAATCGAGGTACGTCGGATGCAGGCTGCGTTTCCCGCTGCGGGTGATGCCGTACTTGGCCGGGTAGCGGTTGAGCGCGTAGGCGAGGGTGTCGGAGCGGCAGGTTTCGCACGTGCACCCGATCGCGGATCGGATCTGCGGGGAACCGACCATCGTGGTGCCGACTTCGAAGGTATAGTTGACGAGCGCAACCCTTTCCATCGTCGTCGGCACGGCTCCCGGGCGGTGCTTGGGCCACAGGCTGACGCGCTTGAGCGCTGACTGGACGGCATCGCTGATTGTGCTGGCCCTGATCACGCCCGTCGCGTTGCCGACGGTTCCCTTGCGGCAGTACAGCGGCGGCAGCAGTGTCAACGCGAGTGCGACGATATCCGTTTCGCAGAGCACGCACCAGCAGCCGGTGTACCCCGGGCCTCCGGCTTTTCGCGCGCGCGCAACCTCGTCCCGGACAAGGTTTTCCATCTCGTTCTTGATGCTCATCGCTCGCCACCCCTCTTTCGCTGAATATATACGGTCGGCGACGCGGAGAAACCGTGACGGCTGTCACAATTGCATCACTGCACCCGGCCGAAGCAGGGCCCCGACTGCCGTCAGCCGGAGGCGGGGTCGAAAGAATCCCTCAGGGCGTCCCCGACCAGGTTGAGCGCGAGCACGGTGATCATGATGAAGAGTCCCGGGAAAAAGGCGATATGCGGCGCGTATAGCAGATACGCCGCGCCTTGTGCGAGCAGCCCACCCCAGGTCGGCACGTTCTGCGGGCCGAGGCCGAGAAAAGAGAGGGAGGACTCCGCGATGATCACACCCGCGGCGCTGAAGGTCGCCTGCACGATGACCGGGGAGAGCGCGTTCGGGAGGATGTGCCGCGTGACGATGCGCCACGGGCCGACCCCGACCGCCCGCGCCGCTGCGACGTACTCCCGCTCGCGCAGGCTCAAGACCTGGGCGCGCACCAGCCGGGCATAACCCACCCAGCCCATCACCGATAGGGCGATCACCAGGTTCCCGAGGTTTGGGCCAAGTATGCCGGCGAGGGCTATCGCCAGCAGAATGCCGGGAAAGGCGAGGAAAATGTCGACGACCCGCATCAGGACGACATCGACGGCGCCGCCGATGTACCCGGCGGCCGCGCCCGCTGCGACGCCGGCAAGCACCGTGAGGGTGACCACCGAGATCGCAATCAGCATCGAGGCCCTCGCTCCGTAGGCGACTTGCGCGAAGACGTCGCGGCCGAGGCGGTCCTGGCCAAAGAGGTGCCCGGCCGATGGACCACGCAACGCACCCGCGAGATCGGTCTGCAGGGGTTTGCCGGTGGTGAGCACGGGCGCCAGCAGCGCGAGCATGACCATGGCCGCAAGCATCAGCGCCCCGACCAGTGCGGGAAGCGGAGCAGAAGAAATTCGGCGGCTCATGAAACGGTCCTGACTGTCATGTGCGCACGCGGGGGTCGATAAGAGTGTACAGCGCGTCCGTCAGGAAGTTCACGGCAACGTAGCACAGCGCGATCACGAGGACGCAGCCTTGCACCAGGGGGTAGTCGCGCGCGGTGATCGCCTGGATGAGCAGCGTCCCGATCCCCGGCCAGGCGAAGACGTTCTCGGTTATCACGGCGCCAGACAGCAGCGCGCCGAATTGCAGCCCGACGATCGTCACCACCGGCAACAGGGCGTTGCGCAGGGCGTGCCGCGCGATAACCACGACCTGCCGTACTCCCTTGGCGCGCGCGGTGCGCAGGTAATCCTCCCCAAGAACGTCGAGCATCGAGGCCCGGGTCATCCGCGCGAGAATGGCGGCGAGGGCGGTCCCGAGGGTCAGGGCCGGCAGGACCAGGCTCGCCGCACCTTCCCGGCCGCTGACCGGGAGCCAGCCGAGCCGAAAGGAGAAGAGGATGATGAGCATCGGTCCGAGCCAGAAGTTCGGCATCGAGATCCCCAGCAGCGAGCCGATCATCGCCAGTCGGTCGGTGAGGCGGTCGCGGCGCACGGCGGCGAGGATGCCGGTCGGCAGCGCGATCAGCAGGGCCACCGCCATCGCCGCCGCGGCGAGCAGCGCCGTGGCTGGCAGCGCGCCGCCGATGACGGCGAGCACCGGCTTGCGATAAAAGAACGAGCGGCCCAGGTCGCCGCGGGTGAGCCCGCCGAGAAAGCGGGTGTACTGCTCGCCCAGCGGACGGTCGAGGCCGAGGTCGGCGCGCAGTTGCGCGAGATCGGCGCGCGAGGCGGTTTCGCCGAGCATCAACTCAACCGGGTCACCGGGGATCAGGTGCACGAGGAAGAACACGAGCGTCAGCACCCCGAGCACCGTCGGGACGAGCAGCAGCAGCCGCCGGCCGATCCCGGTCACGGCGTCGCCTCCAGGGCCCTCACCTGCTTTAAGGACGTGTACTGTCCGCCCGGGTAGGGCTCGAACCCCTCGAAGCGACTGGACAGGGCGTAGATGTCGTCGGGATACCAGAGGCTGACGTAGGCGCAGTCAGCCGCGATGAGCCGCTGGGCGGCGATCAGCTCGGCGCGTCGCGCGGCAGCATCGCTCTCGCGGCGGCTTGTCACGAGCAGCCGGTCCACCTCGGGGTTGACGTAGCGGCCGCGGTTGGCGCCGGCGGGGGGGGCGCTGGCGCTGTGGAAGATGTAGTGAAGTTGGTCCGGGTCCGTGATGCCGACCCAGCGCAGCGAGTAGAGCTGGAAGTTGCCGGCCTTGATGTCGCCGTAAAAGGTCCCCCACTCGAACGAGCGGCGCTCCACGCTAATGCCGACGGCGGCGAGATCCTCGGCCACCAGGTCGGCCATCTCGATCCCCTGGCGGTCGGTGGAGGTCTTGTAGGAGAGGGCGAAGCGGGTGCCGTCCCCGCGCGCCGGGAACCCGGCCTCGTCGAGGAGTCGTCGGGCGAGCACCGGGTCGTGCCCGTAGGAGACCACATCGTCGGCGTGCGCCCAGTTTTCAGGCGCCAGCAGCGTCGCGGCGGGGCGCGCCAGGCCAAGGTAGAGGGCTTCGATGATGCGGTCCCGATCGACCGCGTGGGCGATCGCCCGGCGCACGCGCGGGTCGCGCAGGATCTCGTCCCGCAGATTGAAGCCGAGGTACTGGTACGTGATGCCCGGGCGCGTCGTGACGGCGAGGTTGCGGGACTCGCGCAGAAACGACACGGCGTAGGGGGGAATGTTGTTCCAGAGCAGATCGATGCGGCCGCGCCGGGCCTCGAGCAGGCGCGTGGTCTCGTTGGCGACGATGCGGAAGACGACGCGGTCGAGGCGCGGTCGCCCCTCCCACGCGCCGTCGAAAGCCAGCACGACGAGCCGTTCGCCGGGTCGCCATTCTCCCCAGCGGAAGGCGCCGCTGCCGACGGGGGCGTCGGCGAAACCTTTCTCGTCGCCAAGGTGCGCCGGGACGATCCCGACGGTCAGGTTTTGCATGAACGAGGCGAAGGGTTCTCTGAGGGTGAACCGCACGGTCGCCGCGTCGGGGGTCTCGATGGCCGCCACGACTGCAAGAGCTCCCTGGTTGGGCGAGTGGTTCTTCTGGTCGCGCATCCAGTCGTAGGTGTAGCGAACGTCGGCCGCTGTGAGCTCGCGTCCGTCGTGAAAGCGAACGCCGCGACGCAGGTGAAACACGTAGCTGGTTGGCGACGGCGTTTCCCAGGAGAGGGCGAGCTCGGGCGCCGGCTGCCCGGCTGGGTCGAGGCGCAGCAGGGAGTTGAAGAGCAGCGGGAGAATGCGCACTGCCGCGGCCCCGGTGGCCAGACGCGGGTCGAGGTTCGTGGGATTGGCCTCGAGCCCGACCACGAGCGTCCCGGGGTCGGGGGGCGGGCCGCCCGAGCAGCCGGTGCCGAGCAGCGCGCCCGGCAGGAGAATCGTCGCGAGGAGCAGCGGGGCCAGCCCGGGGCGTCTCATGCCGGGGGATTCTACCAGAGGCGCGGCGCCCGACTTCCCCAACATATGATCAGGTGTTCTGCGACCTGAATTCGGGAATCTCCTGTGGACAATGCCTGCCGTAGTGGCATATCAGCTGGGCGAAGGGGTGACGCGGCGGGGAGGACTCCTGCGGCCTGCTATTCCGCGTCCAGCGGCCGCGTGCGCTGGCGCTTTGTGTCGCCGCGTCCCTTCTTCTGATCGAGCCGCCGCTGCCGCGCCGCCCGTGACGGCTTCGTCGGCCGGCGTTGCGCGGGCGCACGCCAGCAGCGATCGATCAGCTCGTCCAGGCGCTCGAGGGCATCGCGGCGGTTCCCTTCCTGGGTGCGATGCCGCTGCGCCTGGATCACGAGCGTCCCCTCGGCGGTCAGGCGGCTGCCCGCCAGGGTGGCGAGGCGCGCCTTGACGCCCTCGGGCAGGACGTGCGAGCCGCGCAGGTTGAAACGCAGCCGCACCGCCGATGAAACCTTGTTGACGTTCTGCCCGCCGGGGCCGGAGGAGCGGAAGAAATCGAAGGAGATCTCGCCGGCGCGCAGCAGATCGTCATGGCTTGGGATGTTCATCTGCGTCTTCGCGCCTGGCGAGGCCGGATTTTACCCGCCGGCGATCAGTACACCCGCAGCAGCGGCCAGCGCCAGGTTTTGGCCATCAGCGCGTACCCCGCGTCGTTCGGATGCAGCCCGTCCTCCGAGAGCAGCGCATAGGGCGAGGCCTGAAAGCCCGGGTCGTTCACGAAGGCCTGGTGGTGATCCGCGCACTCCAGGTCGAGCTCGGCGCACAAGGCGAGGATCTCGGCGTTGACGCTTTCGATGAAAGGATTCCACCCGTCGTGATCGCCGGCAGCCGGCACGAGGGTGCCGAGAATCGGGACGGTATCGTTGTTGCGCGCCGCCTCGATCATGACGCGCAGATTGCTGATGACGGCATCCGTCCCGGCAAAAAGGTCGTTCGGGCTGTAGTCGATCAGCAGAACCCCGGGCCGCCACTCCTCCAGGACATCCTCGACGCGGTCCGCGCCGCCGTAGGAATCCTCGCCGCACTCACCCTCGTTGACGACGGTCTTGCCGGTGAGGCTCTCCAACTCTGGGCAGAAGCCGCCGATTCCCCGCTCCGATTCGTCGCAGAGTTCGACGCCCGTCGCGTATTTCCCGAAGGTGATGCTGTCGCCAATGGCGACGACGATCGATGGATTGTTTTCCCCGAGGTCGGGGTCGACGTCGACCACCGTGGGAGAACTGCTGCTGGAACAGCCGCAGGCGACGATGAGCAGCAGGAACGCAGCGCTCCGCCACGCAAGGGCAGGGGGGACAGAGCGCTTGAACGTGGGCATGGCGCGAAATGCTAGCGGAGCCGGATCGGGTTTACAAGCGCCGGAGTTGCAGCCGGCCAGCTCCGGCACTTGTAGCCATGCATCGCGCCTCGCCGTCAGTTCGCCGGCGTGGACCCGTCCGGCCACTTGATGTTGCTGTATGTCGCGCCGTCGATGCCTTCCCGCACCTCGGGCGGCCAGCCGATGCCGACGATCCACTCGTTGGGGTAGGACCCTTCGACCTCCACCCTCGTGCCGTCGATGTCCGCCGAGACGAGGCTCTGGCTCCACTCGATGACGACGTGATAAGTCTTGCTTCCCTCGAAGTCGATGTTGTAGCGCGGCTCCGAGACGTAATCCCCGCCGGCCTCGTACACTTTGATCTTGTAGGTGCGCAGGCCCCACTCCGCCCCGCCGCTGCCGCCCACGCCGCCGGTGAACTCGTGACCCGGCTCGTACCCCCAGGCGATGTGCTGCTTGTCCTCCGAGTTGGGGTGGTCCATACCGGTGATGTCGAATTCGAGGGTGCCGGACCCCGGCACCAGGTATTCGATCCGCGCTCCCGGGGTGACGGTGAAGGTTTCCCCGTCGCCACCGCCGCCGCCACTGCCGCCGTCGCCGACGGTCATTTCGATATCGACGGTGGTTGTGGACTGCGTGCCCATGGAAACTGACAGGGTGTGGTCTTCATAGCCGTCCTTTTCGAAAACAACCGAATGAGTTCCGGATTCCAGGCTGATCGAATAGCTGCCGTCGGCGTCGGAAAGGTCGGAGGAATTGCCGCTGCTGACTTCGACGCCTTCGAGTCCTTTGCCGTCGCTGGTGATCGTGCCCGACAGGGTGTATTGGCTGTCGACCATGCCGCTCGAGCCGGTGGGGGAGGTCGAGGTGGTCTCGAGCTTGCCGCAGGATGCGAAAGACACCGCAATGACCGCGGCCAAACACGCTGCCGCATATCTTCCGAGAAAACCAACTCCTCGCCGACGCACGTTCACTGCAACCCCCCTTGAGTTGAAATTGCAATAAATATAGGCATTTTCACATAAATATCAAGTAACGTGACAGGGTACATGTTTCAGTGACAAGGGTCACTGGAAACTTTTAGCGTCGTTCCGGGATCCGGGGGTCGATTTTTTTGGCCAGGAGAACCACCACGTACCCGTGCGTGAAGAAAAGCAGCATGTCGAGCCGGGAGGCGAGCCAGAAGAGGGGGTAGACCAGGTTATACAGCTTCAGGGTCTTCGCGAGCGATCGCACCTCCTCGGCCGAACCCGGGGTGATGGCCCCGTCGCGGGCCGCGCTCCGTTGGCGGGATTTCGTGCGGACGTAGAAGACATTGAGGAGCAACTCGAGAATTTCGGTGAAAAACCGCGAGTAGGTGGCGCGGTGCGTCACCCGGAAGCCCAGGCCCTCGAGCCGCTCCGCCAGGTTCTCGAGCCGGTAGCCCTCCCGGACGTGACCGTAGTCTTCCATCGTCATGCCGGCGAGCCGGCGCAGACGGTTCGCGAGGAAGAATCTTCCCGTGGCGGGGGCGGACAGCAGGAACGTCCCCCCTGTCTTGAGGATTCGGCTTAGCTCTTCGAGGCACCGCCCGTCCTCCTCGACGTGCTCGAGAAAATCGAGGACGCTCACGATGTCGAATGTCCCGTCGGCAAAAGGCAGGGCCCGGTAGTCGACCCGGACGACGCTGGGCCCGACCAGATCGCGGGTCGCAGTCAGGTTCGCGTCGTCGAGGTCGGCGCTCACCCATGCGCCCCCGCGCGTGCGCAGCAGCCAGCTGAAGGTCCCCTTGGCGCAGCCGAGATCGAGGCAGCGGGCCGTGGCCGGGATCGCCGTGGGCAGGATCCGCTCGAGGAGCCGCCACTTGAGCTTCTTCTTCAGGGACTTGTTGAAGATCCTGATCTGCCAGGGGAGCTCCCGCCCCCCCCCGGCCGGGACGTCGTGCTCAGCCGCCGACATCGCCCCGGACAGTTTCCGTCGCTGCAGGTGGGTGGGGCTGCGCGCCGCCGCGCAGCCGGATGACCTTCGCCGGGATGCCGACGGCGATGGCGTTGTCGGGCACCGGCTCGCGGACCACCGCCCCGGCGCCGATCACCGCACCCTTGCCGATCGTCACCCCGTCGAGGACCGTGACCCGCGCCGCGAGCCAGGAGCCATCGCCGATGCTCACGCCGCCCTTGTGGTACGAGGGCTGGGCGAGTACGGGCAGGTCGATCCGGTCGAACTCGTGGTTGCCGCCGGCGAGAACGTAGCAGTAGGCCGCGACGGTCACATCGGCGGCGATCTCGACCCGGCTCTCGGAGTGCACGAGGCAGTTGATGCCGATCTTGCTGCCGCGACCGATGTTGATGTCGCCGCCCTTGCACGAGAGGATGCTGTTGCGGCTGACCAGGGAGCCGTCGCCAAGGGAGATCCCCCGGTTGCCGGTGCCCTTGGCGTCGAGCACGACATTGTCGTCGATGACCACGTTCTCCCCGATGCATATCTTGTGCGGGTGGCGCAGCACGACATTGCGCCCGAAGACCGTGCCCCGGCCCAGGTGCCCGAGAAGCGGGCGGAAACAGAGCTTGCGCAGGGCGAAGCCGGCGGCGCCGGGCACCCCGCTCGCCAGGAGGAGTGTGTCGTAGAGGAAGAGCCGCCAGAGGCTGCGCGAGCCGACGAAGAGATCCTGGTACTTGGCCAGGGGCGACGCGCCGCTGGCCTGGAGGCTGCGGTGCAGTTCCGCGGTGCTGACCGGCCGCCCGTCGTTGCCGGGGGCCGCCATCAGTGCTTCTCCACGACGACCCCGCGGGCCTTGCGCGCGTAGCCGACGACGGTTTCACCGAGGAAGCGCTTCAGGTTCGGGGTCGGGACGCCGAGAAGGGTCGGCCGGTGGATGTTGTCGCAGCCGACGCAGGCCCTGTAGCCCGAGACGTTGCGGGCCAGCATGTCAGCGCGCAGCCGCCGCAGGGGCTCGCCGTTCCAGATCTCGCGCAGGCTTGACCTGGTGGCGTCCCCCACCGGGTACGCGCCGTAGAAATCCTGGGGGCAGGTGACGACCGTGCCGTCCCAGAAGACCACGAGGGCGAACCACGGGAAGGTGCAGGGTACGAACGTGCGCGGGTCGGCGCCCGCGCCTGCCGCAACGGTGCCGGCCCAGTTGTGGGGTTCCTTGATCCGCACCTCGTCGAGGGGCAGTCCCTGGAAGCGGCGCACGAACTGCGCCCGCGCGGCGTTGTCGGCGTTGCCCCGCCCCGCGAAGTTGATCACCTCGATCACGGTGTAGGGGGTGCGCTTGCCCGCGGCCTGCTTCTCCCGGAGGAAGCCTTCGATGTTGGCCACGGTCTGCTCGAAGGAGGCACGGATCCTGATCTTTTCGTAGGTTTCCCGCTCGAACCCGTCGAAGGAGAAGGAAAGGTAGTCGAGGCCCGAAGCGGCGATCTCACGAGCCTTGGCTGCGTCGAGGAGGGTGCCGTTGGTGTGGAGCATCGTGCGGATGCCACGCTCGTGTGCGTAGCGGATCATCCGCGGCAGCTCCGGGTGCAGCACCGCCTCGCCGCGGTGGTGAAGGTTGGCGTCGTAGGCGAAGTCCGCGGCTTCGTCGACGATCTTCGTGTAGAGCGCGAAGTCCATGAAGCCGCGCTTGGGCGCCTCGGGGAGACTGGTCGGGCACATCACACAGCGCAGGTTGCAGGCGTTGGTCGACTCGATCCAGAGGCGCAGCGGCGGGTGGGGCAGGCGCGTCCGCCGCGCGACGCGGTAGTTCCAGAAGATCCTGCCGAGGTGCAGAAAACGGCTGCTTTTACCCATGGTTGCGCGCTCCGAGCAGAATTCTCACGGGCAGCACTCTAGCGGCAATCGGGGGGTGAGTCAAAAACGAGGGCGCGTATCACCATGCAGGCTGATCAAAAAGGTTCAGATGCAAGGCTTGCGAAAACCCGAGGAATGAGGCGTGCTGGTGCACGCCGCAGATGGGCCTTTTTAAGCAGCCGGGTAGGCCCGTGATGGCCATTGTGGAGTAGCCTTGCGTCGTGATTCAACGAGGCGTACCCAAGTGGCATCCTGGATTCTCGGAATGAGCGAGTAAGTGTCAAACGCCGTCGCTCCCGTGCCTTAAGAAACCGCGAGACATATCCAGGATCTTACGAAGCCTTGTTGTTCGTGATATCGTCAATCTATGGAGGGCGATGCCATGGCATCCACGAAGGTCATTGAAGCGAAACTCGACAGACTCTCCGGCGAGATCACGGCGCTGCGACTCGAAGTGTTGTCGAAGAAAGCACCCCGGCAGAAAACCGCTGAAGATCTGAAAGCCTCCTGGCGACGGCTCGGCCGCAAGGTCAGCCGCAGCTGGAAGACCGGCACTGCCGCCGAAGAGATCGCAGCGCAACGCACAAAGGACGCGTAGTCCTGGTTACCATCGACAGTCCAGTTGTTGTCGCCTCCCTCCTGACCCACGACCCGCGTTATCGGGAAGCGCTCGTACTCATGGAGCAGGTTATAAAAGGCGAAGTACGAGCCGTGATGCCGTGCTCCGTCCTTGTCGAAGTGGTGGCGGCAATCCGACGTCGGACGGGCTCCGAGCAGGCTGCTCTCGAGGTCGAAGAAACGCTCCTGGCGGTTGACGGCATCGTGTTCCTCGACATTACCCGTAAGACCGCCCGGGATGCGGCACGACTTGCCGCGTCGATTGGCGTGAAGGGCATGGACGCCCTCTTCGTGCAGACCGCCCTGGAGCACCACACGCAGCTCGTCAGTATCGGCGAAGAGATGGTCCGCAAATCGCGCTCCGTCCTCTCCTGAACGACTACACCTGTTCACGTGGCACACGATGGCTCGAATTCATCAATCGAGCCGCGGATTGACTGCCTGCCGTGTAATGGCGGATCCGGGTTCAGCCCCTCGGGCCGGTCAGCCAAATCGGATTTTTTGCGGCAATAATCCGATTGCTCTGCGCCTGACGAGATCTCGTATACCTCAACGGGGCATTGTGTTTCAGGCTTTCGCCCCCTTCGAGGACCGCGGATAATTTCAGCTAAAAATCGAGATGTCGTTACCGTACTCGAAGCCGTGGTTGTGGACGCGGTGACGGTGTCGTAAAGGACCGGCAGTTAAGGATAAAGAGCCATACTCTCCTTCCCTTAACTCCCGGATTTTCTGACACCGAGCGCTCGGAATTGACATTCCTGCGGGAGCCCGGGAGAATGACGGAAAGCTTCTACGGCATCGGGGCGAAGCCAGGAGGAAAGGAATCGAACATGTCGCTGACAAAGGAAAAAGTCATCGAGCTCATCAGGGGCCTGCCGGACGACATCACCGTCGACGACATCATGGAGGAGCTGTACTTCAAATCCCAGGTCGACGAGGGGCTCGCTCAGCTCGACCGTGGCGAGGGGATCCTACACGCAGATGTTGAAAAGCGGATGTCAAAATGGCTCTCCCAATAAGGTGGGCTCCCAAGGCTGCTCACCAACTGGAAACAATCGTCGAACACATCGGCCAAGACTCGGAGCGCTACGCCACCATCTTCGCCCGTCGGATCCTGCAGATAGTCAGAGCAATCCCAGATCACCCTGCCGCCGGCCGTGTCGTTCCTGAGTACGGCGACAAGAACTTGCGGGAAAAAATCCACATCGGCTATCGGATCTTTTATCGCCTCACGCCATACGCTGTCGAAATCGTCGCCATCTGCCACGGCGCCAGATTGATCGAGCACTCCTGATCAGCATCTCCGTAATGTGCATCAGCGAGGCGATTTTTTTCACCGAGGCCGTTACAGCCAACCGTGCGCGCGGTACCAGGCGATGGTGCGCGGCAGGCCCTCGTCGAGACGAACCCGCGGCGCGAAGCCGAGGAGCCGCCGGGCCTTGCCGATGTCGTAGGCGCGGTGCTTCAGGAAG
>CAZEOK010000078.1:0-14531 GCA_964513745.1 uncultured bacterium
TCTCCAAGGAGGAGCAGCTCAAGCGCTTCCGCGAGCGCGAGCGCATCCACTACAAGTCCTGGAAGCTGACCCAGGAGGACTGGCGCAATCGCGGCAAGTGGGAGGACCACATGCGGGCCGCGGACGAGATGATCCTCAAGACCAGCACGCACCACGCGCCCTGGGTCATCGTGGAGGCCAACGACAAGCTCCACGCCCGGGTCAAGGTGCTGCGCACCGTGGAGCGCGCGCTGCGCGAAGACCTTGCGCGCGCCGGGGCAGACGCTCCGGCGCGACGCGGGCCCCGCTGCTCATCCGGCTGAAACCGGTCGCAGCGCCGACCGGATCAGGCGCGCTCCAGGGTGCGGCGGAGCGTGGTGAGAACTTCCGCCTGATGCGCCAGATCGGCGACGAAGTCCAGGCGGTCGGCATCCAGGACCAGCAGCGGTGATGCCCGCCAGCGGTCGATCCAGACGCGATAGAGTCGGTTGAGACCGCGCAGATAGGCAGGGTCCAGGCCCCGCTCCATCGCTCGTCCGCGCAAGGCGATCCGACGGCGTTGGGTGGCGACCGATGATTTGAGGTAGATCAGCAGTGCCGGCGGTGGCAGCACTTCCCGGATGGTGCGGTAGAGCGTGACGTACGTCTCGTACTCGCGGGGCGGGAACAGGCCGCGCTCGGCCAGGTGCGCCGCGAACACCTCGGCATCCTCGTAGATCGTGCGGTCGAGCACCGCCGGGCGGTCGAGTTGTCCGATCTCCCGGTGGGCCTTGAACTTGCGCGCGAGGAACCATGCCTGGGCCGGGAAGGCGAACGCGGGCATGTCCCGGTAAAAGTCGTCCAGGAAGGGATTATCCTCGTTGCGCTCGTAGAAGGGGTGCATGCCGTAGCGCTCCTGCAGAAAGCGGATCAGACTCGACTTGCCGGCCCCGATGCTCCCGGCGACGGCGATGAACCTGGTCTTCACGGCGGTGCGGTGCCCCTGCATCACGCAGCGAGTGTAGAGGGCGCGAGAGGATTGTACAATTCCACCCGCGCTGGTCCGGGGGCTTCCCTTCCCGGGGGTAATCGTGTATAAATTGCGCTCTTTGCTAACGGAGGATGGACAGGATGAAAACCAGCCCGAAGAATCGCTCGAAAGGCAACCGCAAGAAAGCGGCCCTCGCGAAGAAGCACGCCAAGCGCAGGCTCCGCGCTTCCAGCGGACACCAGAAGTTCTAGCCCCGCGTCTGATTGCGGAGCGTGAGTCCCCGCCCGGGCCGAGTCGCCCCGGCGGGGATCAGTGTTTTTCCTCCTTGAACCAGCCGCGCAGGACTCCAAGCTCCCTCAGCAGGGCACCCCGCAACCTTTCGCGGTTTTCCGCGGAGAGCGCCGTGGCGTGAACGTGCAGTTCGACCCCCGGTCCGGCATCGATGCGGTGCCAGGTGTCCTGGAGTTCGAACGGGACGCTCTCGCTTTCAGGCTGCTGGATCTCCGGCGGCGGCGAACCTGCCACGATGCGCCGGTCTTCTCGGGTGATCCCGCGGTGGGCGGCGGTGACCGCGGCTATCTCGGGGATGAGGAGTTCGAGGTCGCGGTTGCTGACGTTATCAACAAGCGATCTGATCTTCACGAGAGGAAGGTATTGCGACTGAAGGTACTTTATTGCGAGGATCTGTAGGAGATGCCGATACCCGTAGAGCGCTGTCGTGCCTTCCCGGGCCAATGGCTTGTCAACAAGGCCGTTTGCTGTGTAAAACCGTATCGTCCGCTCTGTTGGTATATCGGTAACCAGATACCTGCTCTGCGATGGCGCGACAAGAGGTATCTGTTCACGGACAATATCGATGAGTTGCGAGATCCTGAACGACGATTCTCCCCGGTATCGATGGAATGATCTGACGGATGCCATGGTTTGTATATAGTGTTGACAGTATATAATGTCAAATTAAATATGCTTCTCTTTCAAGGCTTATTGCATGCTTTGCTCTGCTGATCCCTTCGCGGAACCTGAGAATCGATTCGCTGGCGTCGAGAAGGGAGTCATCAGGGAATACGGACGTCAATCTCTGCGGTGAAGCACAGGAAGCCCATGGCCCAACCTGACGAAGCGATGTTGAAATCGCTGCGTTGTCAACAAGGGGAAATCACCGGACCGGGACGAGCGCTCTGATCTTTTCCACGAGAACATGAAGTCCGTCGCCCTTCGTGCTGTAGTCGGCCGGCTGGGTCCTGGCTGCGAAGGCGGCAAGCTCTCTCGACGGCCTGCCGCTGAAGTAGATCACCGGCAGTGTGGAGAAGTCGTTCCCCCTGATGATCGAGACGATCTTGTCTCCCGAGAGCAACGGCATCTCGACATGGAGAACCTTCCCGGCCGTCAACCCGATAGCCCTCCCTGAGATTGGTGGTTTTTACCGTCGGCGAAGAACTCGCACAAGCAGGAATGTCGCGGTGGTAGGATGGCAGGCAACGCATCCCGGGGAGGACTGGAGATGGTCGACGTGAGCGCACCGGCGTTGCCCGGCGCCGAGGGCTGGGGCAAGGGGGAGTTTCTCGATCTTTTCGGCGCCGAGACGGGCAACCAGCCGCTCGCGGCCCGCATGCGTCCGCGCTCCCTCGACGAGTATTTCGGTCAGGTCGCGATCGTCGGCCCGGGTCAGCTTCTGCGCCGGGCGATAGAGGCCGACCGGCTCTCCTCGCTGATCCTCTGGGGCCCGCCGGGGACCGGCAAGACCAGTCTCGCGGCAGTCATCGCGCGCAGGACGAAATCGCACTTCGAGACGATCAACGCCGTGATGGCCGGCGTGGCCGACATCCGCAAGGTGGTTGCCGGCGCGCAACGGCGCCGGCAGGTCGGCAACCAGCGCACGATCCTCCTCGTCGACGAGATCCACCGCTTCAACCGCGCGCAGCAGGACGCGCTGCTGCCGCACGTCGAGGACGGCACGGTGATCCTCGTCGGAGCCACCACCGAGAACCCCTTCTTCGACGTCAACGCGACGCTGCTCTCGCGCAGCCGCGTCTTCCAGTTCCGCCCGCTCGAGGACGCGGACATCGAGCGCATCCTGCGCAACGCGCTCGCGGACCGCGAGCGCGGCCTCGGCAACGTGCGCGCCGCGGTGACCGACGA
Organism: uncultured bacterium; assembly: GCA_964513745.1. Taxonomy (GTDB): domain Bacteria; phylum JAUVQV01; class JAUVQV01; order JAUVQV01; family DATDCY01; genus DATDCY01. Next base: position 3,089 of record CAZEOK010000078.1, read on the forward strand.
GGCGATCCGTCACCTGGTGCGCATCGCCGGCGGGGACGCGCGCACGGCGCTCAACGCGCTCGAACTCGCGGTGGCGACAACCCCGCCCGACCCCGCGGACGGCACGGTGCGCGTCGGCCTGCCCGAGGCCGAGCAGAGCATCCAGCGCCGGGCGCTGGCCTACGACCGCGCGGGCGACGAGCACTACGACACCATCAGCGCCTTCATCAAGAGCGTGCGGGGCTCGGACCCCGACGCCGCGCTCTACTGGCTCGCCAAGATGGTCGCGGCGGGGGAGGACCCGCGGTTCATCCTGCGGCGGCTCGTGATCCTCGCCGGCGAGGACGTCGGGCTGGCCGACCCGATGGCCCTCGTCGTCGCCAACGCGGCAGCCGAGGCTTTCGAGCGGCTCGGGCTGCCCGAGGGCGCGTACCCGCTCGCGGCGGCGACGCTGTATCTGGCGACTGCGCCGAAGAGCAACAGCGCGAAGGCCTACTTCACGGCGCTCGCGCTGGTCGAGCGGGAAGGGAGCGCTCCGGTGCCCCCGCACCTGCGAGACGCCAGCCGCGACGGCGCCGCCCTCGGCCACGGGAAGGGCTACCGCTACCCGCACGACTTTCCGGGGCACCACGTGGCGCAACACTACCTCCCCGAGTCGCTGCGCGGCACCCGCTTCTACGATCCGGGCAGCGAGGGGTACGAGGCGCAGGTCGCCGCGCGCCTCGCGAGATGGCGCAGCGCGACGGAGGGGGCCGGCGGCAGGCCGCCGGCGAAGCGCGATGCGCGGTAGGCTCGTCGCGCTGCTGCTGGTCCCGCTGGTCGCGGTGGCGCTCGCCCAGGGGCTTGGCAGGCTTCCGGGCATCGAGCTGCTCGCCCTCAAGGCCGGCGACGTGCAGCGGCGGCTGTTCTCCGACCCGGCCCACGCCGACCGGAGGATCGTGCTCGTCGAGGTCGACCAGGCGAGCATCGACCACTTCGAGCGGGACAACATCGCCTTCCCGTGGCCGCGCAGCCTCTACAATCCGCTGCTCGAGTACTGCGCGCGCGGCGGTGCGGCGGCGGTCATCTTCGACGTGCTTTTCAATAACCTCACGCCGTGGGGCGAGGAGGTCGACGCCGATTTCGCCGAGGGGATTCGGCTGAACGGCCGCGTCTTCCTGGCGGCCGCTTTCGGCAGCGGCGACGCCGGCGGCGGTCCGCTCGACCCGCGATTGAGCCTCGCGGTCAAAGGTGTCCCGCCCGTGAACATCGCCCGCGACGCTGTTTCCGCGCCGTTGCCGGCCATCCGCGAGGCCGCTGCCGGGATCGGCTCGGTGACCCTGCGGCCGGATGCCGATGGCGTCATCCGCCGGCTGCCCATCGGCTCGATCTACCAGGGGAGACTGGTCCCGGGTCTGGCCTTCGCCCCGTTGGCCGCCGGCGCGACAGAGGTCAGCTTCGAGCCACGCCGCGCGCGTTTCGCAGATGTGGTCGTTCCGCTCGACGACGAAGGCTCGCTGCTCATGGGGTTCCACGGCGGGCGGCGCGATTATCGGCATTACTCGGCGGCCGCGGTCATCTCCTCCGCGGTCGCTGTCGCCGAGGGCAAACCGCCCGCGATCCCGCCCGCGGTCTTCCGGGGCGCCTACGTCATCGTCGGCTACACGGCGCAGGGTCTGCTCGATCTGAAACCGACGCCGCTGGCCGCCTCAGCGCCGGGTTTCGAGTCGCACGTCGCCGCGCTCGACAACCTGCTCAACCGCGATTTTCTCTCGCTAGCCCCATGGCCGGTCACGGCGGCGCTCGCCCTCGCGGCGGCTGCCCTGGTGGCTTCCGCGGTGACGCTGCTGCCGGTGGCCGGCGCCGCCGCTGCGGCGATCGCAATCGCCGCCGGCGCCGCCGGGGCGCTTTTCGCCGCGTACCGCGCCGGCTGGCTTCTCGATCTCTTCACGGTCGCCGCGGCAGCGGTGCTCGCGCTGATCGGCGCGTCCGTCCATCGCTACCAGACCGAGGGGCGGCAACGGCGCTTCATCGCCGGTGCCTTCTCGCGCTACGTCTCGCCAAAGGTCGTCAAGCAGATCCTCGCGAACCCCGCGAGCCTCGCGCTCGGCGGCGCGCGACTGGACGCGACGCTCTTTTTCTCGGACCTGCAGGGCTTTACGTCGATCTCCGAGGGGATGAGCCCCCAGGAGCTGGTCGGCTTCCTCAACGAGTACACGACGCTGATGGCCGACGTCGTCACCGGCCTGGACGGTACGATCGACAAGTACATCGGCGATTCGGTGATGGCTTTCTGGGGGGCGCCGATCCCGCAGCCGGACCACGCGCGGCGCGCCGTTCTTGCGGCTCTGACCTGCCAGGAGCGGCTGCGCCCCTTCTGCGACGGTCTTGTCGCGCGCGGCGGGCCCCGCCTGGTCACCCGCATCGGGCTCAACTCCGGGGTCTGCGTCGTCGGGAACATGGGGTCGCGCGACCGTTTCGACTACACGGCCATCGGCGACACCGTGAACCAGGCGTCACGCCTCGAGGGGATCAACAAGGTATACGGCACGCTGGTCATAGCTTCCGAGAGCACCTGGGACGCGTCGCAGGGCGTGGCCTTCGGGCGGCTGCTTGACCGGGTGCGCGTCAAGGGCAAGGCGGAACCGGTGGCGATCCACGAGGTCATCGCGCTTGCCGGTTCCGAAACCGAAGCCATGCGCGCGCTGGTTTCGGCCTACGCCGAAGCGTTGTCAGCCTACCAGGCGCAACGGTGGCAGCAGACGCTGGATCTGGCCGGCGCGATCCTCCACGTGGCGCCCGACGATGGCCCGTCGAAAGTGCTGATCGAGCGCGCCCGCGCCTTCATGGCCGAGCCGCCGGCGGCGTACTGGGACGGTGTCTGGACCCTCACGTCCAAGTGAGCAGGCCGCTGAAAACGGCCCATCTGCGGCGTTCCGCTTCGCGCCTCGTCCCTGCGGCGTGCACCAGCACGCCTCAGTCCTCAGCACTCGCGCGCCTTGCATCTGGACCGTTTTGAGCGGTTTGCTGCGCTGGCGCTGAAAACGTACCCGTATTGGCGCTTTACGTCTGGAACTTTATAAGCAGACTGCTAGAATGTCGTCGAGTTCAGAGTCAACCGCAACAGAGGGAGGGATAGGATGAAACGCTATCTGCCCGCCATGCTCGCCGCGCTCCTGATCGCGGGCACAGCCGTCGCTGCGACGGAAACGGTGACCGTGATCGTCAAGAAGACCTCGATCCGCCGCGACCGCCAATTCTACGCGCCGGCCGTTGCCGAGGCGGACCTCGGCGAAGCCTTCAGCGTGCTGGCGCGTGAGAAGGGCTGGGTGAAGGTCGGCACGAAATCCGGGGATGGCTGGCTGCACGACTCCGCGGTGACCGCGAAGAAGGTCGTCGCCTCCTCGCAGGACCCCGCGGCTGGCAAGGCCGACGCCCGGGACGTCGCCGCAGCGGGCAAGGGATTCAATCCCCAGGTCGAGAGCGAGTATAAAAAGAAGAACCCGGAGGCCAACTTCGCGGCGGTCGACCGCATGGAACAGCTCGGCGCGAGTGACGCCGCGGTGGTGGCGTTCGTGAACGACGGCAATCTCCAGCAGCGGGGGGCGGGCAAGTGAGCGCCGCCGGCCGTGCCGCCGCTCGGTTCGCCGGATTCGCTGCCGCCGGTGCGTTGCTGCTCGCGCCCGCGTCGGCCCGCGCCATTGATCTCTTCAAGGCCCTCGGCACCGCCGTCGAGCACAAGGACGCCATCGTCAAGACGGGCGCCGCGCTGCGCAAGGGTTTCTCCGACCTGACGCCGCAGGAGGAGTATTACCTCGGCCGCGCGGTCGCTGCACGCATCCTCGGCCAGTACAAGCCGCTCGACGACGACGCCCGCACCCGCTACGTCAACACCTTCGGCCAGGTCCTCGCCCGCGCCTCGAGCCGGCCCGAGACCTTCGGGGGCTGGCACTTCATCCTTTTGGACACCGACGAGGTGAACGCTTTCGCCGCCCCCGGCGGTTTTGTCTTCGTCACCCGGGGGCTCTACGCGACCTGCGCCACCGAGGAGCAGCTCGCAGCGGTGCTGGCGCACGAGGTCAGCCACGTGACGCTGCGCCACGGGCTCGGCGCGATCAAGAACGAGCGGCTCACCGAGGCCTTCACGATCATCGGGACCGAGGCCGTCAAGGAGTACTCGAGCGCCCAGCTCTCCCAGCTCACCGCCGCCTTCGAGGGGAGCATCAACGACATCGCGAACAAGATGATCGTCTCCGGGTATTCGCAGAGCCAGGAGTACTCCGCGGACGCCGAGGCGGCGCGCGTCGCCTGGCGTGCGGGGTACAACCCGGCCGGCCTGACGGAGTTTCTCGGCGCGCTGAACGAGAAGGGGAAGAAGGGCGACAAGAAGGGCTTCTTCAGCACGCACCGCGCGCCGGGCGAGCGGTTGACCAGGGCCGAGGATGCGAGCAAAGGCGACAAGCTCGCCGGTGACACGGACGCGGGCCGGACGAAGCGCTTCGCGAAGTACGCGCTGCGCTAGAAGTGCTCCCAGCCTCGGGGGGTGAGCGTGTCGGTGTTGCCGTCCAGCCCGATGACCGACACCCCCGCGCGGCGGGGGAGGATTCCCCCGATCGCCGTAACCCGCAGTCCGAGTCGCCGCCCGAGCGCCGCCACCCGCTGCGCATGCCGCGGCGCTGCGGTGAAGAGCAGTTCGTACTCCTCCCCGCCGTGCAATGCCGCCTCGGTCAGGTCGAGGTCGAGCAACCGCGCCGCGCGGATCGTCGAGGGCAGCACCGGCAAGCTGGCTGCCTGAACGAGCGCGCCGACCCCGCTGGCCGCGCAGAGGCGGCCGAGGTCGCGGGAGATGCCGTCGCTGACGTCCAGTGCCGCGCTCGCCAAACCGGTGCGGGCGAGCGCGGCGCCGAATGCTTGTCGCGGCTCCGGCCGCAGGTGCCGCCGGCAGCAGGATTGCAGCGGGACCGGCAGGGGACCTGCCCCGTGCCGGTCGAGCGCCGCCAATCCCAGCGACGACGAACCCACGTGCCCGGTCACGAGAAGCAGATCGCCCGGGAGCGCGCCGCCCCGGGTGAGCAGCCGCGGGGCGGCTGCGCCGGCCAGGGTGAGCGACAGGAAGATCCCGGCACCGGAGGCGCAGGTGTCGCCGCCGACGATCGCAAACCCGTAGCGCCGCGCCGCCGCATGCAGGCCTCGCGCGAGACCCGCCGCGAATGAAGCGTCGAGTCCCGCCGGCAAGGACAGCGAGACCAGCGCCCACAGTGGCCGTCCTCCCATCGCCGCGATGTCGCTGACGTTCACCGCCGCCAGCTTCCACCCCAGATCGGCGGGCCGTGCCCAGCGGCGCCTGAAGTGAACATCTTCGGCGAGCAGGTCGGTCGTGAGGAGCAGGCGAGCGTCGCGCGGGAGTTGCACTGCCGCGGCATCGTCGCCGGGACCGATCACCACCCCGCCCCCGGGGTCGACGGTGGCCCCGCGCCGGGCGCGTCCGAAGAGGCTCACGAGAGCGTCCTCGCCGATCCGCGACAAGGGGACTTCGCTGCGCGCACGCATGGCCCGCATTGTAGCGCGGAATTGTTGAATTCCCGCGGTCCTCTGCTATCATGCGAAGATGGAAGTCGCGATGGAAGCGGTGGCTCTGGCGGGGACGGGCGTTTCGGGCGGGGCCGATGGCTATGCTCACCTGCGCCGTCTGGTTCACGAGCGCACCGGATTCGACCTCGAGGCGTACAAGGACCGCTTCATCGAGCGGCGGGTCAATATCCGGGTGCGGGCCACCCATCACGAACGGCTGGGCGACTACCTGGAATTTCTCTCCCGCGACAGTGGGGAGATGGATCGACTGCTGCGCTGCCTGACCATCCACGTGAGTTCCTTTTTCCGCAACAAGAGCACGTTCGAGGCGATTCGTCGCGAGGTCCTCCCCCTGGTGTTCGCGCCGGGAATCGCGCGGCACCCGCGCTTCTGGAGCGTCGGCTGCTCGCGCGGCGAGGAGCCCTACAGCCTGGCGATTCTCGTGCACGAGTACCTTGGCGAGGCGCGCCGCGGCTGGGACGTCCAGATCCAGGCCATCGACGTCGACGACCGCGTGCTGGAGGCGGCCAAGGCCGGCGAGTACGGCTGGTCCCAGGTCGCAGACCTGGACCCCGCGCGCCGGGAGCGCTATTTCACCGGGAACGGGCCATGGCGCGTCGTACCGGAGATCCGGCGGATGGTGCGTTTTCACCGGCGCGACATCCTGATGGCTCCGCCGGAGGGAGAATACGATTTTATCCTCTGCCGCAACTTGCTGATCTATCTCGACCGCGCGGGACAGGAGGCTGTGCTCGAGCGCTTCGCGCGTTGCCTGAGGCCCGGCGGGTTCCTCGTGCTGGGCAGGACGGAAGTTTTCGTCGGCGCGGGCCGGGAGGCCTTCGAGGTGGTGGACTCGCGCGAACGCATCTACCGCCGGCTCCACGGCTGCGGGCCGGCACCGGGCGGCGGCCCGGCGCATCTGACGGCCGCCATGCACAGGGGGAAGGTATGAGGGCCAAACTCGTCCTGAGTTTCCTGCTGGTGATTCTGTCGATCGTCGCGGTGAACGCCGTCTTCTTCTACGTGGTGCACGACGAGTTCCAGCGCCTCTGGCTCTCGGCCGCGGTCGGGATTGCGGTCGGGATGAGCCTCGGCTACCTCATCTCGCGCACGATCACCGCGGGCATCTCCGACCTCGCGGGGGTGACGCGCGAGATCGCCGCGGGCGACCTGACCAAGGAGGTGCACACCGGCGGTGACCGCGAGCTTGCCGCCCTCGCCGAGGCGTTCAGCGCGATGCTCGGGCAGCTGCGCATGGTCGTGAGCCAGATCCAGGCCAGCTCCGGAACGCTCAGCAGCTCGGCGGCGGGATTCTCGGCAACGGCGCAGCAGATGAGCACCAGCGGCGAGGAGATCGCCTCGGCGACCGAGCACATCGCCAAGGGCGCGGAGATGCAGGTCGAAGTCGTCGAGCGCGCCGCCGGCCGGATCCGGGAGAGCGCGGCAGCGGTGACGCGCATCGCCGAGCGAGCCCGGACGGCTGCGGAGACCAGCTCCGTTGCCGGAGAGACCGCCCAGCGGGGGGGCACGCAGGCCGCCGCCGCCCTCGAGAAGATGCGCCAGGTGTTCGAGAAGATGGAGCGCTCGGCCGACATGGTCCACGGCTTCGGCGAGCGCACCCAGAAGATCGGCAAGATCGTCGAGGTCATCACGGGGATCTCCCAGCAGACCAACCTGCTCGCCCTCAACGCCGCCATCGAGGCAGCGCACGCCGGGGAGTACGGGCGCGGTTTTTCGGTCGTGGCCGACGAGATCCGCAAGCTTTCCGAGGCGACGCGCCGCTCGGCCGAAGAGATCACCGCGCTGGTCGGCGAAATAGGCCAGGAGAGCACGAAAGTTCTGGTTTCGATGGAGTCCGGGACCCTGGAGATCCGCGAGGGCCGTGAGGTGATCGACACGGTGCGCGGATCGCTCGAGGGGATCATCCGCGGTACGGTCGAGGTCGCCACCGGCGTCCGGGAGATCTCCTTGCTCGCGGCCGAGCAGGCGCGCGGGTCCGAGGAAATGGTGAAGGCGACCGACGAGATCTCCCGCATCGCCGAGGACAACGCAGCGGCCACCCAGCAGGCTTCGGCAGCCACGCAGGAACTCACAGCCTCACTCGAGCAGATGGCGGGATCGGCTCAGGTGCTGGCGAACCTCGCCGATGGGCTGCGGCAGACGGCGAGCCGCTTCAACGTCGCGAACCGGGGCTGAAGCGTGGGCGACTCGCGCAGGGGGCAGGAAGGGGGGGAGGAGCTGCGGCTGCTCTTTTTCCGCAGCGCCGGCGAGCGGTTCGCCCTGGAGGTGTCGTACGTCCGCGAGATCATCCCGCAGCCGGAGGTCACGCCCGTGCCTTTCGTGCCGGACACCGTGGCCGGCATCATCAATCACCGTGGCACGATCTACACGCTGATCCGCTTCGCGCGCCTCGCGAGGCTGGGCAAGGACATTACGGGCTCCGTCGTGCTGCTGCGCCTGCCGGAGATGGCCGTGGGGATTGCGGTGGAGGCGGTCGAGGGAATCGAGCGGGTTCCCGGCCGCCTGCTGCACGAGGCGACCGAAGGGGCGCAGCCGCCGACCGTCCCTTTCCTGCGGCGCGCGAGCTACCCCTCCGGGCGGTTGGTGCACGCCATCGACGCGGAGGTGCTCATCGACACTATATACCAGCTCCCGGAACTGGCCCACGCCGCGGACGCTGCACAGGGCGCCAACCATGACTGACGCGGTAGCCGGCTCGCGCCGGGCCGCTCGCGCCGCGGCGAGGCGGCACGAGGGCGCGTCCGCGTACGGTTTCATTGCTGCAGCCGGGTGACGCTGCAAAAAGAGCGGGGACGAGAATGACTGCCAGGGTGCTGATCGTGGACGATGCCCTCTTCATGCGCACGATGCTGCGCAACATCTTCGCCGAGAGCGGCTTCGATGTTGTTGGCGAGGCCGGCAACGGCAACGAGGCGGTGGAGAAATACCGGGCGCTCGGGCCGGACCTGACGACGATGGACATCGTGATGCCGGAGCGAAGCGGCATCGAGGCGCTCAAGCAGATCGTGGCCTTCGACCCGAAGGCGCGCGTGGTGATGTGCAGCGCGCTCGGCCAGGAGTCGCTGATCATCGAGGCGCTCGAGGCCGGCGCGCGGGACTTCATCGTGAAGCCGTTCAAGCCGGCGAAAGTCGTCGAGGTCGCCCAGAAGGTGCTGGCCGCGGAATAACCGAGTACGGAGCGCCACGGAACATGGATCTCTCGAAGTACCGGCAGCTCTTTCTCGACGAGAGCCGGGAGCATCTGCAGGCGATGAATCGCGAGCTTCTGCGCCTGGAGCGCGATGGCGAAACCGGCGGGGTCGACGCGCTTTTCCGGGCCGCCCACTCGATCAAGGGCATGTCAGGATCCATGGGCTACGACGTGGTCGTGGCCGTAAGCCACGCCCTCGAGGACGTCCTCGACCGGCTGCGCAAGAAAACACTCCCGGCCGGTCCCGGGCTCCTGGCCCTGCTCTACGAAGGCGTGGACGCGCTCGGCGCGCTCGTCACCGAGATCGACGAGAAGGGGGCTCCGCGTTCGGAGGTCGACGGTCTCACCGGACGGCTGCGCGCCGTGGCGCTCGGGGAACAACCGTTGCCCGATGCGTCACCGCAAGCCGATGCGGCATCCTTGTCCGCCGCGCCCTCTTTCTCTCCGGACGTGCCTGTGCTGGCCGTGTCCGAGGAGCCCGCGGTTGCGGCGCCTGAGACGGAGCCGGCGCAGACCACGCCGTCTCTCTCCTTGGCGCCGCCCGCCAGCGCCACCCCGGCTGCGACGCCGCCGCAGGCGGCGCCCGAGGGCCCCGGCGGCGACCTGGTCGCTGCCAAGGGCGGCATCTTCACCCTCGAGCCGGAAAAACTCGCCATGGTGCGCGATTTCGTGCGCAGCGGCCTCGTCCCCTACGCCTGCCAGATCCGCGTCGCCAAGGACTCCGCGGCGCTCGGAGCGCGAAACTTCATCATCCTCGGCCGCCTGGGCAAGGCGGGCATGGTGCTCGCCTCGAGCCCGACCATCGAGGAGGTCCGTGCCGGCACCGGCCGCGATCTCGTCGAGGCGCTGCTGCTCACCGAGCGGCCCGAGGAGCTGCTGCGGGCCCAGCTCCTTGCTATCCCCGAGCTTCAGGAACTGCAGCTGCGCCGCCTGCGCATCGGCAGCGACGAGCGAGGTTCGGGCGCCGGCGCGGCGGGGGAGGGTGCGCCGGTGCTGCTCGCTCCACGCGTTGCCGCGGTCGAGCGGCCGGCCGGGGCGGTCCCAGGGCTCGCCGACCGCTACGTGCCGAAGAAGGCCTCGACGGTCCGCGTGGACACCCGGGTGCTCGACGACCTGATCAACATCGTCGGCGAGATGCTCATCACCCGCGAGCGACTCCAGGAGATCGGCCGCGACCTCGAGAGCGAGGAGCTGCACATCAACCTGGACCGCCTGCGGGTGCTGGTGCGCGGTTTCCAGGACACGATCATGACGGTGCGAATGATGCCCCTCGAACTGGTCACCGATCGGCTTCCGCGCATTGTACGCGACCTCGCGCACCAGTCGGGCAAGCACGTGAGCTTCGAGGTGGTCGGCCAGAACATCGAGCTGGATCGCGCGATTCTCGAGGAGCTCAACGACGTCCTGATCCACCTGGTGCGCAACGCCATCGACCACGGCGTGGAGTCCCCGGAGCAGCGCGCGGCGGCGGGCAAGCCCCCCAAGGCCGCGATCCGGGTGCGCGCCGGGCGCGAGCGCGACTGGGTCTGGATCCGGGTCGAGGACGACGGGCGCGGCATGGACCCCGAGCGCATTGCCCGCTCGGCGATCGCCCGGGGGCTGGTCGGCGCCGAGCAGGCCGCCGCGATGGGATCGCGCGAAAAGCTGCTGCTCTGCTGCCTGCCCGGGGTCAGCACGGCCGAGCGGGTCACCGACATCTCCGGGCGCGGCGTCGGCATGGACGTCGTCAAGGCCAGAGTCGACTCCTTCGGCGGCGCGTTGCAGATCGACTCCCAGCCCGGCCGGGGCGCCGCCGTCACGATGCGTCTGCCGCTGACGCTGGCGATCATTCGCATCCTGCTCGTCGAGGTGCGAGGCCAGGAGTACGGGTTGCCCGTCTCGCACGTGCTGCACACGGCACAGATGGATCCCGCCGAGGTCGAGTGGTCGCAGCAGCGACCGCTGCTGCGCCTGGGGCGGCGGCTGGTCCCGCTGCACGATCTCGGCGCCCTGGTCGGCCTCCCGCCGCGGGACCTGCGCGCGCACTCCGGGCTCTTTCTCGCGGTCTCGGAGTTCGGCGAGCGGGCCGCTGGCCTGGCCGTGGACCGGCTGCTCGGGACCTACGAGGTGGTGATCAAGCCGCTCGGCCCGCCGCTCAAGCGCGTGCGGGGCCTTGCCGGGGTCACGGTCATGGGCGACGGTCGAACGGTCCTGCTGCTGGACCTCGCAGCATTAATCTGACGAAATGAGCAACGAGGAGAGGGCGGGCTGCTCAAAAGGGTGCAGATGCAAGGCGCGCGAGTCCCCGAGGAGTGAGGCGTACGAGCCCTCCGCCGCAGATGGGCCCTTTTCAGCAGCCTGCCGAGCGTGAAGACCACTCCGGAGAACTTGTTCGAGATTTTCGCCCGCGTTGGCGTGCTCTCCTCCGAGCAGGTCCGGGAGCTCGCGCAGCGCTGGCCCGCGCATCTGCGCGCGAAGCACTCCCGGCGGCGCGACGAGGGGCGCCCGGGGGCGCCGGAGGGCGAACGGCCCGAGCCGGACCTGCTGGAATTCATCGCCGGGCAGCGGCTGCGCTCGGCGCGGGACGCCCGCCGGCTGATAGGGGAGCGGGATCTCTACGAGGCCCTGGCGCAGGGACTGGGCCTGCCGTTCCAGCGGATCGACCCGCTGCGCCTGGATATCGCCGAGCGCCGCCGCCCCCAGGACGGGCGCATCAAGGTCGCG
>CAZEOK010000079.1:0-14528 GCA_964513745.1 uncultured bacterium
CTCCTGCCGACCCTCGGCGGCCAGACCGGCCTCAACCTCGCCATGGCGGTCGCCGAGAACGGGACCCTCGAGCGCTTCGGCGTCCAGATGAGCGGCGCCGACCGCGCCGCGATCCACAAGGCCGAGGACCGCGAGGCCTTCAAGACGGCGATGCAGAAGATCGGCCTCGACCTGCCGCGCTCCGGCGCCGCGCACACGATCGAGGCGGCCGAGCGCTTCGCCCGCGAGATCGGCTTCCCGGTGATCATCCGCCCGGCCTTCACGCTCGGCGGCACCGGCGGCGGCACCGCCTATAACCTCGAGGAGTTCCTGCAGATCGCGGCCTCCGGCCTCGAGGCCTCGCCGGTCACCGAGATCCTCGTCGAGGAGTCGGTCATCGGCTGGAAGGAGTTCGAGCTCGAGGTGATGCGCGACCGCCGCGACAACGTGGTGATCATCTGCTCGATCGAGAACTTCGACCCGATGGGCGTCCACACCGGAGATTCGATCACCGTGGCGCCGGCCCAGACGCTCACCGACAAGGAGTACCAGGGGATGCGCGACGCGGCCATCGCCTGCATCCGCGAGATCGGCGTCGAGACCGGCGGCAGCAACATCCAGTTCGCGCTCAACCCGCGGGACGGCCGGCTCGTGGTCATCGAGATGAACCCGCGCGTCTCGCGCTCCTCGGCGCTGGCATCCAAGGCCACCGGCTTCCCGATCGCCAAGATCGCGGCCAAGCTCGCCGTGGGCTACACGCTCGACGAGATCCCCAACGACATCACCCGCCTGACCCCGGCCTCCTTCGAGCCGACGATCGACTACTGCGTCGTGAAGATCCCGCGCTTCGCGTTCGAGAAATTTCCCGAGACCAACGACACGCTCGGCATCTCGATGAAGTCCGTCGGCGAGGTCATGGCCATCGGCAGGACGTTCCCCGAGGCGCTCGGCAAGGGGATCCGCTCGCTGGAGATCGGCCGTTACGGCCTCGAGGCGCCCCCCGGGGTCCCCTGGCCGACCGCGGAGCGGATCGAGGCGGGCCTCACGCGCCCGAACCCCGGACGGCTGTTCCTCGTCGCGGAAGCGTTCCGGCAGGGCTTCACCCTCGAGCGGATCGCGCGCCTCTCCGGTTTCGACCCGTGGTTCCTCGAGCAACTGCGCCTCGTAGTCTGCATTGAGGGACGCGTCGCGGCCGCCGGGCGCAAGCTTGAGCCGGACCTGCTGCGCGAAGCCAAGCGCAACGGCTTTTCCGACCGTTCGATCGCCGCGCTGACCGGGCTTGCGGAGGAGGCGGTGCGCGCGCGGCGCCTGGCCGCCGGCATCGTCCCGTCCTACAAGCTGGTCGACACCTGTGCCGCCGAGTTCGAGGCCTACACGCCGTACTACTACTCCTCGTACGAGCCCGAGGACGAGGTCGCCACGACGCCGCGCGAGAAGATCATGATCCTCGGCGGCGGCCCCAACCGCATCGGGCAGGGGATCGAGTTCGACTACTGCTGCGTGCACGCCTCGTTCGCGCTGCGGGAGATGGGCTTCGAGACGATCATGGTCAACTCCAACCCCGAGACGGTCTCGACCGACTTCGACACCTCGGACCGCCTCTACTTCGAGCCGCTGACGCTCGAGGACGTGCTCGCGATCGTCGCCAAGGAAAAGCCCAAGGGCGTCATCGTCCAGTTCGGCGGCCAGACGCCGCTCAAGCTGGCCGTGCCGCTGGCGCAGGCCGGCGTGCCGATCATCGGCACCTCGCCGGACAGCATCGACCTGGCCGAGGACCGCAAGCGCTTCGGCGCGCTGCTCGACGATCTGGGAATCCCGACGCCGGCAAACGGGACCGCGCTCTCGCTCGACGAGGCCCGGGTCGTTGCCGCCCGGGTCGGCTACCCGGTGCTCGTGCGCCCCTCCTACGTGCTGGGGGGCCGCGCGATGCGCATCGTCTACGACGCCGCCTCCCTCGAGGAGTTCGCCGGCGAGGCCTTCGCCGCCTCGGGGCCGCACCCGATCCTGATCGACAAGTTCCTCGAGGACGCGATCGAGGTCGACGTCGACTGCCTCGCCGACGGCGAGACGGTGGTCGTCGCCGGGATCATGGAGCACATCGAGGAGGCCGGCATCCACTCCGGCGACTCGGCCTGCGTGATCCCGCCGCACTCGCTCCCCAACGCCGTCCTGGATACCATCCGCGACTACTCGCGCCGCCTGGCGACCGCCCTCAAGGTGATCGGCCTGATGAACACGCAGTACGCGGTCAAGGACGGCGAGGTCTTCGTCCTCGAGGTCAACCCGCGCGCCTCGCGCACCGTGCCCTTCGTGAGCAAGGCCATCGGCCTGCCGATCGCGAAGATCGCCGCCAAGGTCATGGCCGGCGCAAAGCTGCGCGACCTCGGCGTGACGGCGGAGGTCGGGGTGCAGCATTACTCGGTCAAGGAGTCCGTGTTCCCGTTCAACCGCTTCCCGGGGGTGGACACGGCGCTCGGGCCGGAGATGAAATCCACCGGCGAAGTCATGGGCATCGATCCGGACTTCGGCCTGGCCTTCGCCAAGAGCCAGTCCGGCGCCGGCCAGCCGCTGCCCATCGCGGGCACCGTATTCATCTCGGTCTACGACCGCTACAAGGAACGCATCGTGCCGATCGCGCGGCGGCTCATCGACCTGGGCTTCAACATCTGCGCCACCACCGGGACCGCCGCGACGCTCAACGCCAGCGGCGTCTCCGCCTGCAGGGTCCTCAAGGTCCACGAGGGCCGGCCGAACGTCGTCGACATGCTCAAGAACCGCGAGATCCAGCTGATCATCAACACGCCGCTCGGCCGGCGCGGCAAGGACGACCAGCTCGCCATCCGCCGCGAGGCCCTCGTGCGCCAGATCACGACGATCACCACGATCCCCGGCGCGGCCGCCGCGGTGACCGGGATCGAGTCGCTCGCCCGCGGCGCCCTGACCGTCAAGTCGCTGCAGGAGTATCACGCCGGCAAGAAATTCTAGCAGCCGCCCCTGTGCTAGACTGCCGCCATGGCAGTCGATGCCGCCATCCGCTCCGTCGGCCGCGCCGTCATGGGCCACTTCGAGCAGACCGCCGGGATGTTCGCACTCCTCGGCGCGGCGCTGCGCAATTCCGGGGCCCTGACCACGCCGGCGGTGCGCACGGTCTTCTATCGCCAGGTCTACTTCACGGGCATCCAGGCGCTCTGGCGCGCGAGCCTGATCGGCGCGCTGATCGGCATCGTCATTCTCACCCAGGTGGCGAGCCTGGTCGGCAAGAACGCCGCGCTCGGCGGCCGCATCCTGGTCTGGGTGGTGATCCGCGAACTCGGCCCGCTGTTCGCGGCAATCCTCATTATCAGCCGCAGCAGCAGCGCGGTGGCCGCGGAGCTGGCCGCGATGCGCGTCAACCGCGAGATGGAGGTCCTGCGCGGGCTCGGCATCCCGCCGCTGCGCTACCTCGTCGTGCCGCGCGTCATCGGGATCACGGCCAGCCTCGCGGCCCTCACCGTCTGGTTCGAAGCCGTGACGATCGCCGGGGGCCTGGCCTTCTCCTCGCTGATCGTGCAGCTGCCTTTTCTGACGCAGATGCAGAGCATCACCGGGGCGCTCTCGGTCCCCGACCTCGGGGTCTCGCTGCTCAAGAGCCTGCTCTTCGGGCTCATCGTCGCAGCCGCGGCCTGCTTCCACGGCCTGCAGGTCGGCTCTTCGATCACGGAAATCCCCCAGGTGACCACGCGGGCGGTCATGCAGGGCTTCTCGCTCGTCGTCGTGGCCAACGTCCTGCTCACCGTGATCTTCTCCGCATGATCGAACTGCGCGCGGTGACGGCGGGGGGCTTTCGCGAGGCTTCGTTCGCGCTCGGCCCGGGCGAGGCCTGCCGGCTGCTGCTGGCGTCCGATGCCGACCTGACACTCTTCCTGCGGCTGCTGGTCGGCACGGCGCGCCCGATCGAGGGGGAGGTGCTGCTCTTCGGCCGGGAGGTCGCCGGGCTCGCCGAGCCCGAGGCGCTGGCGCTGCTTTCCCGGCTCGGCCTGGTCTGGCCCGGCGGCGGCTTCGTGAGCAACCTGAAGGTCTGGGAGAACATCCTGCTGCCCCTCTGGTATCATGGCGACGCGAAGCCTGAGCGCCGCGAGGACGAGGTGATCGAGCTTCTCCGGCGGATCGGCATGGCCCCAGATCGCATGCCGGCATTCCTTGGAAGCCTGCCGGGGAGCCTCAGGGTGCACGAGCAGCGGACCATCGGGGTGGTGCGCGCGATGATGCAGGATGCCGAGGCCATGATCTACGCGGGGATCTTCGACGGGCTGGACGGGCCATCCCGCGCCCGCCTGCTCGAGGAAACGTCGCGGCACCAGACCCGCCGCGCCGGCCGCACCGCGCTCTATATCGCCGCCAGCAGGCAGGGCCTGCCGCAGCCCCACGACGGCCGGTCGCTGCGCCAGGATGCCAACGGGGGCATCGCGCCATGGCCCTGATGCGCGAGCGCGATCCGCGCTTCGCCAATCTCGAGCGCCGGGTCGGCGTCTTCCTGCTGATCTCGGTCATCATCGTCGTCGGCGTTGTCGCCCTCGTCGGCGTCCGACAGGGGTTATTTACGCCCAAGGCCGCAATCACGTTCCACGACGACAGCGGCC
Organism: uncultured bacterium; assembly: GCA_964513745.1. GTDB lineage: Bacteria > JAUVQV01 > JAUVQV01 > JAUVQV01 > DATDCY01 > DATDCY01. Next base: position 4,599 of record CAZEOK010000079.1, read on the forward strand.
GCGACCTCGCCGAGGGGATGGAAGTGGTCACGCGGGGTTTCCGCATCGGCAAAGTCAAGAGGGTCAGGCTCGACGAGACCGGCCGGGTCGAAGTGACGCTCGCCATCGAGAAGTCCCTCTTCCGCTGGATACGCGAGGACTCGACGGCCCGCATCGTCGTCAAGGCCTTCATCGGCGACTCGCGCATCGAGATCAGCCCCGGGACGCCGTCGGCGCCGCCGATGACCCCGGGCGGCACCATCGTCTTCGTGCGCGACCCTGACCTGACCGATGTCGCCAAGAAGGTGATGGAGGACGTCAAGCCGGTGCTGCTGGAAATCAAAAGCCTCATCGAGTATCTCGGCGACCCCCAGGGGGACGTCAAGCGGACGATCGCCAACGTCAACCAGCTCTCCGCCGGACTGATCGAGACCCGCGTCCGGCTCGACGAGACCCTCGGACAGGTTGGCGCACGGGTGAACGGCCTGGCCGCCAATCTCGAAGCGTTCTCGGCATCGCTGCGCGATACAACGCTGCCGCAGGTCACGGGCGTGATCGAGGACGCCGGCCGCACGACGCGGTCTCTCGACGCCTTCGTGCGCGAGGACCTGCACGGGATCACCGCCAGTCTCCAGGACCAGCTGCTCCCGCAGGTCCGCGAGATGCTCGCCGCCGCCGGCAAGGCGACCTCCGCCGCGGGCGGCAGCCTCGAGCAGGTCAACCGCGATCTCCCCGCCATCCTCGCGAAGGTGAATGCGAGCCTCGAGAACATCCGCTCGATCACCGAGAACCTGATCCCGGCCTCGAAGGAGGCGGGGGGCGTCCTGCGGCAGGGGGGAGAGCTCGTCGAGGACTCGCAGGCCCTCGTGCGGCGCACGGGCGAATTGTGGCCCTTCGCCACGAAGAAGCCACCGGGAACCACCGTCGATGTGGACAGCTATGAGACCAGGCATGCGCCGGCTCCCGGCCCTGCTGCTGGCCCTCGCGCTCGCTGAGGCGCTCGCCGCCGGGTGCGGGGGCGCTCCCCGCCGCCCCGGTCCGGCCTTCCGGCTCCAGGATGATTTCTCGCGGGCCGGGGGGAAAGCCTGGGCGAAGGGGGATCTGCGGGCGGCCATCGCGGCCCAGGAACGGGCACTCGCCGCGGCCCGCTCCGTCGAGGACGACGAGGGGATCGCGCTGCGCATCCTGGACCCGGCTGCTCTCCACCGCGCTGCCGGCGAGCCCGCGCAGGCGCTGGCGGCGTTGGCGGAGTTGCTTGCCGAACCCCCTCCCCTGGCCTATCCCGGACAATGGCGGGCCGAGGGAGCCCGTCTCGCGGGCCTGATTGCCCTGGACGGCGCGGACACCGCCGCCGGCATCTCCTGGGCCGCGCAGTCGCTCGAACGTTGCCTCGCATCGAGGTGCCCGCAGCAGGGGGCAATCGTCAATCTCCAGGCACGCGCCGCGTTCCTCGCCGGGGACGCGCCGGGGGCGATCCGTCTCGCGAAGAAGGCGCTGCCGTTGAACCGTGCGGCAAAGGACAGGGAGGAGACCGCGAACTCCTCGCGGATCGTCGCCGACGCCGAGCTGGCATCAGGCCGCTGCGACGCCGCCGCGCGCGCTTACTCGGCAGCGCTCGCCCTTGACAAGAAGCTCGGCCGGGACACGAAGATCCTGCTCGACCTGCTCGGTCTCGGCAAAGCCGCGCAAGCCGCCGGGAAGCCGGACGAGGCGCTCGGCTACTTCGAACGGGCCCGAGCGGTCGCTTGCGCCTCCGGGGACGAGGCCGGAGCGGCGCAAACCGGCGCGCTCATCGAAGCACTGACGGCGGCGGTCAAATAGGCCAGGTTCAGCGGCCTGCGCCGAGCCCCATCATCAGGCCGCCGAGGAGCGCGCCGAAGAACATCGCCAGCGTCAACCCCAGCAGCAGGAAGAACCCGACGATCACCGCGACGGTCGCGATCGCCTTGTCGCGCGACATCCCGTAGACGTTCTGGAGGATAACCACGGTCACGGGGAGGTGCCAGAGACCGACGAGGGTGCCGATGACCGGGATAATTCCCGCCCAGCCGATGACCGCAGCATGGGACTCGGCGCGGAACAGCGACATATAGTCCCCCTTGGCGCCGAAGGCGAGCGTTGCGACCAGGTGCAGGATGCCGACGCCAACGAAATAACCGACGATCGCCATGATCGGCATCGTAATCAACCCGCCGATGCCGCCGGGCCCGAAGAACGAAGCAATTCCGGCCGCCAGACCGCTCGCGGCGACGAAGACCAGCCCCGGCTGCAGCGACTGCTCGTCCCGGCCCACCTCCGCTGCGACCTGCCCGTTGAGCTTGACGATCTCGATTGCCTTTTTCAGGCTGCCCGCGAGGTCCATGCCGTTCCTCCCATCGTAAGGTTTCCACCCGCCTAACTGAGAAGAAATTGCATAATGATAGCACCACGAGCTGCCCGATTGCACATCACGAGAACGAAATCGACTCTGTTGGAGCACTGACTGGGCGGAGGGGCGGTCCGCGGCTGTGCTATCGTCTCTCCCATGCTCATGCCCGCACCGCCCCGGCTCGACGAATCCGGCGCCGATGAGCTGCTCGAACGAATTGCGCGGCTCGGCAGCGTCCCTGATGCGATCGACTGCTCTGGGGTGCGCTTTGCCGATCCCTACGGGGTTCTCGCGCTGCTCGCCATCGGACTTTCGGCGCCATATCGTCGCGACCGCATCTGGGGACTGGTTCTCCCGCGCGATCCCGCCGTGCTTTCCTGGCTCGTGCGCTGTGGAGCACGCCGTCTCGCCGAGGAGCTCTTCGTCGTCGACGGGCCGCCGGAGGACGACGAGGCAAGCCGACGCGACACGACTCGCGATCCGGTGCTCCTTGAAACAATTCTCGTTCGCGAGGGGGCGGACGTCCACCGCGCCGTCGCACGCATCAAGGCGCGCGCCGACGTGCTCCTCGTCTCACGCCTCGGCTACTCCGGCCTGGCCGCCGACCGCTTCACGGTGGCGATGGCGGAAGTCTGTCAGAACGTCGTCGACCACAGCGGCGGCCCCGGCTTGGCGCTGGCGCAGTGTTACCTGCGCGCCGGTGGCGAGGCCGAAATCCGGCTCGCCGTGGCCGACGCCGGCATCGGTGTGCGCGCCAGCCTCGCGCCGCGTTACGCGGACCGGCTCCCCGAGGCCTGGGACGACCTGTCGGCCGTCCGGCTGGCATTCCGTCGCGGCGTGACCGGCAGCGGTGACCCCGACCGCGGCCTGGGTCTCGCCGCCGTCACCGACCTGGTGCGTGCCTGGGGCGGCGCGCTGAGGCTGCGCAGCGGCACGGCCGCCAGCACCGTCGGAGCGCGCCCGGCGGAGCGCCGGGGACTGGCGTTCTTCCCCGGCACCCAGGTCAGCATTCGCCTGCCCCACGCCACAGCGCCGCTGCCCAGATAGTGAGCCCCGGGGGCGCGGCGCTGAAGAACCTCTTGCCAATGTCCTTCACGGCTTTTAGGCTCTGAGCCATGGACACTGAGTTGAACGAATCGGAGACGACCTCCGTCCCCTGGTACCGGCGCTGGTCGCTGGGTAAAAATCGCTACGATCACGTCGAGTTGGCCGGCGCCTTCGGCGACCTGGGGACGCTCATCCCCTTCGCCGTCGGCTATATCGTCGTGATGAAGATCGATCCGCTCGGCATCCTCTTCATGTTTGGGTTGAGCGAACTGGTTGTCGGCCTCTACTACAAGACACCCATCCCCGTGCAGCCGATGAAGGCCATCGGCGGGGCGGCGATCGCCTCCGGCGGTGCCATGAGCGCCGGCATGATCTGCGGGGCGGGCCTGTTCACGGGGCTCTTCTGGCTGCTCGTCGGCCTGACAAAGACCGTGAACATCGCCACGAAGCTCGCGTCGAAGCCGGTCATCCGCGGCATCGTCCTCGGTCTCGGCCTGATGTTCGTCACCGAGGGGATCAGGATGATGCTCGACGCTCCGTGGCTCGGCGGGCTCGCCCTTGTCCTGACGTTCGCCCTCCTGACGTGGCAGCGTTTCCCGGCGATGTTCGCGCTGCTCCTTCTTGGAGCCGCGGCAATCTGGGTGCTCGATCCCGCGGGGGCGCGAGAGCTGCTCGCGATCCCGCCGCATTTCCGAGGGCCGGAGTTCACCTTCGCCCGGATGAACTGGGGCGACTTCGTCAAAGGCTCGCTGCTCCTTGCCATTCCACAGCTCCCCCTCACCATCGGCAACGCCGTGATCGCCATTCGCGCCGAGAACAACCAGCTTTTCCCCGACCGGCCGGTCAGCGATCGCATGATGGCGGTTTCCCAGGGGATCATGAACCTCGTCACCGCCCCCTTCGGCGGCATCCCGCTTTGTCACGGCGCGGGCGGCATGGCCGGTCACGTCCGTTTCGGGGCGCGTACGGGCGGCTCCCTCGTCATGCTCGGGGGGATCATGATGCTGCTGGCGCTGTTCTTCAGCCAGTCCGTGGGGCTGCTCTTCCAGATCTTTCCGAAGGCCGTTCTCGGAGTGATTCTCTTCTTCGCCGGCGCGGAGCTGGCGATCTCGACCCGGGATATCGGCAGCCGCAAGGAAGACTTTTACGTGATGCTGGTCGTGGCCGGCTTCGCGATGTGGAACATGGGCGCCGCCTTCCTCGCCGGCGTGATCCTCCACCAGGCGCTCGAGCGGAAGTGGGTGAGGATCTGAGGGCCGGCCGCGGAGCCGGCATACCGGCCTGACCCCATAACCACCCTTCCCGAAAAGCGAAGAGATGGCTTTCCTGATTGCCTGTTGGTTACTCCAGGAATAGCCTGCAAGAGATGACTAGGACACGAAGACTTTTCCGAGTGATTACCTGTACGCTTTCATTTTCTACTTCCGCTAACCGGTGCCTTACTCCGTCTCAAACCCGTGGCTCGTGAACTTCAGGGTGCGGCAGTTCTCCGTCACGGTGCGCACGACCTGATCAGGGACGCCCTGCGGGATCGTGGCTTCGATTTCGAGCGTGACCGTGACATCGGAGCCGACGAGCCCGGCGATATGCGCAATGACCTCCTCGGCGATCCGCCCGGCATCGCTCCCCACTCGCACCGGGGCGAGCCGCACGGTGCCGTGGAAGCGGCGGCGCTGCGGAGTCGGGGGCTGGGCAGGGGTTACTACTCCCGGCGCACCCGTGGCGCCTCCCGCGACCTCTGGCGGCCTCCCAGCGCCAGCTTCGAACCCCGGCACGGTCACGGCTGCCGCGGCCTTCGCCTCGGCATTGAGCTGCTGCCGCGCCACCGTCGGCTTCACAAGTAGCCCGGCGCTGTCAGCCTCCACGGTCACGCCGAGCCCGCCCCGTAGCCCCCGGTACCGCCCGGCGGCCTCGTCGTAGCTGTCGGCGAAGGCGAAGGTTTCCTGCTCCCACGTCAGCAGTGCCAGCCCATCCCGGACGGCCCCAAGGAGAACATCGGTTTTTTTCAGCCGGGGCAGATACAGGTACCGGGCGAAGTCCTCGGCAAGCTGCCGCACCGCGACGTGGTCACCTCGCCAGAGCGGTACCCGCTCCAGCTCCATCTTCAGCCGCGTCCCGGCCAGCGAAGTAATGAGCAACTCCTCGCTCCGCAGCTTCTTGCTCACCCTCACGGCCATTGCATCGGTTCCACCGAGGCGGGTCGCCTGCCATTCTTCCTTGGCTTGTGGTGAGGTCTGCACCGGGACGAGCAACCATTGGTAGGCTTCGGGGACCCGCGCTGTCACGGTTCCGTCGGCTGCCGTGCGCTGCGTTTCAGCCTGTGCGACCTGTTGCGGATCGAGGTTGAGACCTTCCTTCCCCTTCTCAGCTAGGATCGACTCCCACGCGAGGAACCGACGCACCGCCTCATCCAGATCCTGTAGCCGAACCTTATCGACGGCAAGGAAGACTAACGTGTTTCGGTAGATGCGCGGGCTCGACCCCCGCGAATCGAGGATAGCCTTGGCTGCCGTCTCGGCCGGGTTCCCGGGCTCCTTGCTGTACGGGTGGTCGATGCCGAGCAAAACCAGCCGTGCGTCGAAGTCGTCGGGCACGTCGGCACCTGACCGGGGCAGAGGGTGCACCTTCGGGAAGTCGCCCATCGTCCGCAGGTCGATCCGAAGCCGACGGTCCAGCTCCTGCGTCACCTTGTCGGGATCACGCTTGAGCTGCTCGGCCCGGTCCTCGGCGAGCTTGGTGACGGTCGGCTGCATCGAGTACCAGACCCGGGGGCCATCCTGATAGAGGTAGGTGGCCGCCCCGGCCAGCCGTCGCAGCGCGTCTCCGAAGATCGCAGGGGACTCGCCCGGCATGACGCAGCCGAGCTTCACCTGCCGGTCCTCGAGTCCCCGATGCGCAGCGGTCTGCGTAGGGGCCGAGCCGAAGTAAATCGTCCGCGCCACCCGGCGGCAGGCGTGGAGCTTGCCGAGGTTCGTGATCTCCGTGTCGATCCTCAGCGGCAGAGAATTGGGGCCGTCCACATCTTTGGCGATGACGGGAATCCACCCGTCCGGGAGGTAGCGCGTCAGTTCGAACTGGACCCGCGAGTCGTCGATCGGCACGGTCGACGGGAGGATCAACGGATTGCGGTCGCCTTTCTCCCAGAGGCTGTGGATCACCGCAGCCATCAGCCGCAGCACTCCACGAGTGCGCTGGAACTTCACCAGCGTTGACCAGTCCGTGTAGAGCCGGTCGAAGATCTCGGGGTGGATCGGGTATGCAGCCTTCAGTCTCTTCTCGTAATCCGTATCCCGGCACTCCGGGGGGAATTCCTGCTGCTGGCTTCGGTACATCTCGAAGAACTCCCGCGCTACGACGTCGCGGTGCTTGAACTGATCCGGGCCGGCAAGCGGCTCGAATAGCCGCCGTCGCACTATCTCGAACCCTTCCTCGGCGCTCGCCGGGCGCCATGAGGACTCCAGTCGCCCGACCACGTTGCGCAGGCGGTCGAGGGCCTCGCGTCCCCGCACCCCACCCACCTCGGCGTCGTCGGCTTGGATGTGGGGCGACCCGGTGGTATCGGACGCAGGCAGGCTTATCACGAGCAGGCAGTTACCCGCGAGCTTGGCCGATTCGGTCAGCACCTGCGCGAAGGTGAACTGGGTCTCGAAGCCCCCGGCCGGGAGGTCGCTCTGGTCGTGCAGCTGTCGAGCGTAGGCCACCCACTCGTCGATCAGCACGAGGCAGGGGCCATATTCCTTGAACAGCTCGCGCAATACGTCTCCGGGACTGGTGGCCTTCTCGTCGTCCTCCTTGACGCGGGCGTAGGCTTTCTTGCCGCCGAGCTGCCACGCCAACTCGCCCCAGAGGGTTCGGACCACGGTGCCATCGGGTTTCCGCGACGGGTTCCCGGGAGAGATCTTGTTGCCGACCAGCACCACCCGCTTGGCTTTGGGGACGTTCTTCAGCTCGGCATCAGCAAGGAGTGCATCGACGCCGGGCAGTTCCTTCGGAGCTATGCCCGAGACGAGGTGGTAGAGGGCCAGCATCGAATGGGTCTTGCCGCCTCCGAAGTTGGTCTGGAGCTGGACGACGGGGTCGCCCCCCTTGCCGGAGAGCCGCTGCACGGCCCCGATGAGCATGTGCTTCAGGCTCTCCGTCAGGTACGTGCGCCGATAGAACTCGGTCGGGTCGCGGTACTCCGCGCTTCCCTCGCCGAGGTGTACCTGCCAGAGGTCGGCGGCGAACTCAGCTTGCTGGTAGCGGCCGCTGGCCACATCCGGGTGGGGCGTGACAACCTCGCGCCACGGCTTCATCGTCCCGACAGCCGCGCTCTCAATGGCTGTGCCCGCGCCCTTGCGCTTCTCGCTCCGCACCTGCTCGTCAAAGCGCAGACGCAGTAGCTCCATCTTCATCTTTTCCAGCTCTTCAGCTTGTGGCGCCGAGACGGCGGTCAGCAGGCGGGAGACCGAGTCCATCGCGCGATAGGCGTCGTCCGTCGAGAAGGGGTTCTGGTGTGCCCAACGGTTGCGAACCTCGCGAAGCTCCGACACCAGACTACGTTCGGCATGCCCAAGTGTCTTGCGAAAAACCTCCTGCCATTTGTTCCACATCGTCGCCAGCACCGTAGCGACGTCCGACATCGGATCTTTTTCAGTCGCCCCGATACTCAGCTGCTGAGGTGGCAGCGCCGCCTTGATTTCTTCGAGCCATGCCTGCTGGTACTGCGCCTTCAGTTCCCGCTCGACGAACGGAGCGAGCCCCTGACGCAGCAGATCCATCGCCTTGCCGACGCGTTCGTGATTGGTGATGGCCATTGATCACTCCCCTCGGGGGTGAATCAGGGCCAGTGACTTGCGCCCGTGCTTTCGGTAGACCGCGAAGTCCGAGTCCAGCGTTAGCACGTGATGGTCGTCGAACACTTCTGCCATCCTGACAAGACAGGCATCGGCCAGGGAGATCGGCCGGTCGTGGTACTTCTTCCGGAGCCCCTGTATTTCCTGGAGATGCTCCTCGAGATGAAATGCAATCCGCAAAGCCCCCTTCTCGATCAGGGCAAAGAGGGCATCCTGTGCCGGCGGCAACTGCGCGAGGAGATATGATGCTTCGACAAGAACAGGTTCACAAACCAGCAATGGCGGGGCGAGGTTTCGAGCTTGCTCGACCGACCAACCGTGATGGCGCTCCCTCCGGTCGAGCAGCGCCACCAGGGGCCCGGTGTCAACGATGGCCCGTCGAGTCACGCCCCAACCCTTCGAGATGCTTCGGGTTGCTGCCGAGGTCGGAGACGCCGCTGTCCACGATGCCGATACTGTCTTTCATCAGACCGTAGACAGTCTGTGGCTTCTTCGCGGCGTGCCTCCCTGCCTGGGGTGAATCGAGCGCCAACAACAGGCCCTCCTCCACGAGGTCCTTGATTCTCTTCCCGCGGAGAGCGGCCGTTGCCTTGACTTTGCGAAAGAGCCTGTCCGGGATGTCGACCGTCGTTCTCATGCGGTCAGCGAAACATATTTATGCTTTTACGTCAAGTGCCGAACAGGTCTGATCACGCGCGGAGGGCCCAGGTGGAGCATTCCTGGTGGCCTTTGCTTTCTTGATCTTCAAGTAGAAGTCCCGGAGGTCGCTGACCTGGCGAATAGTTACTTCAAGTTTCGTCAGTTCTTCTTGATCTCGATGCTCTCGATCTGCATCCGCATGACTACTCCTTGCCGAATAGCACCTCAGCTTCGCTGCTCGATCCAGGCCCTCGGGCTTAGTGCCTCGACCGTCCCCTTGGTGCGCTGGCGAAGTTCTTCGTCGCAGGTTATCAGGACCGTGCCGTGCCGCTTTGCCACCGCGGCATAGACCGAATCCGCCCCGCGCAAACGGCACTCAGCGCCGACGGCAGCGGCCAGGAGAGCAAGATCTCTGCCCACGGGGTGGAGGACAACGCCGGGAAAATCGGCAATTGCACTCGCGATATCGGAGGCGACCGCCACCGAGCCGAGCCGTCTGCCGATGGACACGGAAGCCTCGACCACCGCCAGCCAGGGCAGGTGCAGACGCAGCCCCTGGTCGAGGACGACGGCGATCAGACGGCGCGCCGGCCCGTATTCCGGCTCGCTGCGGATCTCTGCGGCGGCGAAGACGTTGGCATCGATTGTCAGCACCGACGATCTCGATCCCGGATCATCTCATCGACTACGGACCCACCGCCCGTCGGCAGCGCTGCACTCAATTCCTCCGACAGCTTGTCCCATCTTTGGAGCCACTCGCGCGCGACCTTCCGGCGGGCCGCAGTGTCGGGCCTCTTGCGCCTGGTGCGGCTCTCGATGCCCGCTTGCACCAGTTCGGTCATCATCTCGCCGAGCTTACGCTGCTCGCGCGCCGCCAATACCTTGACCTCGGTCATCAGCTCGTCAGGCAATACAATCGTCGTTTTCATATTTCCATAATTATGGCGGGATGGCTGCCTGTCAAGGTCAGAACATCTCCGCCTGAACTGGGCCTGCCGTCTTCGCTTCGCGGGAGAGCCGGGAGATCTCGGGCCAGCTCTGGACGAGGGCGTTATAGGAGAG
>CAZEOK010000080.1:0-14302 GCA_964513745.1 uncultured bacterium
GCCGAGGCGGGTCTGCCGGTGCACGAGTACCTGCCGATGCACGTCAAGCAGGCGGTCACCGGCTACGGCCACGCGGAGAAGTCGCAGGTGGAGCGGATGGTCGCGCAGCTCGTTGCGCTGGACGCCGTGCCCGGCTCGTCGCACGCCGCCGACGCGATCGCGATCGCTCTTTGTCACCTCGGGCACGGCGGGCTGCCGCGCCCCGCCGCCCGCGGCCGTCGCTCGGCCCGCGCCGCCTGGACGGCGTTCGCCGCGGGGGTGGGGCGTTGATCGGCCGCCTCTGCGGTCGTATCGCCCGCAAGGGCCCGCAGGCGGTGCTCCTTGACGTGCGCGGCGTCGGCTACCAGGTGACCATCCCGCTATCGACATTCTACACGCTGGCAGGCGAAGGCGAGGAGGCGGCGCTCGAGATCTCGACCCAGGTCCGGGAGGATGCGATCACCCTCTTCGGGTTCTCCACGCCGCACGAGAAGGAGCTGTTCGAGCAGCTGATCAGCGTGAGCAAGGTCGGCCCGAAGCTGGCCACGGCCGTGTTGTCCGGGATCGCGGCCGACGAGCTTTGCGCCGCGATCACCGCGGGCAACGTGGCCCGGCTCGCCACCGTCCCGGGGATCGGCCTGAAGACCGCCGAGCGGCTCGTGCTGGAGCTGCGCGGGAAAGTCCGGGTCCCGGAGGCCGCGGCGCAGACGCCCGCGGCGGCCGGATCCGCCGGAGCCGGCGGCCGGGCCGCCGAGGATGCCGCCGCGGCGCTCGTGAACCTCGGCTACAAGCTCAAGGACGCGGAGCGTGCGGTCGGCCGCGCAGCCCGCGAAGGCGACGGATCGCTCGAGGCGATCATCCGCCGCGCCCTCTCGATCCTCTCCGGATAACAATTCCCGTTCGCGAGGCGGCGGGGGCATTCCTGCGGTCGTGCGTCTCAGTCGCCGGCCCGGTGTGTTGCCCGAAGCTCGCGGACTCGTAACTCGCCCTCCGGGCTCAAACAACGAGCCCGCGTCCCTGCGGGACCGCCCCGATCAACATTCCGGGCTGATCGGCGACTTTGCGCATCTTCCCCTCCGGAATGCCCCAGCCGCCTCGCTGATACTCGAAACCGCCGGGGTCCCCCGCTTCGCGCCACCCTGCGTCCCGTTGAAGCACGAGGTGAGGAATTCGGCGTGGGTGTTCAGATGGGAAGTGCGCTAGAATCATCCGCATGTCTGCCCGCGGCGATCTTGTCGACCCCCAACGCGAACCCGATGACGTCCAGATCGAGACGGCGCTCCGGCCATCGACCTTCGAGGAGTACGTCGGGCAGGAGCAGCTCAAGGAGAACCTCCAGGTTTTCATCCGTGCGGCGCGCGAGCGCGGCGAGGCTCTCGATCACGTCCTGCTCTGCGGACCCCCCGGCCTCGGGAAGACCACGCTCGCGCACCTGATCGCGCGCGAGATGGGTGTCGGCCTGCGCACCACGAGCGGGCCGGTCATTGAGCGCGCCGGCGACCTGGCGGCAATCCTGACAAATCTGTCGCCGCGCGATGTGCTGTTCATCGACGAGATCCACCGCCTCGCGCCGATCGTCGAAGAGATCCTCTATCCGGCAATGGAGGACTGCAAGATCGATCTGGTGATCGGCCAGGGTCCGGCCGCGCGCAGCGTGCGCCTCGACCTGCAGCCGTTCACGCTGGTGGGCGCCACGACGCGCGCCGGTCTGCTCACCTCGCCGCTGCGCGACCGCTTCGGCATCGTCAACCGGTTGAACTTCTACACCATCGGCGAGCTCTGCCGAATCCTCGGTCGCTCGGCGCGCCTGCTGGAGGTCCCCTGCCACGACGACGGCCTCGCGGAGATCGCGCGCCGCTCGCGCGGCACCCCGCGCATCGCCAACCGGTTGCTGCGGCGCGTCCGGGACTTCGTCCAGGTCGAAGGCGGCGAGGTTGGCCGCGAGGCCGCCGACCGCGCGTTGCGCAGGCTCGAGGTCGACGAGGCAGGCTTCGACCTGATGGACCGGCGCCTGCTGCTGCTGATCATCGAGAAGTACAGCGGCGGCCCCGTCGGGGTCGAGACGCTGGCCGCGGCCCTCGCGGAGGAGAAGGACACGATCGAGGACGCCTACGCACCGTACCTGCTCCAACAGGGTGTTCTCCAGCGCACGCCGCGGGGTCGTATGGCGACCGCGCAGGCCTACCGGCATTTCGGCATCCCCGAGCCCGGGGGCAATCCCCAGGCGCGGCTGTTCGGCTCAGGGCCCGGATCGGGGGGGCGGTGAGCCTCGGGAGTCTGCTCCTTCACCTCTGTTGCGCCCCGTGCGCCGCGTATCCCGTCCCGGCTCTACGCGCACACGGATATCAGGTCGCCGGGTATTTCTTCAATCCGAACATCCAGCCGCAGGAGGAGCATGCGCTGCGACTCGACGCGCTCGGGAGGTACGCACCGACGCTGGGGCTGGAGCTCGTGGTCGCCGATGGGCAAGGACCCGATTCCTGGTCGGCTGCGGTGGCCGGCAGTGGTGCTGACCGCTGCAGCCGCTGCTACGAACTGCGCTTGCGCGCCACGGCCCGGGAGGCGCGGCGCAATGGCTTCGACGCCTTTTCAACGACGCTGCTGTACTCGATCCACCAGAAGCACGAGGTTATCCGGGCCGTCGCCGTCGAGGTCGCGCGCACCGAGGGCGTCCCCTTTCTCTATCGAGACCTGCGCCTGGGCTGGGTCGAGGGCGGTCGGGCCTACCGGGAGAGCGGCCACTATCGCCAGCGCTACTGCGGCTGCCTGCCCTCGAAGCACGAGCGCGACATGAATCGGGGCAGGCAGGCTGCTGTCGGGACGGGACTTCCGTGATCGACCTGCACGTCCACATCCTCCCCGGACTCGACCACGGGCCGGCCGACTGGGACGAGGCGGTCAAAATGTGCCGGATCGCCGTTGCGGACGGCATCACCACCGTTGCGGCCACGCCGCACGTCAGCGAGGTCTTCCCGAATCCGCCGGAGCGCATCGAAGCCGCGACCGGCGAGCTGCGACGTCGCCTCGCGGAGGCCGGCGTGCCCCTGATTGTCGTCGCGGGCGGCGATTATCACGTGCAGCCCGAACTGTCGCCGCAGAACGTGCTGACGCTCGGGGGCAACGGCCGCTACTTTCTCCTGGAGTTCCCCTACCAGGTCATGCCACCGGGCGCGGCCGCCTTCGTCAGGACGTTGCTCGGTCGCGGGCTGCTGCCGATCGTGACCCACCCGGAGCGCACTGTTTCCCTCCAGCACGACAGGAGCCGCCTGGAGCCGCTGGTGAAGGAGGGCGCGCTCGTGCAGGTCACCGCCGGCAGTCTCCTTGGTGAATTCGGCCCGGCGGCGGCTTCGGCGGCGCAACACTTTCTCAAGAAGGGCTGGGTCCACCTTCTGGCAAGCGACGCGCACTGGGCGAATGAGCGGGTTCCCCAACTTGACAGGGGGCGGGAAGCGGCGGCGCGCGTGCTCGGCGCGGCCGGGGCGCATGCTCTGGTGGAATCGAATCCGCGCGCCGTTCTCGAGGGACGCGACCTGGCCGGGGGACGCTGAAGCCGCCTGAAAAACTCTTCGGGAGCCGGGTCTTGACAAGCGAAGTTGAAGGCGAGGATACTTCTAACATATTCCCCTGCAAGGAGGATCCTGTGAGACGGTTCGTGTCCGTGGCGAAAGGGCTGATCCTGGTGTGCCTGGCTCTTGCCGTCTGTCCGGCACGCGCGGCACACGCCGAGTGCCATACGCAGGGAATTCTCGCCCTTGCACTCGCCCAGGTGCTTGATTACAACGTCACCACGCAGGATGCTGCGATTGCGGCCCTGCAGGCGATCGGCACCGAGCCGCTCAACGGCTGGAAGCCGGCCGAATGCCTCAGCGAGCAAACCGTCATCCAGGTTGAAGAAGCGCTGCGCCGGGCGGTGACCGCGGGGCGCGTTTCCAAGGAGGCCGCGATGGGAGCGGTCGCCGCGGCACTCAACGCAATCGGGGCCGCCGAGTTTGTCGCAGCCCTGGACCGTGCGCTGCCGTATCCACCTTCCGGAGGGGAGCATCAACGCGGGCTTGTCCGGTCCACGCCACCTGCCGCTCAGCCGCAGTTGAGCCCCTTTCTCCCCGGCACCGGCCAGTAATCGGAGCGGGTATCCGTGATAAAACACGTCGGCCGGGCGACCGTCGCGGTTTTCGCGGTTCTTCTGACATCCGCAGGAGCGCAGGCAGCCGGCGACGGCGTTCAACTCGGGCCGGTGAAGGCTTCGCCCTCCCTGTCGCTCAGCGAGACCTTCACGAACAACGTTTTTCTCGTCAATGGCTCCGCGGATTCCGACCTGGTGACGACCATCACCCCCGCGCTGAGTCTTTCGCTGCCGGTTCGACGTTTTCTCCTCGAGCTTCGGGGGCAAATCGACTGGGTTGCCTATCGCGACTACAGCGACGAGGATGCGATCAACTGGAAAGTCGATGGCTCGCTCGGGGCCGATTTCCCGAGTGGTCTGAGTTTCGCGGTGACGGAGGTTTACACCCAGCGTTATCTCGCCGGCAGCCAGGAGTTCGGTGCGGGCGAGGACAGCGCGACCGGAAGTACCTCCGCCAAGCTCAGCTACAAGATCCGGGACGCCTACCGGGCCGAACTCTCCTGGTCCCGCGACGCCTATCTGTTCGACAGCAGCGCGAGCCGCGAGCGCGCTGAGGACACCTTGCAGGCCGCGCTTTTCTGGAGATTCCGTCCGAAGCTGTCGGCCCTTCTGGCAGCGGGGTGGACCGGCTATGCCTATGACAGCAACGAGCCCCAGGACGGTTCGGCGCGGCAGGTAAACCTCGGGTTGACCTGGGACGTCACCTCACGCTCCAACGGGTTCGCCAAGGCCGGTTACCAGTGGAAGGACTACGAGGTCACCGCTGCGGATCTAGGCACCGAGAGCGGCAGCTACTATGTGGTCGCCGCCGGGTTGCGCCATAACTTCACCAGCCGGACAGCGGCGGAAGCCGAGGCTTCCCGGCAGTCCCAGGAGTCGGACTTCCCGCAAAACCCCTACTTCCTGCGGAACCGGCTCCGGGTTGGATTTGCGCAAAGCCTGAGTTACCGCTTCAGCGCCCGGATCGGGGCCACGTTCGGTCGCGACGAGTACCCCACACAGACCACCTACACCAACTCGTTCGATCCCGAGATGCCCACCCAGACCGGCAAGCGCACCGATACCACCTACGGGGGGACCGCCGGCATCGATTACCAGCTCCTGCGCTGGCTGGGACTGTCGCTTTCCGGCTCGACCGAGCGCCGCGACTCGAACTTCGACACCTTCGATTACACCGTCACCCAGGTGTCGCTGAGCGCCAAGGCCGCCTTTTAAAGCTTGTGAGAACAACGTTCGCCCTCGCCCTGGGGCTGCTTCTCGGGATTGCGCTTCCGTCCGGAGCCGCGGCAGCGACCGATCTCGTTCACCAGCTCGGCCCCCGGGACCTCGTCCAGATCAAGGTTTATCAGCAGCCCGACCTGACCCAGGAGATCCGGATCGACGACGACGGGACGGTCACCCTGCCGCTTGTCGGTCAGGTCCGCGCGGCCGGCCTGACGGTTGAGGTCTTCGCGCGCGAGCTCGCGGCGCGCTACAAGGAGTACCTGTTCAACCCGGAGATCACCGTATTCGTCAAGGAGTACTACAAGCGTGAGATCGAGGTCTCCGTGCTCGGCGAGGTGGCTCGTCCGGGGTTTTATCGATTTCCGGAAAGATCCACGCTTCTCGACGTTATTGCGCAGGTCGGCGGGCTCAAGGTGGAGAGCGGCGAGAAGGTGATGGTCCTGCGTCCGAAAAAAACCGGGGAGAGCGGCGAGGCCGAGGCGTTTATCGTGAACGCGCAGGAGTTGTTCACGCCGGCGGGCGTGAGGACGCAGAACCTCGAGTTGCGCGATGGCGACATGATCCAGGTGCCGCGGGCCGACCAGTACTTCGTCTACGGCGAGGTGACGCGGCCCGGGGCCTACAAGCTCGAGAAGGGCACGGAGCTCACCGTATTCAAGGCGATCATCCTCGCCGGCGGCTTCACCGACAAGGCCGCGAAGAAGGGGATCAGAATCACCCGCGAGGAGGGGGCGGAAAAGAAGACCTTCAAGGCGGACCTCGAAACCCTCGTCCGCTCCCAGGACATCATCATCGTCCCCGAGAGTTTCTTCTAGCCCGGGGGAGAGGCAGTGGTCGTGGAGACGCCCACCGGGCGGACATCCCCGGGTCCCGCAACCCCGGATTTCATCCTGAACAACCTCGACCTTCCCGAGCCGTCGGGCGCAGGCGTCCCGCTCCCGGACGACGGCGATACTCCCCGAAAGCACCGTCGTCGCCGCCATTCAGCAGCGAGTGCTCCCGGCCAGACGCGCCCAGCGTTCATGCGGGCAACCGATCCGATCCTGAGGTGGGGTCCGCCCGCGCTGCTGGCGTTTGCCCCGCTGGCCTGGGGGAGCGTCGAGGCCTGGTCGGAGATGGTGGTTGTTGCCGGGGCGGCGGCCATCGGCGCCGTCTGGCTTCTGCGCCTGGCCCTGTGCCCGGAGTGCTGCGCCGCGGACCGGTCGACCCGCGGTCACCTCGGTTCCTGGTCGGCCGGGCTGCACTTCCCGCTGGTTGCCGTGGCGGGCGTCGGTGTGCTGCAATTGGTGCCGCTCGGGCCTCTGGCAGCCGCGGTCTCCCCGATCGGGGCGGAGATTCAGCGTCAGGCGGGACTTGCCACGGGGTCCCTGACCCTGTCGGTGGCCCCCCAGGAGACGCTCCACGCGCTCGCGCAGCTGGCAGCTTATTCACTGCTTTTTTTTGCGGTCTTCGACGGAATCCCCGGCCCCGCCGAGGTCCGGCGACTCGCTGCGGCCTTCGTGGTTCTCGGCTTTGCACACGCGCTGGGAGGCATCCTCTGGCACTATCAGAGCACCGGCCGGGCCTATTGGGGGGCGATCACCGCCGGCAACTCGTTCGGGCCCTACATCAACCGCAACCACTTCGCCTGCCTGATGGGCATGACGGTTCCGTTCGGGATCGGGTTTCTGTTGAGCCGCAGCCACCGTCGCCCACCCCCCGACGGCGATTCCGGAGAGCCTGGGGCGAACAGCACCTCCCGTCGGGCGGAGCGGGACTCGCAGCGGTTTCTCTTCGGTTTCATCGTTTCGGTCATGGCCGGTGCGCTGGGGCTCTCGCTCTCGCGCGGCGGCATCGTGAGCACGCTCGCGGCGCTCTCGGTGCTCGCCGTCGCCATTGGCGCCAGGCAGGCGACCCGCAGGCATCTCTGGAAGGCCGCGGCCGCCATTGCGGCTGCCCTCGCGTTCACCGTCTGGCTCGCCGCACAGCCGCTGCTCGATCGGCTGGGCACCCTTGCGGACAGCGCCGCGGCTGCACCACGCACGAGCATCTGGGCGGACACCCTGCGCATTGCGGCGGATTTCCCGTTGTTCGGCACAGGATTCGGCACGTTGGTCGAGGCCTTCCCACGCTACCAGACCATGAGCGCGGGATACCTGGTGACGCATGCCCACAACGACTGGCTGCAACTGCTTGCCGAGGGCGGCCTGGCCGGGACACTCGCCGTCCTCGTGCTCCTCGGGGGGTACGCCGCTGCGGCTGCGAAACGGCTTGCCCGCCGCCGCGACCGTGAGGCGGTCTTCATCGCGTTGGGCGGTCTTGGCGGCATGCTGGCGTTTCTGCTGCACTCCTTCACTGAGTTCAACGCCCACATCCCGGCCAACGCCCTGTGGTTCACCGTGCTCGCCGCCTTGACGCTCAAAACGCTCTCGAGCAGAATGGCGTAGCGTCCATGAAGATCTCCGTCGTCATCCCCCTCTACAACGAGAGGTTTTTTTTCCGCAACTCCTCGAACAGGTTCGGGCAGTGCCGCTGGAGAAGGAGATCATCGTTGTCGAGGATTGCTCCACCGACGGCACGCGGGAGCTCGCGCGGGAGTTTGCGGCCGGCGGCTGGGCGGGAGACGGGCTCAACGATCTGCGCGTCCTCTTCCACGAGAAGAACCAGGGCAAGGGCGCGGCCATCCGCACCGGGCTGCGCCATGTCAGCGGCGATATCGTGATTGTGCAGGACGCCGACCTGGAGTACGACCCGAGGGATTACCCCGAGCTGATCAAGCCGATCCTGTCGGGGCGGGCCGACGCCGTGTACGGCTCCCGGTTTCTCGGCGCGCCGCACCGCACCCACATGTTCTGGCACTTTGCGGCCAACCGCTTCCTGACCCTCATGTCGAACATGTTCACGAACCTCAACCTCACCGACATGGAGACGTGCTACAAGGTCTTCAAGGCGGAATTCGCGCCGCGGATCGTGCTCAGGTCCGACCGTTTCGGCTTCGATCCTGAGATCACCGCGCGGCTCGCCCGCTTGAAGTGTCGCTTCTACGAGGTGCCCATCTCGTACTACGGCCGGGACTACGCCGAGGGCAAGAAGATCACCTGGAGGGACGGCTTCGTCGTCCTCTGGGCCATCCTGCGCTTCAACCTCTGGGACCGTTAGCCGGGGTCGGCAGGGAGGCCCTGACGCGCCCCGGCGGCGTTGCCGCTTGCGTCGCTTGTGCGGCGGGCACCAGCCCGCCTCCGCGTGCGCCGCGCGGCTGCCTTGCCGGAGCGCGCAAGGACGCTCCCTGCCGACTCCGGCAGCACGTTCAACGGATGTCAGGTTTTTTCAGGCGCGTCGTCTCTCACGTGACTGCTCGCGGACGCGCATTGAACAACCGTGGACCGTGGTAAGAGCGTTGCCCTCGCTTCGCTGGGCAATGGTAGGGAGTGCATCGGCGTTTGGCCGGTACGCATCGATGTCAGGCGTTCCCCCATTGCCCAGCGAAGCGAGGGCGACCATACCCGGTCCGTTCTAGTGCACGTGCTGCCCGAGTGACCCGGGCTAACGGGGAACGGCGAAGCGCCGGATGACGGCTTCGGCGGCCCGCAGGCCGTCGACAGCCGCCGAGACGATACCGCCGGCGTACCCGGCGCCCTCGCCGGCCGGGTAGAGCCCGCCGACGCTGCTCTGGCCCTCCCCGTCGCGCAGCACCCGCACCGGCGAGGAGCTGCGCGTTTCGACACCCGTGAGCAGGGCGTCGGGGTTCGAGAAACCCCGGAGCTTGCGCTCGAGTGCCGGGATCGCCTCGTGCAATGCCTGCACCGCGAACCGGGGCAGGCACTGTGCGAGGTCGCCGGGGAGATACCCCGGCCGGTAGGTCGGCAGCACCTCGCCGAGACGCTCTGAAGGCCGCCCGGCGCGGAAATCGGCGAGCCGCTGCACCGGCGCCGCGTGACCGCCGCCGCCGTGGGCGAAGGCGGCGCGCTCCCATCGCCGCTGGAAATCCAGCCCCGCGAGCGGGTCTGAGCCACCGAAGTCCTCGGGACGGACGCTGACGAGCAGGGCACTGTTGGCGTTGCGGCCGTCGCGCGCGAAACGGCTCATCCCGTTGGTCACGACGCCGTCCGCCTCGGAGGCCGCCGGGACGACGTCGCCCCCCGGACACATGCAGAAGGAGTATACCGACCGTCCGTGTGGGCCATGGTGCACGAGCTTGTACTCGGCGGCGCCGAGGCGCGGGTGACCCGCGGCTTGGCCATACTGCGAACGGTCGATGTCGGCCTGCAGGTGCTCGATCCGGACGCCGAGAGAAAACGGCTTGGGCGCCAGCGCGACCCCGCGGGCGTGCAGTATCGCGAAGGTGTCGCGAGCACTGTGCCCCGCCGCAAGGACGACCGCGCGGGCGGGTATGAAATCCGCGCCGTCGACGATCACACCGAGCAGTTGCCCCGTCTCGACGACGAAGTCGCAGACCCGTTGTCCGAAGCGCGTCTCCCCTCCGGCGGCGAGAATGCGCGCGCGCAGGGCCGGGACGATGCGTCGCAGGTTGTCGGTGCCGATGTGCGGCTTTGACGAGACGAGGATCTCAGGCGGGGCGCCGCAGGCAGCCAACTCCGCGAAGACCTTGTGGCGGCGCTCGTCCCCGATCAGGGTGTAGAGCTTGCCGTCGGAGAAAGTCCCGGCGCCCCCCTCCCCGAAGACGACGTTGGACTCGGGGTCAAAGACACCGCGCTCGAGCAGGGCGGCGACATCGGCTGCGCGTCGTTCGACGGGCTGCCCGCGCTCGAGCAGCAGCGGGCGATAGCCGCTTTCGGCGAGCAGCAGTGCGGCGAAGAGTCCCGCGGGGCCGCTGCCGACGACCACGGGGCGTTCCGCGAGTGCTTCCGTCCCCGGTTGCGGGGGGGCGTACCAGTGCTCCGGCGCCGGTTCGATCTTCCCGGGTGCGGCGCGCGCAAGAACGGCGGCGGGATCAGCGACTTCGACGTCCAGCAGATAGACGATCAGGACGCGGTTCTTCTTGCGCGCATCCACCGACCGGCGCGCCACGCGCCAGGCGAGCAGTTCCGCAGTGGGAATCCCCAGCCGCTCGAGCAAGGCGGCGCGCACCGCCGCCTCGTCGTGCTCGAGAGGAAGACGGACCTCGAAGACGCGGATCATCGTCCGGTCATTCCTGAGGATTCCGTGCAGATGCCGGGATTCTGGCGACGGGGCGAAGGACCCGGGCCGCCGCCGCCGATCCGGCGGTGTGCCCCGAGGACCAGGCCCACTGGAGATTGAACCCGCCGCAGTCGCCATCGATGTCGAGAAGCTCTCCGGCGAGGAAGAGCCCGGGTGCAAGGCGCGATTCCAGGCTCGCCGGCTTCACTCCCGAGACGTCGATCCCGCCGGCCGTAACCTGGGCCCCGGTCCACGAGTCGGTGCCGGTGACCTCGAAGCGCCACCCCTTGAGCGTTGCGGCGATGGCGGCGATTTGCGGATCGCCCAGGGAGGCGGCGGGCTGGTTGGGATCGGGGATGCCTGACTCCTTCAGAATTGGGGCGATCAACCGCTTGTTCAGAAAGCCGATCAGTGCGAGTTCAGCGGTCACACCGGAGCGGCCTGAGAAGCGCCGGTGCAGCAGCGTTACCAGATCGTCAGCGGCAACCTCCTGGCAGATGTCCAGGCGCACGCTTGTCCGCTCGCCCCCCTGTACCCGCTCGGCGACTCGGCGGCTCAGGTCGAGGATCGGCGGGCCCGAGAGGCCGGTTTCGGTGAAGAGGATCTCCCCGGAGGCAATGTTCTCCCTGGCGCCGGGGAGTCGGTCGGGGAGGGGCGTACGCTGTCCTTGCGGCACGAGCATCGCCGTCCCCTCGAGCTTCACACCCTTGAGGTGCTTCAGGAACGGCGAGGCGACACGGATGCGCGTCAGGGCAGGGAATGGCTCGATCAGGAGATGGCCGAGTGGTCGCACCAGGTCGTAGCCGCTGCCGTTCGAGCCAAGCTGTGGGGAGGCCCGCCCGCCGCTGGCGAGGACGACGGCGGCGCCCCGGAAGGTCCCGCCGTGCGTGGCGACATCCCAGGCGCCGTGCCGCCGGTCAAGGCGCCTCGCGATGGCATCGCAGTGGATCTCGACCCCCAGGCGCGCAAGCTCGTGGCGCAGAAGGTCGAGAACGGCGGAGGCCTGGCCGGAGCGCGGAAAGATCTTCCCGCCATCCTCTTCGCGCACCGCAAGGCCGAGCTCCGCGAAAAAGCGCAGGGTCGCATCGAGTCCGAAAGCGGCCAGCGCCGCGCCGGCGAATCCGGGATTCCTGCCGTGGTAGCGGCGCAACTCCAGGTGCGCGTTCGCGAGATTGCAGCGACCGTTGCCGGTGGCGAGGAGTTTCTTGCCGACGCGCGGCAGCCGCTCCAGCAGGGTGACTTTCGCCCCCAGCCGCGCCGCGGCGATCGCGGCGACCATCCCGGCTGCGCCGCCGCCGACGACGATCACCCCGTTCGAGGCGTCCACCGGCCTATCGCTGGTTCGCGACGTAGAACGTGAGCAGGCACCCGGCGGTCAGCAGGCAGGTTGCGACCCAGAAGAGGGGGATGTGCCAGGGCGAGCCCTGCAGGGCGACCAGATCGAGGGTGAACAACACGATACCGAGGTGCAGGAGCGACGAACCTGAGCGCAGGGCGATGCCGCGGCCGGAGAAGCGCAGGCGCGCACCGGCGAGTACGAGGCCGAGGATCGCCGCCTGAAGCAGGGCCGAGAGTCCGAGCAGGAATCCGAGGGAGAAGCGGACGCCGCCGAACGGGAGGGCGGCGAAGCCAAGCGCGAGCATCCCCCCTGAATAGCCGAGCAGCGCCCGCTGCGAGAGGAGCCGCTTCGGGATGCAGAGCACGAGCCAGACGATGAGCAGGACGACGAGCGGCGCCGCCAGGCGGTTCATCATCTCCTGGAATTCCGGCACCGACCAGCCGGGCCGGACGGCGTGCGACTTGTAATAGAACATCCCCCAGAGCGCGAGCGCGCCGAAGGCGGCGAGCGTGACCGCTGTCAGCAGCACGAGCGCCAGGTCCCAGCCGATGGCCCGCCGCGGCCGCGCCTGCTGCGTGCCAGTGCTCACGAGAATCGACCTTTCGGTGCGGGTCGTCTGCTGGGTGCGCACGGGCTTCCGTGTCCCTCACACTCAAAGCGTGCTCCGGGCGGCGAGGTGGCGGGAGCGTTCCTTCGGTCGTGCGTCTCAGCCGCCGGCCCGGAGTGTCGCCCAGGGCTCGCCTGCTCGTAACTCGCCTCCGGCTCAGACAACGAGCAGGCGTCCCTGCGGGACCGCCCCGCCGCAGCCCTTGCCACTGACACATACGGCAGCTTTCCCGCCTTCGGAGAAGAATCGCGTGAGATCATTGGAACGTGTGCTCCCCGGGGAAGTACCAGGCCATGAAGTAGGTGAAGATCAGCGAGAGGTAGCAGAGGATGCCGAGCCCGGCGTGCAGGAACCAGACTCGTCGCCGGTGCACGTACAGCCGCGTGTGCAGGAACCCCGAGTAGAGCAGCCACATCATGATCGACGCGGCGATCTTCGGGTCCCACCACCAGTTCGGCCCCCAGGCCTGCAGCGCCCAGGGGTAGCCGATCAGCATCCCCACGGTGAGCAGCAGGTAGCCGAGCTTGGCGTAGAAGTAGGCCTCGCGCTCCTGCTCGCGGCGTGCCGAGAAGAGCATGAAGACGCAGGCCGCGAACGTCACCGTGAGCAGCGCGTAGGCCGCGAAGAGCAGCGGCGGATGGATCCACATATACGGCGCGTTGTAGTAGAAGATCATCCGCGGATACATCTTGAAGAAAAGCTGCACCTTCAGACCAATGTCCGCCCCCGCTGCGAACCACGGAGCGATCTCGCCACGGAACTGCACGAGCGGCGTGGTGAAGGGTTTCGCGAAGAACACGACCCCGGCGAGGTAGGCGACAAGCCCGACGTAGAGCGTGGTGCGGAACGGCCGCGCGGCGCGGCGGGCGAACGGGTAGATCAGCGCGAGTCCGTACACCAGCGCCCAGAAGAAGAACTTCTCTCCCTCGATCCAGAGTGGGATCGCGTAGCGCGGCGGATGCGCCCAGTCCACCGGGGGAAGACTGCCGCGGCCGGCCCGCGCCATCGCATCGAACTGGGCGTTGATCCAGGCTCCGGCACGGGGATCGAGCTCCAGCGGCAGGTCGCCCCAGATGCGCAGATGGTACCAGGCGAGCAGTGCGAATGAGGTAACGAGAGAGCCGACGACGAGAGCCAGCAGCCAGCCCTCGCCCCGGTCAGGACCATCGGCCCCGGCGCCCGGACGACGCACCAGCAAAGGCCAAGCCGTGTGCGCCAGCAGCGCGCAGCCGGCAATCGTGGCCGCCCAGAGAAGCCACGGCCCGACCTGCTCGAGCAGGGCCGTCGCTGCCTCGAATTGTTGCGGGAACATTCGGGTCACGTACCGGGGAGGGAACCGATGGCTTCCGTGAGCTGCCCGTACATGCCTCCCGGACCCTGCTTTGACAACGGGGTGCAGGGGGCGGGGACCACCGCCGGCTTGCGACCGGTCACCCGCCGATCCGTCGGAAGGCCTTCAGGCCCGGGTAGAGCGCGGTTTCCCCAAGCTGCTCCTCGATGCGCAGCAGCTGGTTGTACTTCGCGATCCGGTCCGAGCGGGAGATCGAGCCGGTCTTGATCTGGCCGGTCCCGAGCGCGACGGCCAGGTCGGCGATCGTCGCGTCCTCCGTTTCGCCTGAGCGGTGGGACATGACCGCGGTGTAGCCCGCGCGGTGCGCCATCTCGACGGCCTCGATGGTCTCGGTCAGCGTGCCGATCTGGTTGAGCTTGATCAGGATCGAGTTGGCGACACCCTTGGCGATCCCCTCGGCGAGGATCTTCGTGTTCGTCACGAAGAGGTCGTCGCCGACGATCTGGACCTTGGAGCCGAGCGCGTCAGTGAGCGCCTTCCACCCCTTCCAGTCGCCTTCCGCGAGGCCGTCCTCGATCGAGATGAGCGGGTACTTCTTCGCGAGCGCTGCGTAGTAGGCGA
>CAZEOK010000081.1:0-14300 GCA_964513745.1 uncultured bacterium
ATCGGCGAGATGCTCGAAGAGAAGCGGCGCAGCCGGGAAGACGAGTAGCAGAAGCGAGTGGCCGGAGGCGGTGGTGAATGAGCCGCCTCCGGCCGATGTTTCCATGGTTAGGCATTGAAACGCTTGTGGAACAGCCTGAAGCCCAGGACTCTGTCCTCAATGAACTTTGCGTCTGCGTGCGCTGCGGGGTCCTGTCGCTGCGGACCTCCATCGTGCTCCCTCCGGTCCGCCGACGGAGCCAACCCCTCCGCCGTTTCGATCTCAGCGGCAACGAGTTTCATGACCGAGGCTTGGTAGGGACACTATGAGCAAAATCAGGTATCCCTTCCTCATCCTCGCCGGACTCTCGGCTGCCGTCGCGCTGATCATGGTGCTGACCGGCAGCGACCACCGTAGGCTCCCGGGGGGGGCGTTCTCCAAAGACAAGGTGGCCGTCGTCGAGTTGAACGGCGTCATGACGAGTTCCCACGATGTGGGCAACCGGGCCGTGAGTGCGCGAAAGATCATCGAGCAGATCAGGAAGCATCGCGACGACGACTCGGTGAAGGCCATCGTCCTGCGCGTCGACTCGCCGGGCGGAACCGTGGTGGCGGCCCAGGAGATCCACGGGGAACTCACGAGGCTGCGCGAAGTCTCCGGCAAGAAAGTCGTGGTCTCGATGGGTGACCTGGCGGCGTCCGGCGGCTACTACGTTGCGTGCGCCGCCGACCGGGTTTTCGCAAGCCCGGGGACGCTCACCGGCAGCATCGGCGTAATCATGCAGTTCCCCGTATACCAAGGGCTGTTCGGCAAGATCGGGGTCGGGACGAACACCATCAAGAGCGGTGAGTTCAAGGACGTCGGGAACGGCGCACGCGAAATGACCGATCGCGACCGCAAGCTGCTCCAAGGCCTTGTCGACGACGTCTATGCCCAGTTCGTGGAGGCTGTGGCAGCGGGCCGGAACATGGCTCTGGAACGAGTGCGCCCCCTGGCCGATGGACGGGTCTACTCGGGTCGACAGGCTAAGGACCTCGGTCTCGTTGACGAACTCGGTGACCTCGACGCCGCGATCGCGGCCGCCGGGAAGCTCGCCGGTATCGCGGGGACACCGGAGGTCCTCCGTGAGAAGCCACGCCGGGGCATCTGGGAACTGATCGACGCGCGCGTCTCGGGCATCCTCCCGGCGGCGTTCTCCCCCCTCACCGATCAGGCACGGCTTCTCTATCTCTGGCAGTGATCGCTAGCAGGACTGCAGGACCAGGTGGCCGCGGCCTTCGAAGCGATAGCGCAGTGATTCCGCCTTCCCGACCAGCTTTTTAAGTTCCGGGACGAGCTCGGCCTCGTACGCGAGATCCTCGGTCCACGCCACGACCGCCTCCGGCCGCACGAGTGTCGGCAGGTCGGCAACGACGGGGATGACGATCGGGCCCCCGCGCACCGCAAGCACGAGCTGCCCGGCACCGCTGAGTTCAGCAGCGAGAAAAGCCTCCTTGACCAGCCCGGTGCTCCCGAACGACACCTCGATCCCCGTCCCGCACAGCACGAGCGACCCCCAGTTGACGAAGAGCCGTCCCCCGCCCAGGTGCAGCGTCTGCAAACCGCGACCGAGTCCCGAGAGCACGAGCTCCCCGTTGCCCTCGGCGCGCGCCAGGATGCCGTGCCGCTCGCCGAACTTCGACGCCGCCTTCTCCGCCTCGCGGGAGGCCGGAGCAAAAACCACGATACCCCGGTGCCCGATACAGTACGTCGGATTGATGAAAACCTTTTCCCTGACCTTGATCAGCAGCTCGCCGACCCCGGCGCGCGCGAGTTCCGGCCCCTCGCCGGGTCCCGGCAGGCTCCTGTCCTTGAGCCACGCCGCGACATCGGATTCCGGGGCCGCCTCATGCCGCGGCGGCCCGCCATCGACGAAACGCGCCGGCGACTCGGCGTGCTCATCCCCGGTCCTCCGGGACGGCAGTCGGTGCCGAAGCCGTCCCCGAATCCCCGCTGCGCGCTCCTCGTCGCCGGAGCGCGTGTAGCAGTCGAGCGCCTTCTCCAGCAGGTGTTGGCGCTCGAGGCAGAGGCCGAGGCTGCGCAGGGCCATGACATCCCCCGGCTTGAGTCGCAGCAGCCGCTCGAAGGCATGCTGCGCCTCGGGGTACCGCTGGGCCTTGAAGCAGATCAACGCGAGGTTGGCGCAGTGGCCCGGCACGTCCGGCTCGAGTTCAACGAGTCGGGCATACGCCGCGACCGCGTCCTCGACGCTCCCGCGGCGGTAGAGCAGATAGGCGCGAAAATTCAACGCCGTTGCATCGCGAGGATTGTCCCGCAGCAGCCGACCGACGATCTCCTCGGCCTGTTCCGGGAGCCCCTGCTGGAACAGGTCCCGGGCCCGTTTGAGCAGGGCTGAGGTGTCGCTCATGGCAACCGGTGGCTAGATGCCGTCGATGGCGAACGGCGGGTCGCCGCGATAATCGAGAAGGCGCAGGCTCGTGTCGCTTTTCAGGAACAGGAACACCGTTTCCCCACGCCGCGCGTCAACGCTGCCGTCGCGCCGGGTGACGCTGCGGGCCCACTCGGCTCTGACGCTGACTCTCCCCTCCTCCTCGGTAACCGCGCGGACCGCTACTACGGCGCCGCTGGACGTTGAATCCGCTATAAGCGCCTTGAGCGAGGTCTCGAGCGTGGTGTAGCTCCGGTAGAAGCCGCGCGAGACCTTGGCGAGAAAACCTTCGGCATCGCCGGCGGCGAAAGCATCGCCAAGCTGGACGACCTGCTGCCAGGCAAAGCGCTCGACGGTGCCGAGATCAGCGGGCGGTACGGTCGGTGCCAATTTCGGGGCCTGCGGCTTCGACTCCGCTGACGGCGGGACCGCGGCACCCGACCTGGGCTGGGTCGCTCCTGCGCAGGCGCCGAGCAGGAACGCTGTTGCCGCGGGAAGCATGACTAAACGAATTGAGCGGACGACCGCGGGCCGGACGTTCATGAGGTACCTCCAGTTGGGTGTTAGCCGGATGAAACACACTTGGTGATGCTATTCTTGGGCGCCAGTATCGTCAAGCCCCGGGGCACGCAAGAACGGCTCGCACGGGAGGCGCACGGCAATCACGCCTACGCGGGCGTCTGGCGCGGTCGGGCCGGGGATTGCGCGAGACTTTCGATCGTCTCGGCTCCGATCAACTCCCCCGCCCCCATCCCCGGACAATCCGCCGCCTCCCGTTCCCAGGACTCGGGGGTGGCGATGATGCGCGCCCAGAACGGCCAGGTCCGGCACTGACGAGGACGCACTGCGTAGGCGCGGCAGCCGCGACCAACCTCGTAAAGGATGCAACGCCCGTCGGACTCCTCGCGCAGGCTCAACGCGCCGTCGACGCGCCGGGTTTGCCGGGCAAGAAATGCCGGGGGCGCCACGCCAAGGCAGTCGGCGATCGAGACGATATCCTCGGGCTGAAGCCAGACGTACCCGGGAGCCCCTGTACAACAGGCGCCACAGCGACGGCAGCCGAAGCGCAACCCCGCCACGTACCAGGGGGAAGCGCTCACGCGAGCGTCTCCCCGTCATCATGCTGGCGGGCGAAAAAGTCCCTGGCCACGGTCCTGGCCGTACGTACATCCGGAGCGTTCTGGATCGCCTTCCAGAGCTGGTGCCCGAATTTATAATTCTTTGCATAGTAGCCGGTGAACTCGCGCAGCCGATAAAGATCGCGCGGCTGGCTGTAGTGCTCGCGCAGCAACTTTGCGAGGCGGCGATAGACGGCGCTGCGCGTCCGCAAACGAAGGGGCGGGACCGGCAAGCCCCAGCGCACGGAGATCTCACGGAAAATCCAGGGACGCTCGACAGCCGCGCGCCCGATCATGACGCCGCTGCAGCCGGTCTCGGAGAACATCCGTTCGGCGTCCTCGGCCGAGCGCACATCACCGTTGCCGATGACCGGGATGCGCACCGCGGCGGCAACCGCGGCGATCGGCTCCCAGCGCGCCGGGCGACAGAGCTTCTCGCGCGCGGTGCGGCCATGGACGACTATGGCGTCGGCGCCGGCGGTCTGGAGCATCTGGACGAAATCAAGAAGCCGGCCGCGATCCTCATCGGCGCGCATTTTGAATATCAGCGGCCCCGGTGCGGCGGCCCGCATGGCCTCGGCCATGCGCCAGGCGCGCCCGAGATCGCGGGTCAGCGCCGCACCGGCCCCCTGCTTGAGGATCTCGGGTGCCGGGCAGCCGAAGTTGAGGTCCCAGACCTCCGGGCGCCAGGCCTGGCCAGCGGCCACCGCCGGGTGTATCTGCTCCGGCTCCGCGGCGAAAATCTGCAGGCAGAGCGGCCGCGCCTTTTCCGGGCTGGAGAGAAAGCGCGAGTTCCCGGGCACCTCGTGGCGCAGCGCGCGGGCGCTGAGCATCTCGGAGTAAAACAGGCCGACTCCGCCGAGCTCTCCGAGCAGCCGGCGCAGCGGCGCATGCGTGAGCCCGGCCATCGGCGCGAGCACCAGCGGCGGAAATACGCGCAGGGACCCGATCTCGAGAGGCGCGGGACGGAACTGCTCCGGGGGGTGGGCGGGCTCGGACACCAAGGCTACTTCAGAAGCTTCAGGTAGGTGCGCGACTGCTCACCGAGATCGCCAGCGGGGTCCAACTCGACGACTCGGCGAAACTGTGCGGCGGCATCGACCCGCCGGCCGAGCTTGAAGAACACCATGCCCAGCTCATAGCGCGTGCGCGCGACATCCGGGCGCATCTGCAGGGCTGCCATGAAGGCCTTCTCGGCTTCGGCCAGGCGGCCGAGGCGGGCGTACGACATGCCGAGCTGGAACCGGGCGTCGGGGTTGTTGGGAAGGATCGCCAGGGAGCGCTCGTAGGCCTCGACCGCGGCAGCGAAGTCGCCGAGCTGGTACTCGACGGAGCCGAGATTGTTCGCGGCGAACTCCGGGTTCGGGTAGGCAAGGTTTGCCAGGGCCTTGCGGAACTGCACCGCCGCGTCCGAGAGCCGCCCTTGATTGATGTAGATCATACCCAGGTTGTTGTGCGCTTCGGCGCGGTTCGGGTCCAGCTCGAGGGCCCGCAGCGTCTCTCGCTCCGCAAGCGGGTAGTCCTTGTCGTAGAGGTAGAACGTCCCGAGCAACAGATGGTATTCGGGATTCTTGGGGGCAAGCCGGATGGCCAGGGTCAGTTCGGGATACGCCGCACGGCGATTGATCTCGCTCTTGATGCCACCGGGCTGCTGCAGCGCCGCCGTGGCCATGCGATAGTGCGCGTCCGCGTCCTGCGTTCGCCGGGCGGGAAGCCCGGCGCATGCAGCGAGCCAGCAGGACATGGCGGCGCAACACAGCACGGGGATTCGGCGACTGCGCACGGCTCCCCCTACTCCTCGATCACGTCGATGATGATGAAGTCGGTGCGGTAGTCGGTACGCGCCACCGTTTCCGAGGCCAGCGGGGCGCAGATCTCGAAGACCCCTGCCTGGTCCACGAGGAGGTTGGTCGAGAAGCTGTCGACCGAGTTTTCGTCCGTGCCGGGAGTGACCTCCCCGTTGAAGACGTTGACCCGGTAACTGCCAAGCAGGTGGTCAGACGCATCGAACACGTCGACGGTGATGAACACCTCGTCGACATCGAGATCGCCCGTGTTCCTGACCGTACCCCAGAGGACGGCGTCTCCGTTGGAACAGCCATCGCTGATCCCGCTCGCCCGGTCGATCGCGATCTCGCCCTCCAGCGTGACCTCGGCCACGGGCTGGTCCGGGGTGAACGGCGTCCCGGGGAGGTAGTCGTCGAACAGGGTACACCCCGGCGCGAAACCCAGGATGGTCGCGAGCAGCAGCGCCCGGGGAAACCTCGACATGCGCACGTACGAAATCACGGGTTCATTATTTCCGCACCATGGGAACACTGTCAAGCCCGCCCGCCATCCGCGACTCCTGCGCCGATCACGGCCAGTGCACCCGCGCAGCGCGGGCAGACATCCGCATGCGACGGGTCCTCGCCGATGCGGGTCGACCAGCACCAGCAGCGGGAACACTTGACGCCGGGAGCGCGCGCGACGGTCACGACCGGCACCGCTCCAGTTGCGGCATCCTCGTGCCACTCGACGGCCGAGACGATGAAGACCTCCTTGAGCTGGTCGCCGAAACCTGCCAGAAACGAGCAGGTCGCGGCGTCGGCGGTTATGCTCACCGCAGCCTCGAGCGACTTGCCGATCTCCCCCTTGGCGCTCTCGAGCGCCTTGTTCACCAGGCGGCGCACCTCGATCAGGCGCCCCCAGCGCGAGAGCAGATCGTCCGCGCCCGCCAGCGGGACAGTCGGGCTGAATGTCTCGAAAAACACGCTCTCCCCCTTGGCGGGCCGCGCGGGCATCTCCTGCCAGATCTCTTCCGCCGTGAACGACAGTATGGGTGCCATCAGAACGACCAGGGACTCCAGTATCCGGTGCAGCACCGTCTGCGAGGCCCGCCGTGCGGGATCGTCGGGAGCGAGGACGTAGAGCCTGTCCTTGAGCACGTCGAGATAGAACGCGGACAGATCGACCGAGCAGAAGTTCAACAGCGTGTGATAGACAAGGTGGAACTGGCAGTCGCGGTAGGCGTCCAGGACCCTCTGCTCGAGCTGCGCCAGGCGCGCGAGCGCCCAGCGGTCGATCTCGGGGAGCGACTCCGGCGCGACGGCGTGGCGCGCCGGCTCGAAGTCCGCCAAATTGCCCAGCAGAAAGCGCGCCGTGTTGCGGATGCGGAAGTAGGCCTCAGCGAGACGCTTGAGAATTTCCTGCGAAATGCGGATGTCGTTCGTGTAGTCCTCGGCGGAGACCCAGAGCCGGAGTATCTCCGCGCCGTACTGCTTGATGATCTCCTGGGGCGCGATGACGTTGCCGACCGACTTGGACATCTTTTTCCCGGTCGCGTCCACGACAAACCCGTGGGTCAACACGCTGCGATACGGCGCCCCGCCATGGGTGGCGACCCCGGTGAGCAGCGCGCTGTGGAACCAGCCGCGGTGCTGGTCGGAGCCCTCGAGATAAAGATCGGCCGGCCAGGAAAGCCCGGGGCGGCCCTCGAGAACCGCGGCGTGGCTGACTCCCGAGTCGAACCAGACGTCGAGGATGTCGGTCTCCTTGCGCAGGCGCTTTCCCCCGCAATCGGGGCAGAGCGTCCCTGCGGGAGCGATCTCGCCGAGTTCGACGTCGAACCAGAAGTCCGCGCCCTCGGTTGCGACGCGGGAGGCCACCCGCTCGAAGATCTCGGGCGTGGCGACCACGCCGCCGCAGTCCTCGCAGAGCAGGACGGTGATTGGCACCCCCCAGGAGCGCTGGCGGGAGATGCACCAGTCGGGACGGTGGGCGATCATGCCCGCGATGCGCTCGCGCCCCCAGGCGGGGATCCAGCGCACGCGATCGATCTGCTCGAGAGCCGCCGCGCGCAGCCCCCCCTGCTCCATCGAGATGAACCACTGGCTGGTGGCCCGGAAGATCACCGGGTGCTTGCAGCGCCAACAGTGGGGGTAGCTGTGGGTGACCTGCCCCTCGCGCAGCAGGTTCCCGGCATCGCGGATGGCCGCCACCACGACGGGGTTGGCGTCGAACACCTTCAGTCCGGCAACGCGTTCGACATCGTCGGCAAACCGTCCGCGGTCATCGACCGGGCTGTAGACGTCGATGCCGTAGCGCTGACCGACCACGTAGTCCTCCTGCCCATGCCCCGGCGCGGTGTGAACCAGGCCGGACCCTGCCTCGAGAGTCACGTGATCGCCGAGGACGAATCGTGACTCGCGCCCGAGGTACGGGTGACGGGCGGTGAGACCCTCGAGGTCGGCGCCGCGCACCTCGCGCACGATGACCCAGTCCGCACGGCCTGCATCCTTCATCACTGCGGTGGCCAGATCCTTCGCGACGAGATAATACTCATCGCCGCAATCGATGATTGCATAGGTGAAATCCGGGTGCGCTGAAATGGCGAGATTCGCCGGGATCGTCCAGGGAGTGGTGGTCCAGATGACCGCGAAGGCTGCCCGGGCCGGCAGGCCGGAAGCCACCGATTCCCAGCCGCCGACGATGGGGAATCTCACAAGTATGGAGGGAGATTTCTTCTCCTCGTATTCGACTTCGGCTTCAGCGAGCGCCGTCCGGCAGGAGATGCACCAGTGAACAGGCTTGTGCCCGCGATAGACGCGGCCGTCGGCAAAGCACTTTCCGAGTTCGCGGACGATCGCGGCCTGGTAAGGATAGGACATGGTCAGGTACGGGGATTCCCAATCACCAAGCACGCCCAGGCGCTTGAACTCGGCCCGCTGGATATCTATGTACCCCTCAGCGTACTTGCGGCACTCCTTGCGAAACTGCGAGGTGCCGATCTCCTTCTTTTTCTGCCCCAGCAGTTTGTCCACCTGCAGCTCGATCGGCAGGCCGTGACAGTCCCATCCCGGGATATATGGAGCATAATATCCTTCTATATTTCTTGATTTTACAACAATATCCTTGAGAATCTTATTGAGAGTGTGGCCCATGTGGATATGCCCATTGGCATAGGGGGGGCCATCATGGAGAATATAGGTGGGGCGGCCGGAGCGCTGTTTGAGCAGCGCGCGATAAACGTCCCGCGACTCCCAGAATGCAAGCATCTTCGGCTCGCGGCGCGTCAGTTCGGCTTTCATCGGGAATGCCGTCCGTGGCAAATTCAAGGTTGTCTTATAGTCCATCGGTTCACCCCTCTCCGGACCGGTTCACGCAACGGGAACTGAGCGGTTTTAATACCCCAATCAGGCTGAAATGTCAAAGTAATATAAGGTGTTGTGAGACCGTCTGGAGAAAGAGTACACTGCTGCTCATGGACTCGACCGCTACTGCCGACCCTATGGGCAGCCCCATGTTTTCAACACGACATCTTCACGGTCAGACCAGAGATCACGCAGTAACGAGAGCCCTGGTTACTCATGAGTAATAAAGAAATATTACGAATACTTAGCCCACTCCTGTTCTTTCTCGCCCATGTCGTGTATCTCATCTTTTGGAGCCAAGACCCATTTCTGAAAAAGTGGATCGACGGTTGTTTCACGTTCTTTCTAGCGCTGGTCCTGTGCAACATCATCCGCGCGCGCGTTGCCTCTTCGCAGGATACCGGCGACAAAGGTCTTCCCGCGAGCAACGATCCGGGCGAACCTGGGGGGAATTGCGATCCGTGAGCCCGGCCATGCTCCGCTAGTCGCACACATTGTTCGCTCCCTGGTACGACTGCATGACCGGGTCCGCCACCCGTGCGGCCCTCAGGGAAAGCCTGTTACGGCTGGGTCCGGAGCACGATCACGATCTGGTGCTTTGCGGGGCGGAGAGCGGGCACCCATCCGCCGACTTTTCTATGTCTTCCTCGCCCCCTTTCTGACGCGAATGGACGTGATTTTCGCGGAGATGCCGTCAACGGTCCCCTGGGGCTGTTTCCTGGACGCGGCATCCGTACCGGCATGAAACTCCCTGTGGTGAAAGGAGTAATAATCAACAGGAGGATGCGGTCATGGCGACGCACGAGAATCGGGGCCGGGGCCGGGTGTTGCTGGTCGAAGACGCAGACCTGCTTCGCTGGTCCATCGAACGCTACCTGACCAAGCGCGGTTTCACGGTGGAGTCCGTCAGGGACGGCGCCGAAGCGATCGCGAGAGTGGGCGGCATTGCCTACGACGTGATCGTCACCGATCTGGCGGTGTGCGGTGTTGACGGCTTGGCCATCGCCGCGGAAGCACGCCGCGTGCGCACCGAAACCCAGGTGGTGATCATCACCGGTCAGGGTTCCAAGGACACCATCCTGCAGGCCCTGCGCCAGGGCGTCGCCGACTACATCGAGAAGCCGTTCGACCTGGAGCTGCTGCTGTTGACCGTCGAGAAGGCGCTCGAAAAGACCCTCATCCTTCGCGAGCTGGTGCAACTCGCGCGGACAGACGGGCTCACGGGTCTCTTCAACCAGCGGCATTTCTACACCGTGCTGGACGCCGAGATCAACCGGGCGCGCCGTCAGAGCCGCTCGCTCTCGCTGCTGCTCGTCGACGTGGACGACTTCAAGAACTACAACGATCGCTTCGGCCACCTTGCCGGCGACGCCGCCCTCGCACGCATCGCCACCTGCTTGAAGAAAGCTTGCCGCCGGGACATCGACAGCGCGTACCGCTACGGCGGCGACGAATTCGTCCTGGTGCTTCCGGAGGCGGACCGGGGGACGGCCGAAGGCATCGCGGGACGGGTGCGCTCGCTTCTCGGCGAGGAGGGGATCGCGCTGACCGTCTCCATCGGCATCGCGGGGTTGCGCGACGGCCTGGACCTCAAGGCGTTCATTCGCGAAGCGGACGAGGCGATGTATCGCGACAAGAACGTTGCCGACCACAGCGCCATGCCGCACGCAAGCTAGCGACTGCAGCGCGGGCGCCTTGTCTCCGCGCGCGCTTTTCTCTACAATCCCGTCCATGCCCGAGAATCACCATCAGCCGCATTCCCGCTCTATCGAGGAAGCTCTCGAAGGGCTCTGGTCCGCGCGCGAGCTGGGCAAGGAACAGCTCGCCGCCATCCAGGAAGTGACCAAGATCCCGCTCGACCCCGGCCTCGTCGCCGAGCTGACCGGCCAGGGACTGGTGCGGGCGGATGCCGACCGTCTCCTGCTAACCCCCGCGGGCGAAGAGGCGGCGCGTCAGGTCATCCGACGCCACCGGCTCGCGGAGCGGTTGCTCCACGACATCCTCAACATGTCTGTCGAGGCCACCGAGGAGAGCGCCTGCGAGTTCGAGCACATGCTCGCCGACCAGGTCACCGAGAGCATCTGCACGCTGCTCGGCCACCCGCGCGAGTGCCCGCACGGCTCGCCGATCCCCGAGGGGCGCTGCTGCCGCGAGGCGCGTCAGAGCGTCGAGAGCCTCGTGGTGCCTCTGGTGCGCCTGGCTGCCGGCGAGGAAGGAAGGGTCGCCTACCTGAGCTCGGCCTCGCCCGCGCGCCTGCACAAGCTCATGGCGTTCGGGATAGCGCCGGGGATGCGGGTCAAGGTCCACCAGCACTACCCGACCATGGTCATTCAGTGCGAGCACACGCAGCTCGCCATGGAACAAGAAATCGCGCGGGACATCCACGTCTGGCGCGAGAGCAAGGCCTGAAGCCGTGAGGCCTCTGCCCGCGGGAGCGCGATGATCGTCGAAGACGTCACGATGCCCGAGTACGAGTCCGGGGTGCGAACGTCGCAGACCGTCATCATCCCGTTCGGCTCACTCGAAGAGCACGGTGCGCACCTGCCGCTGTGCACCGACACCCTGCAGGTGGTCGAGGTCTGCCGCCGCGTCGCCGAGCGCACCGGCGCGCACCTCGCTCCCGCGATTCCCTACGGGGTCTGCCGCAGCACGCGCAACCACCCGGGCACGGTCGGCATCAGCACGGCGACGCTGCGGGCGATCGCGATTGATCTCGTGCGCGACTTCCACCGCCACGGCATGCGCTCGTTCGTTGTCATCTCCGGCCACGCCGGCAAAACGCACGTGCTGACGCTCGTGGACGCCGGCGAGCAGCTCCTCGACGAGTTGCCTGACATCAGCATCAGCGTGATCTCGGAGTACAACGAGATCCAGGAGGCTGGAAAAGCGCTCGTCGAGGCCGAGGACGACTCGCACGCCGGGGAGATCGAGACCTCCCGCGTCATGTTCCTGCGCCCGGAGCTGGTCAAGGGCACCTCCCCCGCCGAATGGCCGGACATACCCGACGCGCGCCTCGTGCGTGACAAGCGCCGGCACTGGCGCGGCGGTGTCTGGGGCGACCCGTCGAAGGCGAGCGTGGAAAAAGGCCGGCGGCTCACCGAGATCGCGGTCGAGCGGGTGGCCGAGCTGATCCGCGAGCTCGAGGACTACCGCGAGACAACCGGCGATGCCGCCGCCCCGACAGCGGAGCGGTGATGGCATTCCAATTCTGCTGGGAGCACCACGGCTGCACCCGCGAGTGCCGGGTGCGCGACCGGCAGGTTCTCTTCTGCTGGCGCGCTGCGGTCAGCGAGGGGCGCAAGACGGCGGCTGAGTGCGAAGCCTGCAGCTACCGCCGGCGCTGGGCGACCGGCGAGCTCTCCACCGCGGATTTCTCCCGGGAACGTGACCGGCGGCTGCGCCCGCGCCAGACACGGCGGGTGCTCGTGGTCGATGACGAACCGAACATCCTTTTCGCCCTCGAGGAAACGGTGCGCGACCTGGGCTTCGATTGCATCGCGGCCTGCGAGGGCGAGGATGCGCTCATCATCGCCCGGGGGGTGCGCCCCGACCTGATCATCACGGATGTCATCATGCCGGGGCTCAACGGCTATGAGCTCTGCGAGAAACTCAAGGCCGACCCGGCGACGAACTCGATCCCGGTGGTCATGGTCACCGTGCGCGCCGGCGATCGGGACAAGAAGCAAGGCTCAGCGGCAGGTGCGGACGCCTATCTCGTCAAACCCTTCCACCTCACGGACCTGAAGGAAATCATCGACAAGCTCCTGCCGCCACGCCAGGCCTGATCGGCCTGCGGCTACAGCAAGGAGAGAGCCATCTGGGCGTTGGCGGAGAGATCCATGTCCGCCGAGGCCGCCAGCCTCTCGAGCTCCGGCCGTGCTCCCCGCACCAGCCCGGGATTGCTCGTCGCAAGGTTCCCCAGGGCCAGGACTGCATAGCGGACGGTGTCGGGATTCTGGCTGCGCAGGAACTTCAGCAGCTTCGGGACATGCTCGCGGACGAGCTCGGGAAAATGCGCCCCGGCGCTGCCGAACGCCAGCAGGATGCCGCTGCACGAGGCCTCGTGGGTCTTCTCCAGCTCGCGCACGAGGCGCGGGAAGATCTCGGGCAGCAGACCGGGTGAGTTCGCGCCGATCTTGCCGAGTGCGTGCGCGGCCGCCTCGCGCTCCTCGTCGGTCCCGCCGTCGAGCATCGCCAGGAGCCGGGGGACCGCGTCGCGCGCCAGCTCCGGGTGATAGAAGCCGATGTTCCCCAACGCTCGCGCGGCGTCGGCGCGGGCCTGAACGAGCTCGTCCCCGAGCAGCGCGCGCAGGCGCGGTACCGCGGCTGCGGCCGGCTCCCGGTGCGTGAAAACCGCGGTGCCGAAGGCGTACGCCGCATCCGCTCGCACATCGGGGTCCCCATGCTCGAGAAGTTCGGCGATTACCGGCAGTATCGGGAACACTTGTTCGGGGAAGTCGAACCCGACACGTCCGAGCACCTGGAGCAGCGAGCACACCGATTCACTCTCGGGGCGCCGGAGCAGGGAGGCGGCCTCAGGGATCCGATCCGGGCTCGCGTGCAGCAGCCGCTCGATCTCACCAAATCGTCCGTTGGTGAAGAGGCCGGCGAGGTCCTCGCTCCGCGAGTTCTCTTTCCCATTGGACATAGCCGAAATGAATACTCCCCCTCGTGCCGGTTCGTCAACCACAACGCACTGGGCGAATGGGTTGGCGGCGGGGAGGTCTCCGTTTTGGTTTTCCGTTGACACCACCGCGTGCCATCTTTACCATCCGCTGCATATCATGCGAACCGTGAAAACCTCGCCGGTGACGGCCGGCGAATGCTGGCTCGACGCTCCCCTGCCCTGTCTCGTCATCGATCGCCGCGGGCGTATTCACGCCGCGAATGCCGCGGCAGCGGCGCTCATCGACATCGAGGCGCAAGCCCTCTGCGGCCGAGACCTTCAAGAACTTTTCTCGCCGGTCCCGCAGCTGGCCGCGCTGCTGCGCTCCCGCAAGGGAATCGCCTCCGGCGAGGCAATCGAGGGGCTGCTCGCGCGCCCGACCTCGGTGCCGCGCCCCGTGGCGTTGCGCATCCAGCGACTCACCCCCGGGCGCGGCGCCCGGTTGCTCGCCTGGGTACTGGACCGCACCGAGGTGCAGGAGCTGCAGCGCCGCCTCGAGCGTTCCGAGAAGCTCTCGGCGATGGCGATCGTCGCCGGCAAGGTCGCGCACGAAATCCGGTCCCCGCTCAACTCGATCTTCCTCAACTCCGACCTGCTTCAGGAACGGGTGCGCCGCACGCGCGGCCCGCAGGCGGAGCGGCTCCGGCACTACTGCCACGTTCTCGAGGAGGAGGTCGAGCGGCTCAACGAGATCGTCGAGAGCTACCTCGCCCTCGCGCGCCTCGCGGGGGGGGAGCGCCAGGAAACGCTCGTCGAGGAGTTCCTGCAGTGCTTCGTCGAGGACGTCGCTCCCGAGAACGCGCGGCGCGAGATCGCCGTCGGCACCGCGTTCCGCGCGCGCCCGGTGACCCTGAGGGTCAACCAGAGGCAGCTGCGGCGCGTGCTGCTCAACCTGTTCGCGAATTCGCGCGACCCCATGAAGGGCGGCGGCGCGATCACCGTCCCCACGGCGGACTCCCCGGCCGGCTCCCGGCTCA
>CAZEOK010000082.1:0-14092 GCA_964513745.1 uncultured bacterium
CCCGCTGGCGGTCATCAACGAGAAGGCCGGGCTGCTCCAGGACTTCCTCGAGGTCTCCGGCGAATTCAAGAACCGCGAGCGCTTCGGGGCGCTGCTCGCCGGCATCACCGACAGCGTGAAGCGCTGTCGCACGATCACGCACCGCCTGCTCGGCTTTGCGCGGCGGGTCGAGGTCACCGTCGAGCCGATCGACCTGAATGCCGAGGTGCAACGCGTGCGCGATTACCTCGAGGCCGACCGCGCCGAGAAAGGGGTGCGAGTCGAACTGCGGCTCGCCGAGGGGCTGCCGACCGCGCACACCGACCGCATCGAGTTCGAGCAGGTGCTGATCAACATCGTCAAGAACGCGATCGACGCCGTCCCCGCCGGGGGCGAGATCGTCGTCACGACGCGCGCCAAGAACCAGCGCTGGCTGCAGATCGCGATCGCCGACAACGGGCCGGGCATCCCCGCCGAGCAGCTCAAGCGCCTCTTCGAACCGTTTTTCACGACCAAGGAGAAGGGCAAGGGGACCGGGCTCGGCCTCTTCGTGTCGCGCGGGATCATGAAGAAGCTCGGCGGGAAGATACTCGTGGAGAGCGTGGTGGGCTTCGGGACGACCTTCACGCTCGAACTGCCGGTGCGCCACATCGCGCAGGAGATCTCGGGTGAGTAAGGCACGGGTGCTGATCGTGGACGACGAGCGGGAGTTCGCGCAGACGCTCACCGAGCGGCTGCGGCTGCGCGGCTACGAAGCGAGCGCCGCGTTCACCGCCGAGCAGGCGATCGCCGCGGTGAGCGCGTCGGCTCCCGACGTCGTCCTGCTCGATTTGACCCTTCCCGGCGTACGCGGCGTCGAGCTGCTGATGACGCTGCGGCAGCGGCTTCCGCACGGCGAGATCATCCTGCTCTCGGGGCACCTCGATTTGGCCGAAAAGATCGAGGGGGTCCGGATCGACGCCTTCGGCCTGCTGCTCAAACCGGTCGAGATGGCGGAGCTGGTCGCGAAGATCGACGCCGCGCAGGCGAAAAGGGGAGCACATGCAACCGGCTGACGAGGCCGCGGTCGAACACGCCGTGCGTTCGTTCGCAGCCGCGATGATCGGCCTCGCGACCCACGAGCTGAACAACCGGCTCGCGGTGATGCGCGAGACGGTGGGCCTCATGGAGGATCTGGCGCGCGCCGGTAAAGCCGGCGCGGGCGGGACGGCGCGGGCGCACTCCTCGCTGGACGACCAGGTCGGGCGCGCGCTGAACATTGTCCGCACGCTCGCGGGACTCGGCGGCGCACTGGGTGCTGTCGGCGAGGGATTCGATGCCGGCGTGGCCATCGAGAACCTGCTCGGCCTCACCGAGCGTTGGGCCCGGCAGAACTCACTGCGCATCGAACGGGATATTTCCGGGTCTCTGCCGCACGCGGCCGGCGATCCGGCGCGCTTCCTCTGCCTCGCGCACCGCCTGCTCGTCGAGTGTGCACGGATGGTCAAACCCGGCGGCGCGATCGTGCTGCGCGCCCGCCGCGACGGCGACGGCGTCTGTATAAGTCTGCACCCGGCAGGCAATCGAGCCGACGGCGTCTCGGCGCCCGGAGTCGACGACGATGGAGTCAACCGCGAGCTGGCACGCCGGCTCGGCGGAGAACTGGTTTTCGAAGGGGGTGGCGCACCGACGATCAGGTTGTCAACGGCTCGCTGACGGATTTCACCACGGGGACAAACCCGGGATGCCGGGAAGGAGGGGCGAATGTTTGGAAAGAAGGAGATCAAGGTGCTGCTCGTCGACGACGAGGTGGAGTTCGTCACCACGCTCGCCGAGCGGCTGCGGCTGCGGGAGTTGAAGGTCGACAGCGTCTTCGACGGCAGCCAGGCGCTGACGTACATCGGCAAGATCGAGCCGGACGTCATTGTGCTCGACCTGAAAATGCCGGGCCTGCACGGCATCGAGGTGTTGCGGGAGATCAAGAAGACCCGTCCGACGATCCAGGTGATCATCCTGACCGGGCACGGCACCGACCAGGACGAGGCCGAAGCGCGCAAGCTCGGCGGCTTCGACTTCCTGCGCAAGCCCGCTGAGATCGACCTGCTGGTGCGCAAGATCAAGGAGGCCTTCCAGGAGAAGGTCGAGCGGGTCATGTCGGCCATCGCGTTCGCCGAGGGAGGCGACCTCGATGACGCGAAAAAAATCCTCAACAAGGAAGAGTAGGGGGAAACGGACGATGCGCACGAAAACAGCCCCCATGGCATTGTTCGACCGGCGCTTCTGGCTGGCGCTCTCCCTGGTCCTCGCGGTGCTCTTCTGCGCCGCCGCCCTGCCGGCCCTCGCCGCCGAGCACGGCGCCGACGTCGCGGCCGCGGCTCCGGCGGCAGCCGCGGCCAGCGCCACCCCCTGGTGGGTCTGGCCGCTCTCGCTCTTCGTCGTGAGCTTCGCCCTCGGCGTCGTCGCGGTTCTCGGCGGCGTCGGCGGCGGCGTGCTCTACGTCCCGATCGTAGGCGGCTTCTTCCCCTTCCACCTGGACTTCGTCCGGGGCGCCGGTCTGCTCGTCGCCCTCGCCGGGGCGCTCGCCGCCGGTCCGGGTCTGCTG
Organism: uncultured bacterium; assembly: GCA_964513745.1. GTDB lineage: Bacteria > JAUVQV01 > JAUVQV01 > JAUVQV01 > DATDCY01 > DATDCY01. The sequence goes on from CAZEOK010000082.1 coordinate 2,561, forward strand.
AAAAAGGGCATGGCCGACTTGCGCCTCTCGATCCCCGTGGCCCTGATCGCCTCCTCCAGCGCCATCGTCGGCGCGTTGGTCGGCCTCGCCCTGCCGGCCAACGTCGTCCAGACCGCGCTCGGCGCAACGATCCTCGCGATTGTCCTCATCATGTTCCTGGCAAAGAAGTCCGAGTTTCCGAACGTGCCGAAGGCCGACGCCCTTTCGACCGCGCTGCGGATCAACGGTATCTACCACGAGGCCACGACCGGCCAGAACATCGACTGGAAGATCCACCGCACCCCCCAGGGTCTGCTGACCTTCATCCTGATCGGCTTCATGGCCGGGATGTTCGGGCTCGGCGCCGGCTGGGCCAACGTGCCGGTGCTCAACCTGATGATGGGCGCGCCGCTCAAGGTCTCGGTGGCCACCAGCAAATTCCTGCTCTCGATCACCGACACCTCGGCGGCCTGGATCTACGTCAACAACGGCGCCGTGCTGCCGATGATGCTCGCGCCCTCGATCATCGGGATCATGCTCGGCTCGGTGGTCGGGGTCAACTTGCTGGCCAAGAGCAAGCCGGCGATGATCCGCTGGATGGTCATCGGGCTGCTCTCCTTCGCGGGCCTGCGCGCCCTGCTCAAGGGCCTGGGTATCTGGAACTGAAAATGGGCAGCATCACAACTCGCCCATCCAGCAGGTACATGGCGGCGGGGTGGCGCGAAGGGGAGGTCTCCAGCGGCGGACCGAAGGGAGCGCGATGGAGGTCCGCAGCGACAAGACTCCGTAGCCTGCACGGTACACGGTTATTCTTGAATACATCACAAGGAGGACTCACATGGAAGGGAAAGTGAAAGCCACCGCCGAGCAGGTCGCCTACGCGAAACTGCTCGATCTCGGGATGAAGGTCGGCCTGGCAGCGCTCGTGCTGACCTTCGCGATCTATCTCGCCGGAATCCTGCCACCGCACACGCCGGTCAACGATCTGCCGAAGTACTGGAAGATGCCGGTGAAACAGTACCTGCTCGAGACTAAGATCGATCGGCACTCCGACGAGTATGCGCTGATCCCGGCTGAGCCACCCGAACTGCGGAAGAAGTACATCCACGACACCAACGTCCACCCCGGCTGGTCCTGGCTGGAGCGGATCGGCAAGGGGGATTTCCTGAACTTCATCCCCATCGTCTTTCTCGCCGCGATCACGGTGATCTGCTACATCAGGATCATCCCGATTTTCTTCGGTAAAAAGGACATGGTCTACGGCCTGCTGGCCGTCACCGAGGTCGTCGTGCTCACGCTCGCCGCCTCGGGCTACCTCGGCAGCGGCGGGCATTAGCGAGCACTCGGCAAGGGGACAGATTAATTTCATGTAAATAATCTGTCCCCTTTTCTCCCCACTTTTCTCTGCCGTGGAACATTCTTGGTGGATTATCGTTAAATAGACATGCCTGAAGACTCGCCCGACCTCGACCGGATCCGGCGGTTCAAGGCGGGTGACGCCGCGGCATTCGAGGAGATCGTCCGCACGCACCAGGACCGGATTCTCACGCTCTGCCGCTACATGCTCGGCAACGCGACTGACGCCGAGGATGCGACACAAGACGTATTCGTTAAAGCTTTCAAAGGCTTGAAAGATTTCCGCCCGGAAGCATCCCTGTACACCTGGCTCTATCGCATCGCGGTCAACACCTGCATCGACCGCAGGAAGAAGCCCTTCTTCTCTCTCTTTTCCTCTCGGCACGACGAGGATGCCACAGCCGGCGATCTCCCGTCCGGGGATCCTTCACCTGAAAAGCTCCTCGAAAGCCTGCAGATCTCGCAGGCAATTCAGGATGCCCTGAAAATCCTGTCCCCGAAGTTGCGAGCTGCCATCGTCCTCAAGGAAATCGAAGGGCTGGCGTACGAAGACATCGGCGAAGTCCTGGAAATCTCTCTGGGAACCGTGAAGTCGCGAATCTCCCGGGCCCGGGAGGAGTTGAAGCGGGCCCTGGTCGACAGCAGGGAACAAAACCGGACGTCCAGCGTTTAATAGCCAGGAGACGGACATGAAATGCACACATGCACGAAAGCTGATCTCGGCGTACCTCGACGGGGAGCTCGGCGCCACCACGCGAGAGCGGCTTGCCTCCCACCTGCGGGATTGCGAAGTGTGCCAGGCGGCATTCCAGCACCTGCAGAGCGTACAGAAGCTCTTTGCGCGGACCGATCGGTACGAGGCGCTCCCAGGCCTGGTTCAGCGCATCATGACTACCGTCGGACAGCCGAGGCAGTCACGTTTCCGGCTCTTCCCGACCCCGATGAGACTGGCCGCCCAGGCCATGGCGTTCACGGCAGTCATGGTTGTCGGCGTGGTCTCGGGAACCTTTCTGGCTACGACGCAGACCGTGAAGCGGGGGCCCTCTCCAGCAGCGCTGTATTCCCTCGATGTCTTCGCCGCCGCTCCCCAAGACTCGCCGGGCGGCGTTTTCCTGGCGCTGCTGGAGGCAAGCGATGAGTAGGAACGGCTTGAAGTTTTTCCTGGCGCTCTCGGTTCTCCTCAATCTTTCGATGTTGGCGGCGGCAGGCTACAAGTACCTTTCGCAGCGCCATTCCTGGACCTCTCCCTTCGGCACCAGGATGCCCAGCGACAGGTTCCTGTTCGAGGAGCTCGTTCTGTCCCCGGCGCAGACGAAGACGATGCGCGAGAAGGCCATCCCGTTCCGCGCGGAGATCGACCGTCAGCGCACCGGGATCATCGCGCGGCGCAAAGCGCTGATCGAGCTGCTGCGGTCGGACCACCCCGACAAGGAAGCCATCGACGCGATGATCGCGCAGATCAGCACGATGCAACAGTCGATGCAACAGGCAATCGCCCGCCAGATGCTCGACCAGAAGGCTTTGCTCAATCCTGAGCAGCAAAAAGCCTTTTTCGACTTGATCGAGAGCGCCATGACACGTGGGGGGGAGACAGGGTGCACACCGGCCGGTCACGAATAGTCCCGACGGCGTTGGCAATCCTGCTGACCCTGCTCGTCGCGCCCCCCGGTGAATCAGCCGCAACGGCGGACAGCATCGCCGGCCGCACACTGACACTTGAAGAGTGTCTTTCCCTTGGGCTGCGGCAGAATCCGGCGGCCGAGATCGCCAGGCAAAATCTGGCGGCGGCCAGGGGGAAGCTCGACGAGGTAAAAGGCGGGACCTACCCGACCTTGCGACTCTCGGCTGCGTACACCTACACCACGCCCGCACAAACCGCGGTGGCCTCATCGACCGACAGTTTTGACAACCGGTTCTTCCTCAAGCAGACCCTCTACGATGCCGGCCAGACCTCGAGCCTTGCGGAAGGTGCGATGCATGGTGCCCGAGCGCTGGAGTCCGATCTGAAGAGGTCAGCCCTGGACATCGCTCTAAACGTCCAATCCTCCTTCTTCGAGGTGTTGCGCCGGCGGGATTTCATCGCGATCGCCGAAGGGGCCCTGCACAGCTCGGGGCAGCACGTCGAGCAGGCGCAGGAGCTCCACAAGGAGGGCCTGGCACCCCGCTCCGACGTCATCAAGGCCGAGGTCCAGGCCGCCAACGCGCAGCTGGAACTCATCCGGGCGCAGAACGCCTGGCTCCTGGCGAAGGCCGCCCTTTCGTCGGCGGTGGGCCTGCCCGTGACAACGGAATTCGCCCTGGTCGTGCCGGAGATCGCCGATGATTCGCCGGTGCCTTCCTTGTCCAGCGCGCTCCTTGACGCCGTGGCGCAGCGCCCCGAACTCGCGGCGGTCAAGGCCAGGCAGGCCGCTGCCGACTCAGCCGTCGAACAGGCAAGAAGCGGCCTCTACCCGACGGTCAGCCTCGACGCTTCCTACGGCTGGCAGGAAAGTGAGTTCGTCCCCCTCGACACCAAGTGGAGCGTCGGAGTGACGATCGGCATCCCGGTGTTCGAGCGACGGGTGGCGCGCGCACGGGTCAACCAGGCCCTGGCCAACCGCAGCGGCCTGCAAGCCGCCGAGACACAGACGCTGCGTGCCGTCGAGCTTGAGGTCGAGCAGGCCTGGCTCCTGCTGAAGGAAGCGCGGGAGCGGCGCGGGGCGGCAAAGAAGGTCCTTGAACAGGCGGAAGCGGACATCAGGGTCTCCGAGGGGCGGTACCGGGAAGGCCTCGGCAACATTCTGGAGGTGATCGATGCCCGCACTGCCCTGACGCAAGCCTCGGGCAACGCAGTAATCGCCTGTTACGACAGCGCGTTGGCCCTCGCCCGCCTCGACCGGGCGTTGGGGGCGAAGATTCCGGAGGAGAGAGAATGAGCGGAAAGAAGTGGGTCATCATCGGAGTTGCACTCGCCGTGGCCACCACCGGGGCGGTCCCGGCATATCGAAAGTTCGCCGGCGCCACGGCCGCGGCGCCGCAGTACCGCACCGAGACGGCAAAGCGCCGCGACATCGCGTCGTCGGTCCAGGCGACCGGTGTCATCAGGGCGAAAGTCGGCGCCGAGGTCAAGGTCGGCGCACGCATCTCCGGCCGGGTCGAGAAGCTCTACGCCAACATCGGCGATGTCGTCACCAGGGGGCAGCTGATCGCGAAGCTCGAGCAGGAAGACCTGGAGGCAAGGGTCAACGAGGCGCGCATGAACCTGCGGATCGTCGAGGCCAATCTCGAACTGGCCCGGAAGAACCGCGAGCGGATGACGAACCTCTATGCGAAGGACTACGTGGCACGCGACAAGGTAGACGTCGCGGAGCGCGACGTCAAGGCCGCCGAGGCCCAGGCCGACCAGATCCGCGAGACGGTACGGTTTCACCAGACCCAGATGTCCTACGCGGACATCCACGCGCCGATCGCCGGCGTGATCGCCAACGTCGCGACCCAGCAGGGGGAGACGGTGTCCGCGTCCGCCTTGAGCGTGCCGACCTTCGTGACAATCGTGGACCTCGGCCGGCTCGAGCTCTACGTCTATGTCGACGAGACCGACATCGGCAGGATCCGGCCCGGCCTTGAGGTCCAATTCACCGTGGACTCCTTTCCCGACAAGGTCTTCGAAGGTGCCGTCGCCGCGATCTACCCCAAGGCGACGATCCAGGATAACGTGGTCTATTACGTCACGGTCGTCTCGATCGAGAACCCGGCCCCGGCACCCGGGAGCCTGCACCTGCTGAAGCCCGACATGACGGTCAACGCCACGATCGCCCTGAGCCGGCGCGAGCAGGTCTTGACCGTCCCGACCCGTGCCATCAGGCGCGAGGGGGGCAAGAAGGTGGTCCAGGTGCTGGATGCCGGCAAACCTGCATCCCGGTCGATCCGGACGGGTGCGAAGGACGGCTCGTACACGGAAATTCTCGAAGGGCTCACGGAAGGCGATGCCGTCGTCATCGGCGAGTTGGCCGATGATGCGAAATCGTAGCCGCCGCATCCGGCGGACGTTCACCATCACCAGGGGAGGAAGATCGCGTGATCGTATTGGATAACATCACCAAGAAATATGCGAAGAACGGCGGGCTGGAGGTCCAGGTGCTCGCCGGTGTTGACCTGAAGATCGAAAAGGGCGAGTTCGTCGCCATCATGGCCCCCTCCGGCATGGGGAAGTCGACGTTGATGAACATCATCGGCTGCCTCGACCGGCCGACCGGAGGCCGCTATCTCCTCGACGGCGTCGCGGTCGACACGATGGACGACGACGACCTTTCGCGGACCCGGAACAAGAAAATCGGCTTCGTCTTCCAGGCCTTCAACCTGCTGCCCCGGACGACCGCGCTCGACAACGTCGCGCTGCCGCTGCTCTATGCGACGGACCAGGTCGACATCAGGGCGCGGGCGACAGCGGCCCTGACCGCGGTCGGCCTCGCCGACCGGATGCATCACGTCCCGTCGGAGCTCTCCGGGGGCCAGCAACAGCGCGTCGCGATCGCCCGTGCGCTGGCGAACGACCCGGCGTTGATCCTCGCGGACGAGCCGACCGGGAACCTCGACAGTGCCTCGAGCGACGAGGTGATGCGGATCTTCAAGCGGCTGAACGCCGAGGGCCGCTCGATCGTCCTGGTGACCCACGAGCAGGACGTCGCCGACCAGGCCGACCGGATCATCCGGATGAAGGACGGTCGCGTCGTCAGCGATGAGAGGAGGGCCGCCTGATGTCGATGAAAACCGCCGCGCACGTCTCGCTCCAGGGCCTGGGGAAATACAAGACGCGGACCTTCCTGATGATGCTCGGGATCATCGTCGGGATCGCGACCCTGACCGTGGTCGTTTCGATCAGCAAAGGCATGCAGAAGAAGGTGATGCAGGGCATCCAGAGCTTCGGGCCGAACGCGGTCATGGTTTCCGCGGGCGGCGGCAAGATGTTCGGCCCCCCCGAGGACCGGGTGACCACGCTGACGCTCGAAGACGCGGCGGCCCTCAAGGAGAGCGTCCCCGGCGTGGTGACCGTCGCGCCGTTCACAGTCAACATCGAGCAGAACATCATCGCGGGCGCCAAGAGCGCCACCTCCCCCGTGGTCGGTGTCACGCCGGAGTTTGCCGAGGCCTGGCAGTGGTACACCGACCGGGGTGATTTCATCACCGACGAGGACACGGCGTCCCTGAGCCGCAGCGCCGTCATCGGGCAGACCGTCGCGCGGGAGCTCTTCGGCGACCAGGACCCGATCGGCGAGACAATCCGGGTCAACGCCACGACCTTCACCGTCGTCGGTGTCCTCTCTCGTCGGGGGATGAGCGCGATGGGGATGGACATGGACCGGCGGGTCATGATCCCGCTGACGACCGCGATGAGGAAGCTCTACAACAGTACCCATCTCGGAATGATCCGCCTTTATCTCGATGACGCCTCGCGGCTCAAGGACGCGACCGCGACTGTCACGGCGATCCTCAAGGAGCGCCATCGCATCACGCCGCCCGACGAGAACGACTTCAGGACCATCAACACGATGTCGATGGCAATGGTGGCCTCCGGTGTCGCCAGGACGCTGGGGACCTTTCTCGGCTTGCTGTCGCTGGTCTCGCTGATCGTCGGCGGGATCGTGATCGCGAACATCATGTTCGTCTCGGTCGGCGAGCGCAGGAAGGAGATCGGCATCCGCCGCGCCTTCGGGGCGACAGCCGCGGACATCCGCCGGCAGTTCCTCGGAGAGGCGCTGCTCGTGACGACCTGCGGCGGTTTGGCGGGCACCCTGGTCGGGATCGTCATTTCCCTCGGTTTTGCGAAGGTGAAGAACATGCCCGCCGTGATTTCCTGGGAGCCATTCGCGCTGGCGCTGGTCTTCTCCGGCCTGGTCGGCGTGCTCTCCGGTCTGCAGCCCGCTCGGCGGGCCGCCGCGCTCGACCCGGTTGAGGCGATCCGGGGCTGACCGGCAGGCACCCTCCCGCGCCATGAAGCTGATCACGGGCACCCGGATCGCGCTCAGGACGCTCTTCAGCCACCGGCTGCGGACCGCTCTGGCGGCCCTCGGGATCGTGATCGGCGTCTGCGCGGTGATCGTCATGGTTGCGATCGGCGAGGGCGCGCAGCGCGAGGTCCTCTCGAGGATCCAGGCGATGGGCACGGACCTGGTTGTCGTGGCCAGCGGCCAGGTCAAGGTGGTCGCGGGCCGCAAGCGGCAGACCGGCGACGTCACGACGCTGACCATGCGGGACCTCAGGGCCGTCCGCGAGGAGGCGCGGCGGATCCTGGCCGTCGCCCCTTCCCAGAGCCGGAAGATGCTTGTCAGGTTCGAGACGGTCAGCGCGACGACGACCATCGACGGCACGGCCGAGGAGATCCTGGCGATTCGTAATCTGCGTCTTCGCAGCGGCAGGTTTTTCAGCGACGAGGAGAACCGGTCGCTCCAGCGGGTCGCGGTCATCGGCACGACGGTCGCGGGCAACCTCTTCGAGGATCGTAACCCCGTGGGCGAAACGGTGCGCATCGGGAAGGTCGGCTTCGAGGTCGTCGGCGTCCTCGACGAGAAGGGCACCGACCTCGTGGGCAACGATCAGGACGACGTGATCTTCGTGCCGGTCGACACCGCGCTGCGACGGCTCTTCAACATCACCTACATCAACAGCCTGTTCATCCGGGCAAAGAGCTCGGCCCTGATTGACGAGGCGGCTGCGGAGGTGACGGCTCTGCTGCGGGAGAGGCACCGTCTGGGAGAGAAGCCGGACGACTTCACGGTTCAGAGCCAGACCGAGATCCTCAAGACCGAGGAGGAGACTTCGCAGACCTTCACCAACCTGCTGGGCGCGGTTGCGGCGATCTCGCTGCTCGTCGGCGGAGTCGGCATCCTCGCCGTGATGCTGATGGCGATCAAGGAGCGGACCCGGGAGATTGGCGTGCGCCGGGCCGTGGGCGCACTGCGCCGCGATCTGCTGCTCCAGTTCATCGTCGAGTCCCTGGTGTTGAGCGTCTGCGGCGGCGCCACCGGCATTCTGCTGGGGATCGGGCTCGCTTTCGGCGCGGCGCGCTTCACCCAGTGGCCGATAAGCCTTTCCTGGCCGGCGATCGCGCTGGCGTTCTTCTTCTCCGCGGCGGTCGGGCTGCTCTTCGGCGTCTACCCGGCCGCGAAGGCCGCCCGGCTGGATCCGATCGAGGCGCTCCGGGCCGAATAGCGGGTGACCGGCCTGCATCCCGAGCGCGAATGCGGTACAGTACCCGCTCATGGGCGCAAAGATCGTCAGCGAAGCTGATCTCGCGATCCTGTTGGAGGCGGGCCTCAGCCAGGAGGATATCCGACACAGCATCCTCGTGGCGGAAAAGGCACTTGATATCGCGCGAAGAACCGGGAAAGACCTCGACAGGGAGTTGATTGCGCGCGGTGCGTTGTTTCATGACCTCGGGAAGGCGCTGACGCACTCCTACCAGCACGGCGAACTTGGCGCCGAAATCGGGAAGCGCTTCGGTCTGCCCAAAGCAATCACCGACATTGCGCGGAAACACTTCCACGGGGGGCTGACCGCAAAGGAGGCCGAAAACCTCGATCTCCCGGTCGTCGACTACACGCCGCGGCTCCTCGAAGAGCGCATCATCCTCTATGCCGACCGTCTTGTCGATATCATCACCGAGGGCTTCTTCAACCTCCAGGACGATCAGGAAGCCGAGCAGCGTTTCGAGGAAATCATCACGCACTATCGCGGCTACGGGAAAGACAAACCGACGAGCGAACGCTATCTGAGCTATCACCGTGAGATAGCCGGGCTCATCGCCGCGGCAAAGAAGCACTCCTCTGCCTGATCTCTCCCCCCGACTCAGTCGACACGCGGCTGCCAGGCCCGCGCGAATGCACCCAGCGCGGCTAGCGCCGGTGTTTCCTTCTTGTTGCGGTGCCGGACAATGTAGAAGGTCCGGCTCGCTGCGAGTCCTTTGACGCGTATCTTCACCAGCCAGCCAGCCGAGATCTCGTTGCAGACCGTCAGCGTCGAAAAATAGGCGACGCCAAGCCCGCTCATAACCACCTGCTTGATCGCCTCGACGGAAACAAACGTCATCGTCTCGCGAAAGGCCAGCCCGCGCTTTGACAGGTGCGCCTCCATGACGGCCCGTGTCGCGGAGCCCGCCTCCCGCATGATCAGCCGCTCCCGGGAGAGTCGATGCGGGGTCACCGTAGACTCGTTGGCCAGGGGGTGACCGGGGGCGCAGGCGAAGAAGATCTCGTCCTCGAGAAAGGGCTCCGAGACCAGGTCCCCTGAGGCCGCCGGGGCCCCCATGAACCCGAGGTCGAAATCATTTCGCAGGAGTTTCTCCTCGATGTGCGCGGAGTTCTCGACTGCCAGGGTGACCGCCACCCGGGGATACTTTGTCGAGAACTCCGCGAGCAGCGGCGGCAGGTAGTAGATGCCGACCGAGGTGCTCGCGCCGATCCTGACCGACCCCGCGCCGATCTTCCTGAGCGCCGAAAAATCCTGAGAGATCTCCCGCACCAGCCCCTCCGCCCTTGCCGCATGCTCCTCCAGCAGGTGGCCGGCGTCGGTCAGGTGCACCTTCTTCCCGAGCACCTCAAACAGTGGCGCGCCGAGGATTATCCCCAGCTCTCGAACCTGCACTGAAACGGCTGACTGAGTCAGGCCCAGCTGTGACGCAGCTCTCGTGAAATTGCGCTCGCGGGCCACCGCGCGAAAGACGCGAAGCTGGTGCAGCGTCAGCCGGTCGAATTGGTCATGCATTGATTATATTTATCATATACATGAGAACTATGCATTTTCATTTTCATCAGCAGAAGCCTAGCTTTTCTAGCAACGAATGAAGGGAGGTGGACGCCTTGAGCCTCCTCGGCCATGACTCGGGCAGCGGCGAACCGTAAGGGACGCGAAGGAGGCGGGCATGAAGCGATTCTCACTGGTTGAGTATTCAGTCGACCATCCCAGGCTCATCGTTGTGCTGTCGATCATCCTCTCGCTCCTCTTCATGACCCAGTTTCCGAAGGTCAGGACGGACACGAACCCCAAGAACATGCTCCCTCCCACCTCGGATGTGCGCGTCTGGAGCGATGAAGTGGAAAAGACGTTCAGTCTGTACGAGGACATGATCGTCCTCGGCATCCAGAGCGAAAAGGGCATCCTGAACGTCGGTACGCTTGGCAGGATTCAGAGGATCACCGACAAGATCCTCGAGATTAAAGGCGTCGCCGCGCGCGATGTCTCGAGCTTCACGACCATCGACAACGTAACGGTCGAGGACGAGACATTGAAGGTCGGCCCCCTGATGACCACGGTCCCGAAGACGGCCCAGGATCTGGCCATGATGCGCAAGGCGCTCCTCGAGAACCCGCTGTTCGTTGGCCGCATCATTTCCAAGGACGGCAAGACCACCGCCATCTACGTCCCGCTCGAGAAGGGCGCAAACGGCAAAGACATCGCCGACGGGATACGGGAGATCGTCAAGAAAGAAGGCGACGACGAGAACTACTACGTGGCCGGCGATCCCGTGGCACGCGACACGTTCGGCTCGGACATGTTCAAGCTCATGGCCCTCTTCGCGCCGATCGCCGGGATGGTCATGCTGATCGTACGGTATCTCATGTTCCGGGACCTCTTCCTGTCCATCACGCTGATGATGGACGCCATGATCAGCATCGTCTGGAGCATGGGGCTTCTGATCGGCCTGGGTTTCCCGATCCACATCATGAGTTCCATGGCGCCCGTGTTCCTGATGGCAATCGCAACGGACAGCATGCACATCTACAATGAGTTCTACTTCCGCTACCGCGAGAGGAAAGACAAGAGGGCGGCGATCATCGACACGATGAACGCGGTCAGCCGACCGGTGCGCAACACCGCCCTGGCGACGGCCGCGGGCTTCGGCGTGCTGCTGTTCATGAACATCATCCCCGTCAAGGTCTTCGGCGGGCTCGTGGTCTTCGGGACGATCGTGCTCAGGGTGCTGAGCTTCAGTTTCATCCCCGCCATGTTCACGTTCGTGAAGGAGGAGACGCTCGAGAAAGTGTCTCGTTCAGAGGACGTCGAGGCAAGTGGCATGTCGTTGTTCCTCAAGAAGCTCGCCGGGCTCGGCATCCGCAAGCCCGCAACCACTGTTCTCGTCGGCGCTGTGCTCATTGTCGTTGCCGTGGTCGGCATATCAAAAACAGTCGTCAACAACAACCTCGTCGAGTGGTTCAAAAAGGG
>CAZEOK010000083.1:0-13861 GCA_964513745.1 uncultured bacterium
CGCCCTCGGCCGTGGCCATCTGCGGCACGACCCGGTAGTAGTGCGGGGCGCAGGTCGGCCGGACGAGCGGTTCGTGCTCGCCCTTCTCCATCTCGTAGTGCCACTTGAGGATCTCCTCGTAGTCCTCCTTGGAGATCAGCTCCGCCATGATCCCTTCGCCGCGGCCGGTCGGGACGATCATGAACATGTACCAGGCGGTGGCACCGAGGGACTTTGCGAGTCGCATCACGTTGGCGATGTCGCCCTGGTTGCGCTTCGTGAACGAGGAGTTGATCAGGAAGGGGATGCCGTGCTTCCTGAGAAAGGAGATGCCGCGCAGCGTGCCGTCGAAGGCGCCGGGCATCGAGCGGAAGTCATCGTGTACCGCCGCCGTCGCGCCGTCGAGCGAGAGCGAAACCATGCGCAGCTGTGCGCTTTTCATCTGCTCGCAGACGGCATCGTCGATCAGCGTGCCGTTGGTCGCCATGCACATGCGCAGCCCGAGGGCGGTGCCGCGCTGCGCGATCTCGAACACGTCGGGGCGCAGCAGCGGTTCGCCGCCGGAGAGCACGACCACCGGCTTGGAGAGCTCGGCGATCTGGTCGAGCAGCGCGAAGGCCTCGGCGGTGGTGAAGTCGCCCTGCGCGGAGGTCAGCTCCGAGGAGCAGCGGCAATGGATGCAGCGCAGATTGCAGCGCTGGGTCGTTTCCCAGGCGATCCACTTTGGCAGGAAGGGCTCGGCCATGTTCGTCGCGATCCTTTCTCGGCGGGTCCGGTCGCCGTCGACGAAAACCCCCGCCATCCCGGGCGGCCGGGAGCGGCGGGGGTTCGCTGACCCGGTACTACTTCTTTTTCTTCGGGGCGGCCTTCTTTGCCGCCGGCGCCTTCTTCGCGGCCGATTTCCCGGGTGCGGCCTTCTTCACGGCTTTTTTTGCCGCGGGCTTCTTCGTCGCCTCGGGGACCATCGCGATGCCGCACTCGTAGCACTCGATCACGGCGTCGCCCTGGTCGGACACGAACACCATGCCGCCGCAGGGTTTGCAGACCAGAGTTTCCTTTTTCGCCATTGTCGTCCCTCCCGGGTTCGTTGGTTGCTGGAATATAGGCCATCTGCCCGCCTCAATGCAAGAGTCGGCAGCGCTCCGTCGTCACCGGCGCCTCGAGATGAACAAGCGCGTCACGGGAGTCGTGCCCTCGTGCTGAAGAGCGTGGAACCGGGCTACTGAGCGGATCCGAGGGCGGCGAGGCGCTGTTCGGCGATCGGTACCCAGAAGGCGCGGTTGCGGTCGCGGCGCACCACGTCGAGGAACTGGCGCCAGACGACGGCGGCCTTGCGCTTGTCGATGGTTTCAAGGTCGGTTGCCAGCGCGTACCAGGCCACGGGCTGGTTCGGGTCAACGAGCGTCGTTTTACGGATCGTCTCCTCGGTCATCGTGCCGTAGCCCCGCTGGGCGTAGATCTGGCCGAGCCAGGTGTAGACTTCGGGGTGGAGATCAGCGGAGCTGAGCGCCTTGAGGTACTCGGTCAGCGCCTTTTCCGGACGCCCCATCGACTCGAAAAGGATGCCGAGATTGATGTGCGCCAGCGTGAAGTCGCGCCGCACCTGGAGGGCACGCAGGTAGTGGACAAGCGCCTGCTGACTCCCGCGCTGGAGCTGGTGCAGCAGGGCCAGGTTGTAGGCCAGCAGCGCGCCGGCCGGCGAATCGTCGCGCGCGGCGCCGAGGGTCGCGAGGGCTTCTTCCGGCTGCCCGCGAAGCAGTTGGAGGAGGCCGAGATTGTTTCGCGCCGGGATGTGCTCCGGGTCGATGTCGAGGACGCGTTGCAGGGTCTGTATCGCCTCGGGGATGCGGCCGGACTGCAGCTGCAGCGCGCCGAGATTGTAGAGCACGCCACGCTTGGGTGCGCCGGCGTCCAGTGCCTGCTTGAACCGTTCGGCGGCTTGATCGTACGCCCCCCGGGCCCCGTCGACGACAGCCAAGTTGGCGAGGGCCTCGGGATTCGAAGGCTCCACGGCGAGCGCCCGCTCAAGTTCCTTGCGCGCTCCCTCGATGCTTCCTTCCTCCCACTGCAGAAGAGCGAGGTTGACCGATGCCGCGACCGCGCGGGGTGCGACGGCCCGTGCCTTTTCGAAGAACTCCCTGGCGGCGGCCCGGTCTTTCGCGAGGTAGGCGTTCACGCCAAGGGCGGTGAGCACGAGCGGATCATCGGGCCTGGCTTTCGCAGCCCGCTCGATCGCCGCCGTGCTGGCCTCAGGGTCGCCGAGGCGCCGGTGCAGGGCGGCGAGAGCGATGAAACCCTCGACGAAGCTCTCGTCGATCACCGTGGACTGGAGGAACTCGGTGAGCGCCTCCTCCTGTTGTCCCTGCAGGGAGTACGCCACGCCAAGCCCCCAGTGGTAGCGGGGTGACTTCGGGCTGAGTTCCACCGCCGTCTTGAGGTGCGCGAGCGCCTTGTCGAGGAGATTGTTGCGAGCGTAGAGGGACCCGAGCTGGGAGTAGGCATCCGCGTTGTTGGGATCGATCTTCAGCGCGGTGAGCATGAAGGCCTCGCTTTGCGCGAGATTCTCCAGCGGGTTGCGCGGTCCGAACGAAGGCTCGAGCCGGGAGAGGAGGAAATCCGGGGGGCTTGGCAGCGGCGGGCGCAGCGACCGGGGGAAGCGTCTCTCGAGGGCTTCGCCTGCGACCTCCGCGAGCAGCATCGCGATCGTGGCCACCTGATTCGTCTTCCCGTTGTAGGAGAAATGCCGGGGTTGTCCGCCTTTCTCGATGTCCACATAGAGATCGGCCTGGACCCGCACCGAGCCCGACTGCTCTTCTGCCATGCAGACAAGGACGGCGCCGGCGCCGGCGTCGGTCAGGATTTTGCCAGCCTCGGCCGCGGGCGGGCCGTCAGGAGGGCCCCAGGCCGCGGCGATCCGTGCGAGATCCTCGCGCTGAAGGGGTTCCCAACCGGCCTGAGCCGCGAGGAGCAGGCCGACAAGCACGTGCGGGCCGTCCGCCATCCAGGCGGACTGGGGCGTGGTCGACGTGATGCGCCAGGGGAGAACGGCGATGCGTCCGGCCGCGGCGGCCGGGAGCGTGGTAATAACCAGAAGCAGCAAAGCGACAAGGGCGGCGAGCAACTGGGGCATCGGGCGGCACTCCCTGCGCGCGGGAACCGATGGCACCGTCAAGGCTCGGGTATCGCGAGCTTCTGTCCCTCGCGGATGCTGTTCGCGTCGGTGATCTGGTTCTTGTCCATCAGCGCCTGGACCCCGACTCCGTAGCGGGCGGAGATCGTGGTGAGCGTCTCACCGGCCCGCACGGTGTGCAGCCCGCCGCGCACGGGTGCGACCTTCCGGGTGGCCTCCTGCCGCTTGGCGATGTCCTGGATCTGCCCCTGCGCGGCGGCGAGTCGCTCGGCGAACTGCTGCACCGCTACCCGAAGTTCCCCGAGGGACTGGCGCATCGCGGCGGCGTCCTGGAGAGAACTGTCGAGATCCGCACGCACCGCCGCGAGCGATCGGGTGAGCCCCTGGTTCTCCTGCCCGACCTCCTCGACGACCACCTTGAGCTGGCTCTGGAACTGCTCCTGGATCTTGGCGATCCGCTCTTCCTGCTTTTTCTCGAAGGCGCTCATGGCGAGCAGATTGTCGTTGAGCGTCTGGAAGCCCTTCTGGAGATCCTTCTGCAGGCCGTCAAGGCGTCCGCTGAGACGAGACTGCTGCTCGGCAGCGGCCTGGGCGCTCTCGCGCTGGAGCTTGTCCCGGGTGTCCAGCTCCTCCTGGGTGCGCTCGCGCAGCCGTTCGACCTGCTGCCCGACGGTCTTCGCCTGCCGGCCGTTCTCCTCGATCAGGCGATCCAGGCGGCTCTGTTCCTCGCGCAGGTCGCGGATCTGCTCGTAGACCCCCGCCTGGCGCGCCTGAAGGCTCGCCTCCATCTCCTGGACATTCGTCTGAAGGCTTTCGACGTCCTGGCGGGCAATCCGATCGCGTGCCGGGGGGCAGCCGTGCAAGACGGGGGAAAGGGCAACGCAGACGAGGGCCGCCACCTGGCGCGCGGCGCGTTCGCGCGCCGCTGAGCGTACGGCCCTCTTCGGGGACATCGCGGGGAACTCGCGGGTTACTTCGCCGAGACCATGAACTCGGCGCGCCGGTTCTTCGCCCAGGCGGTTTCGTCGTTGCCGGGGACTGCCGGCTTCTCCTCGCCGTAGCTGATGGTGTGCAGGCGGTCGACCGCAACGCCGAGGGCGACCAGGTAGCGGCGCACCGCAAGTGCCCGGCGCTCGCCGAGGGCCAGGTTGTATTCGTCGGTGCCACGCTCGTCACAGTGCCCCTCGATGAGCAACTGGCGGTCGGTCTTCTTGTCCAGCCACTTTGCGATGCCCTCGAGCACCGGCTGGAACTCGGGCCGGATGTTCGACTTGTCATAGTCAAAATAGATGGTCTTGAGAACGGCCTTTTCCTCGGGGGCCGGCGCCACGAACTCGATCGTCGGGGATTCCTTGATCGGGATGTCCTCGCCGCGGCTTGCCAGCAGCTGGGCCGTGCGTTGCTCCTCGGACAGTCTGTCGGAAGGCGACGTGGTGGCGCTCGAGGGAGGCGTGGCGGAAGTTGCGGCGGGCCGCGTGGTCATGATCGACTCGCTCACTCTCGGTTCGGGGGTGGCCTCCGTCTTCGCGACTTTCTTGGGGCAGCCAAGCAGCACTACGCCAGCTGCCGGAACCATCAGAACCGTAAATAGCACCCTTGCACCACGCTTCATGCCAGCACCTCCCTGCCCGCCTGAACGGTGAATTCACTCTCGACCCGCGCGTCCCTCGGCCAGGGAGCCCGCAGCGTCGCCCTGCTCGTTGCACCAGCATAGCCGGGCAGGGGAAAAAAGCAAGGAGGATCGGGTGTGGTCTCAGGGAGACCAGGCGGGGGAGGTGAAGCTCCCCTTCTCGCGTGTCACCGACGCGCGCTCGCCGGTGAGCGTGTCGACAACGGCCAGGCGGTACTTGTTTCCGCGACCCAGGCTGAAAACGACATGCCGGCCGTTCGGAGCGAAGGAGGGATTCTCCTTATGCTCCGCATCGAAGGTCAATTGCTCCTGATTGCCCGTTGCGGGGTCGAGGAGGATCAGCTGGAAGGTCCCCTCGACGAGCGCTGTGAAGACGATGCGGTCGCCGCGGGGAGACCAGTCCGGCGATGTCGCGTAATTGCCCACGAACGAGACCCGTCGCATGCGTCCGCCGTTTGCCCCGAGCAGGTGGACCTGCGGGTTGCCCCCCTGGTCGGAGACCAGCGCGATCTGGGTGCCGTCCGGGGACCAGACCGGGGAGGTTTCGACGGCCGGCGTGAAGGTCATGCGCTTGAGCTCCGAGCCGTCCACCGCCATGCGGTAGACCTCGGGGTTGCCGTCGCGGCTGAGCACGAGGAGCATCTGTCGGCCGTCCGGCGAGATCGCCGGGGAGGCGTTCAGGCCGGGGAAGAAGGCGAGGCTGCGCACCTGGCCGGTCGTCACGTTCTGTGCCACGATTTCCGGTCGGCCCTGGCGGTAGGTGACATAAGCTACACGGGTGCCATCGGGGAACCAGGCAGGGTAGAGCGCGAGGATACCCTCGGTCGAGAGTGGCCGCTGATTGCGGCCGTCGTAGTCCATGACGACCACGCGCTTGGGGCTGGCGCCCTGCGACCAGGTGGCGGCGATCCGCGTCAGGGAGATGCCCGGTCCGCCGGTGAGTGCCCGTATCACGGCGTCGGCCAGCCGGTGCGCCAGCCGGGGAGCCTCGGTTGGCGCGTCGTTTTCCGATCGGCTGAGCAGCTGTGTCTGCGCGCCGAGGTCGAACAGTCCGGCACGCAGTACCAGCCGGCCGTCCTGACGCACGGCTTCGACGCGCAGGAGCAGCTCCGCGCCGGACTTCGCCCAGGTGGCGAAGTCGATCTGGGCCGTTCCCCGCTCTTTCTCGCCTTGCGCCAGCTGCGCGCTCCCCAGCAGCAAGAGGCGGAAATACCCCGTCATGGCCAGATCGTTCTCGAGGACCTGGCGCAGCAGGGTCTCCTCGGCTCCCTCGGGGGTCGAAAGCGGCGGCAGCGCGATTGTGATCTTTCTGTCCGCAGTTTTCGAGACATCGAGCCAGACCTCGGCCGAGCGCGCCTGGCCCGCCACGATGATCAGGAGCGCACAGCAAACAACCGCGGTGAAGACCGCCCGGCGAGACTGAAGATACTTGTGTCGGAACTCGCTGCCATGGAGCATGCGCTGGGCGGAGGGGTGACGCGACGGGGAAGTCTCCATGGGCGGACCGGAGGGAGCACGATGGAGGTCCGCAGCGACAGGACCCCGGAGCCCGCACGCTGACGAAGGGTTTTTAGAGAGCGGGACCCAGCCCTGGAATGACAGGACTTTCAAAGATGTCCAGATGGCCCGCCGCACAGCGTCCATGCTCAATCGACGGTTACTTTTGATTCTGAAAGCGGATGACGACATCGAGACTCTCCTCGCCGTACTGTTCGGGAAGGGCCGGGACCTGACCCAGGTTCTGGACGGCCGCAAGGGCGGACTGATCGAAGCGGGCAAAGCCCGAGCGCTCCTTGAGGGTGATCCTGCCGAGCCTGCCGGCGCGGTCGATGCGGAACGAAACCAGCGCGACCGCAGGGTGCTTGCTCTGGAAAAACTCGCTCGGGGGCGACCAGCGGGCGTAGACCTTCTCCTTGAGGACCCCCAGGTACCAGGCGTGAGGGAAGTATCCGACCGGTGTAACCCCGCCAGGGGATAAAGCCGTGGTGTCAAGGGCGGCCGGGAGGGGACGATCGGCAGGGGCAGCGGGGATGGGTCGATCCACAACGGCGGCCGGTTCAAAACTCGGTAGACTTGCGATCTGCGGGGCCGCGCCATCGGGACGGATCTCGACGGGAGGGGTTGCCGAGAGCCGGCGCGCCAGACGTTCTCCCAGGGCGACGCGCGTCTCGGTCGGGGGCGTCAGGTCGCGGCGGGCCGGCTGCTCGCTTTCCGGGGCAGGGATTGCGGAGGGTGGCGCCGCGAGCGGTGCGGGAGGTGCCACGGCGGCGGGGGCCGGCGCTGCGACGACCACCGGCTGCGTGGCCCGGGGCGTGGCCGGTGCCGCACGCGTCGCCGCGGCCTCGGAAACGGGTTGGGCGCGCGATCGCTGCTGCGCCGCGGGGGTTGGCTCGAGGTAGGTCACCAGTCGCACGGGCCGCGGGATTTCCGGGATTTTCAGAGGCTGCCTGGTCGCCGAGAGCAGCAGGAAGGAGATGAGGAAGGCCGCGTGCGCGACGAGCGAGAGCGAAAAAGCGCGCCCCACCCGCTCATCCCCCGGGGCTGCGCGTCGCGAGCCCGATGTTCGTCAGGCCGCTCCCCCGGACCAGGTCGAGCACGCGGATCAGTTCGCCGTAGGGGATGCCGGTGTCGCCGCGCAGCACGACCGGCGTCTCCGGGTTCGAGCGGGCGGCATCGACGAGGCGGGCCCGCAGCTCCGCCTCCTTGACCTGCTGGTTGTTGAAATACAGCGCGCCCTGCTTGGACAGGCTCACGAGGACCGGCTTGGTCGCGGTCATCTTGTAGGGTTTGGCGACCGGCAGCTGCACATCGATGCCGTGCTCGAGCGTCGGGGAGACCAGCATGAAGATGATGAGGGTGACCAGGAGGACGTCCACGAGCGCGGTGACGTTCATGGTCGTGTTCGGCTCGAAGCCAAAGGCGCGGCGTTTGCTCTGATAAAAGGACATGTTCCGGCGCCTCCGCGCTACGGGTTGTCCTCGCGCACATACTCGCGCTCGACCAGGGCGAGGAAGTCGGCCAGGAAGGAGTCCGTCTCGCCGGCGAGCTCGCGGATGCGCGCGCCGATGAAGTTGTAGCCAAGGAGCGCCGGGATGGCCACCAGGAGCCCGAACGCCGTGGCGATCAGGGCCTCCGAGATGCCGGAGCCTACAGCGGTGACGCCGGTGGCCCCTTGGGTGCCCATCGACTGGAACGCCTCGAGAATGCCCCAGACCGTTCCGAGAAGGCCGAGGAAGGGGGCGGCGCTGATGGTCGTCGCGAGAATGATCAGCAGGTGCTCCAGGTCGAGGAAGCACTTGTCCTCGACCGCGGTGACCGCGCGGGTCAGCGTCGCGAACTGCTGCAGGCCGATGCGGGAGCGTGCCGCCGCCCCCCCCGGGCCCGGCTCACGCCCGAGGAATGCCTGCAACTCCTCGCAGCCGCGTGAAAAGACCGCGGCCAGCGGCGATTCCGGCCGCGCCTTCGCTCCGCCGATCTGCCGGTAAAGGCCCGGGAGGTCCCGGCGGCTCTTTCGATAGAGCTCGAGGAACTGTCGTGTACCGCGCGCGTTCCGGTGCAAAATCAGCACCTTGCTGATCATGATCGCCCAGGCGACGACCGAGAGCGCGAGCAGCAGCAGATAAATCGCCTTGGCCGTGAAGCTGCAGGTGGCGAAATGGCGCAACCAGAAGTGCATGTCCATCTGTGTTCGCATCCTCCAATTTTTCGGGATAGTATATCCGAATGAGCGCTGAAGTGGTCAATGGCAGCGCCCTCCGCGGGAAATGTCGCACCTCCCGGGAAGGGCGCGTATCGGCAATCCTCGACTTGCTGGATCGCCACTACCCGGACGCCCGCTGCTCCCTGGACTTCTCGACGCCGCTGGAGTTGCTTGTCGCGACCATCCTCTCTGCGCAGTGCACGGACGAGCGGGTGAACAAGGTCACCCCGGCCCTGTTTTCCAAGTACCGAAGCGCGGCCGAGTACGCTCGTGCCGACCCTGCGGTGTTTCAACAGGAGATCCGCTCCACCGGTTTTTTCCGGAACAAGACGACGAGCATTCTCGGCGCCACCCGGGAAATCGTCGCCCGGCACGGGGGCTCCGTGCCGCGCACGCTTGAAGCACTCGTCGATCTCCCCGGTGTGGGGAGAAAAACCGCGAACGTCATCCTCGGAAACGCCTTCGGGATTCCCGGGATCGTCGTGGACACCCACGTCGGACGGATCGCCGCGCGGCTCGGGTTCACTGCGGCGAGCGACCCGGCGAAGATCGAGTCCGACCTGATGACGCTTGTGCCCCGCGAGCGCTGGGTGCGTTTTTCGCACCAGCTCATCGCTCATGGTCGAGCGCTCTGCCGGGCGCCGCGCCCCCTCTGCTCGGGATGCTTTATCGGAAGGGATCTCTGCCCGACGAGGGGCCAGGCGCCCCCCCCATTGTCCAGCCGCGCTTCCTGATCTTGCCTATCCACCGGGAAACGATGTATCCTGCGCCCGCTGCGGTCGCCCCCGGGATCCCCGCCGAGGCGCCAGGAAGCCGCAGGCGAACGGGTCGCAACGCGGAAGGAGGGATACCGCTGGAGATCATCGGCCAGAGTTCAGGGATTCGCCGCGTCAAGGAGCTGGTCTCCAAGGTTGCGCCATCCAGTCACACCGTGCTCATCCAGGGCGAGAGCGGTGTCGGGAAGGAGCTGGTCGCGCGCTCGATCCACAGACAAAGTCCCCGGCGCGACCGGCCGTACGTCGTTGTCGATTGCGGGATGCTCAATGAAAACTTGCTGCAGAACGAGCTTTTCGGCCACCAGAAGGGTGCCTTCACCGGGGCAACGGCCCTCAAGCACGGCCTCTTCGAAGTCGCAGACACCGGGACGCTCTTTCTCGACGAGATCGGCGAAGTCAGCCCGGTGCTGCAGGCCAAGCTGCTGCGCGTGCTTGAAACGGGCAGTTTCCGTCGCCTCGGCAGCACCGCGGACCTGAAAGTCGACGTGCGGCTGGTTGCCGCGACCAACCGCGACCTGTTGCAGATGAGCCGCGAGGGTTCCTTCCGGGAGGACCTGTTCTACCGGCTCAACGTCTTCCCCGTGCAGGTCCCGCCGCTGCGCGAGCGGCGCGAGGACATCCCGCTGCTCGCACGCCACTTCCTGCGCCGCTCGAACCACCCGGGGGGCGAAAAGAGCCTCGCCCCGGAAGCCCTGGACCTGCTCAAGGGCTACTCCTGGCCGGGCAACATCCGCGAACTGCAGAACATGATCGAGAGCGCCGTCATCATTTCGGAAAATATCGAGATTCACGCGCGTGACCTCCCCGCGGTCGTCCGGGGGCAGGGTCAGCAGACCGGGCTCGACCTGTCCGCCAACATGTCGCTCGAGGAGCTGGAGCGGCGCTACATCAGTATTCTTCTGGAGCGGCTCGACGGCCATCGCGCCAAGGTGGCCAAGGTACTCCAGATCAGCGAGCGCAATCTCTATCGCAAGCTGCGCGCCTATCATCTGGCCGATGGCAGCGGGAGCGGCCGCAACCGTCACCCCGTCGACGGCACGCACTGACACGCCGTCAGATTCCTGGCTGACATCATGTCAGGGCGTGGCCCGTCGCGGCCGTTCGGGTATTCCCAGGACGATCGTTGCGGTTCCGTAATGACATGGGAAGCTCGGGATTTCCATCGTGCCGCACATCATCCTGGCTCTGGTATGGATATTGCTTTCTTGCCGACAGCCAAGGAGGTATGTTCGTGCCGATCCCGAAAGTGCTCGTCTTCTCTCGCAAGCCGCCGGAAGAGGGGGGGGTGGCGGCCATCCTCGCCGACGAAGGGTATCAGGTCGAATGGACGGACAGCGGCCCGTCGGCGATCTGCGAGGCGCTCACGGGCGCCCTTGCGGCGTGCATCATCTTCGTCGGGCGCAACGCGGAGCGTGAAGTCGATTACATACCCTGCCTCAACCGCGTCGACCCGAAGCTGCCGATCATCGTCGTCAGCGAGCACGACTCGGTCGAGCTCCAGCGCAAGGTCCGCCGCCATCGGGTCTTCTATTACCTGCTCCTCCCGCTGAATCGCGAGGAGATCAGCGCGGTGCTGCGCAGCGCCGTGCGCAAACCGCCGAAACGGCGCAAGCGCGCCTGAATCCAACAGTTGCGCGCCGTGCTGCTCCGCATCCGTGCCGTCGCTCTGGAGCTCGTGCCCTCATGTCATGCTGTCATCAGTGCCTGCCATTTCGTCAGGGCGTCAGATTCGTGAATGTGAGTGCAGTCACGAAGCGCCTTGAACTTCTTGAATATCAAGGCATCGGGGTTGATCCCGGCGATTTTAGTATTTGGTATGTTTCTTGCTCTCATGGTGTAGACTCACTGGGGAGAACATGGGACTCGACGAAGCACTGACGGCTCGGCGCGAAGCGGTTCTGGACCGGTGGTTCCAGGCCGTGCTCGCCACCTATCCCGAGGAAACGGCGCGCTTTCTCGCTGGCGGCAGCGATCCCTTTGCCAATCCCGTCGGTTGTACGGTGCGTGAAGGTCTGGGGCGACTCTACGACGGCATCGCCGTCGAGCGCACTCCGGACGAGCTGGCCTCCGCGATCGACGGGATCGTGCGGATCCGGGCGGTTCAGGAATTTGCTCCTTCTGCGGCTGTCGGTTTCGTCTACTCTCTCAAGGGGATCCTCAGCGAGGAGCTGGCTGGCGCCGGTCTTTCTGCCGCCGAGTCGGCACCGCTTGAAAGCGGCGTCGATCGCCTGGCGCTGGCTGCCTTCGATGTCTATATGAAGTGCCGCGAGAAGATTTTCGAGATCCGGGTCCGGGAGATCAGGGAGTCCCAGCTCTTGGCCGCGCGGCTCGGATCATGAGTCTCATCGTGTTCTTCAGGGGCCAACAGCGGGGGGAGGGCGAATGAAGCTACTGAGTGCGCTGGCAGCCGTGGCGATCCTCACGGCCATCGGGCTCGCGGGGGGCAGTTCGGGTGTTTTGCAGTCCCTGTTCGGCATCTGGATCCCGTACCTTGCGGTAGCGACCTTCATCGTGGGGATCGTCGCGCAGGTGATCCGCTGGGGGAAGTCGGCCGTGCCCTTCCGCATCCCGACCACGTGCGGGCAGCAGCGGGCGCTCCCCTGGATCAAGAACGATTGCCTCGAGGCGCCGCACACCACGGGTGCGGTGCTCAAGCGGATGTTCCTCGAGGTTTTCCTGTTCCGGTCGCTCTTCCGCAACACCCGGATGAAGCTGCGCGACGGTAACATCGTCTATGGCTCGACCAAATGGCTCTGGCTTGGTGCGCTGGCTTTCCACTACGCGTTTTTCACGATCCTGATCCGCCACCTGCGCTTCTTCCTCGAGCCCGTCCCGGCGCTCATCGGTTTCCTGGACCAGGCGGACGGTTTCTTCCAGATCGGCCTGCCCCCGATGTACCAGACCGACGCTGTGATCCTCGCCGCGCTGACCTTCCTGCTCGCGCGCCGAATATTCGAGCCGCAGGTGCGCTACATCAGCTTTGTCTCCGACTTCTTCCCGCTTTTCCTGATCGGCGGGATCGCGATCACCGGGATCCTGATGCGCTACTTCGTGCGGGTCGACGTCACGGCCATCAAGCAGCTCGCGATGAGCCTCGCGACCTTCTCGCCCGCCATCCCCGCGGGCGTCGGCGCGCTGTTCTTCGCGCACTTGTTCCTGATCTGCACGCTGCTCGCGTACTTCCCCTTCTCGAAGCTGCTGCACGCACCGGGGGTGTTCATGAGCCCGACGCGCAACCTCGCGAATAACAGCCGCGAGGTGCGCCACGTCAACCCCTGGAATCCCCCGGTCAAGGTCCACACCTACGAGGAGTGGGAGGAGGAGTTCCACGTGCCGATGAAGAAAGCCGGCTTCCCCCTCGAGAAGGAATACAAGGAGTAGACGATGGCGACGCCGAAACCGCAGGAACTCGTCAACACCGTCAAGCGGGAATTTCCCGCGACGGAATGGATGGCTACGCCGCCGGACTTCCGGACCGGGACCTTCTGCTACGCCGGCAAGCCGAAGTGGGTCGAGTACCTCGGCCTCCCCTTCCCGCGCGAGTGGCGGGCGCAGGACGCCGACTGGAAGCTGCCGCCGAACTGGAAGGAGATCATCCTCGAGGGGATTCGCGAGCGGCTGCTGAAGTTCCGCTCCTTCCACGTGTTCATGGACATCTGCGTGCGCTGCGGCGCCTGCGCCGACAAGTGCCACTTCTTCATCGGCTCCGGCGACCCGAAGAACATGCCGGTGCTGCGCGCCGAACTGATGCGCTCGATCTACCGGCGCGAGTTCACGAAGGCCGGCAAGATCTTCGGGAAGTTGGCCGGCGCGCGCGACCTGACCCCCGAGGTCATCAAGGAGTGGTACCAGTACTTCTACCAATGCACCGAGTGCCGGCGCTGCTCGGTCTTCTGCCCCTATGGCATCGACACCGCCGAGATCACGATGATGGGGCGCGAGCTGATGCACCTGATCGGCGTGAACATCAACTGGATCCTCGAGCCCGCCGCGAACTGCTTCCGGGTCGGCAACCACCTCGGCATCACGCCGCACGCCTTCAAGGGCAGCATCGAGGGCCTGGTCGACGACGTCGAGAGCGCGACCGGGATCCGCCTCAGCCCAACCTTCAACCGCAAGGGCGCCGAGGTCCTCTTCGTGACCCCGTCGGCCGACGCGTTCGCCGCGCCGGCGATCTTCACGCTGATGGGCTACATGCTGCTCTTCCACCAGATCGGGCTCGACTACACGTTCTCGGCGTACAACTCCGAGGGCGGCAACTTCGGGCTGTTTACGTCGAACGAGATGATGAAGCGGCTCAACGCCAAGATGTACGCCGAGTCCAAGCGCCTCGGCGTGAAGTGGATCCTCGGCGGCGAGTGCGGCCACATGTGGCGCGTCGTGCACCAGTACATGGACACGATGAACGGCCCGGCCAACCACCTCGAAGTGCCCAAGTCGCCGGTCACGGGGACCGTCTTCGAGCACGCGAAGAGCACGAAGATGGTGCACATCTGCGAGTTCACCGCCGACCTGCTCCACAACAACAAGCTCAAGCTCGACCCGAGCCGCAACGACAAGTACAAGGTCACGTTCCACGACTCCTGCAACACCGCGCGCGGCATGGGGATGATGGAGGAGCCGCGCTACATCATCAACAAGGTCAT
>CAZEOK010000084.1:0-13821 GCA_964513745.1 uncultured bacterium
TACCTCAACGGCCTGATCCGGGAGAACTACGCGCGATGAAAAACAAGGATTACTACGCAGCCCTCGGGGTGGCCCGCGGCGCGACCGAAGAGGAGATCAAGAAGGCCTACCGCAAGCTCGCGATGCAATACCACCCGGACCGCAACAAGGGCGACAAGAAGGCCGAGGAGAAGTTCAAGGAGCTCAGCGAGGCCTACGCGGTGCTCTCCGACAAGGAGAAACGCGCGCAGTACGACCAGTTCGGCGCAGCGGGCTTCCGCCAGCGCTACAGCCAGGAGGACATCTTCCGCGGCGCGGACTTCGGCGACGCCTTCAGCGGCACCGGGATCGACCCGAACGACATTTTCAGCGCGCTCTTCGGCGGCCGCGCCGGCGGCGGTCGGGGCGGCTTCCGGGTGAACTTCGGCGGTGGCGCCCCCGGCGGGGCGGGCGGCTTCGATTTCAACCAGATGTTCGGCCAGGCGGGCGGGCGCGCGGCACGGCACGCGGACGGCGAGGACCTGTCGTACGAGCTGCCGATCTCGATCGAGGAGGGGCATCGCGGCGCCGAGAAGCTGGTGTCCTACCAGGGGCCGTCCGGCCCGAAGGAGATCAAGGTGCGGATCCCGGCCGGGATCGCCGAGGGGCAGCGCCTGCGCATCCCGGGCCACGGCGCGCCGGCGCGCGGCGGCGGGGTGGCCGGCGACCTGTATTTCACGGTACGCATCGAGGACCACCCGATCTACGAGCGCGAGGGTACCGACCTGCTGCTGCGGCGCGAGGTGCCGTTCACGCTCGTCGCCCTCGGTGGTGCGCTCGAGGTGCCGACGCTCGACGGCGTCAAGAAAGTCAAGATCGCGGCCGGGACACAGCCGCAGACGCGCATCAGGCTCGGCGGCCACGGGATGGCCGGGCGCGGTGGCAAACGCGGGGATTTCTACCTGATCGTCGTGCCGCGCGTGCCGGCCAGGCTCACCGCGAAGCAAAAGAAATTGCTCGAGCAGCTCGCTGAGGAGGAGTTGTAGCAGTCTTCGTGCTGTGAGGACTGCGGAGGAAGAGTGCGCGGAGTTGCCGATCCGTCCCGTTTGACAACGGCGTTCACGATGTTTAACTTATAGTTGAGTTACTTGATTGACTTAATAGGGGAGGCGTTCGATGGCAGGGAAGCGGAACTGTTGGGAGGTCAAGAAGTGCGGCCGCGAGCCGAACGGTGCCAAGGCCAAGGAGTTGGGCGTATGCCCGGTGACCGTTGAGATGAAGCTCGAGGGCGTTCACGGCGGCAGCCATGCGGGGCGCGCATGTTGGGTGGTCGCCGGTAGCCTTTGCGGCGGCAAGGTGCAGGGCACCTTCGCCGCCAAGTTCGAGAACTGCGAGAAGTGCGATTTTTACGCCTCGGTGCGCGAGGAGGAGTTCCCCAGCTTCCAGTACTCCAGCACGCTGCTGGCCAAGCTGCGGGGCTGACGGTTCTCTCCCGGCGCCGTCGCAGCCGCCGGTTTCCATGAGAGTGCTCGTCGCGATGAGCGGCGGGGTGGACAGCACCCTCGCCGCGGCTTTGTTGGTCGAGCAGGGCCACGAGGTCCTCGGAGGGACGCTGCGTCTTGCCGATCCACCGGCCGGCGGCGACCATCCCGACCCGGCGGGAGCCGCCGCGGCCCTCGGCATACCGTTCACCACGTGGGATCTGCGGGAGCCGTTCGAGCGGCTCGTCGTCGCCCCATTCGTCGCAATGTACCTCGCCGGCCGGACACCGAATCCCTGCGCCCTCTGCAACGCCCGGATAAAGTTCGGGCTGCTTCTCGACAAGGCGCAAGAGCTGGGGGCGGACGCGCTCGCCACCGGCCACTACGCTCGCATCGCGCCGGGGCCTTCCGGGCAGCCGCTTCTCGTCCGGGGGGCTGACCGGCGCAAGGACCAGAGCTATTTTCTCTTCGCGATCGCGCGCGCGTCCCTCCCGTCGCTGTTGTTTCCCCTCGGCGGGTTCGCCAAGGACACGGTGCGGGCGATGGCGCGCTCCCGCGGCCTGGCGGCGGTGGAGCGTGCCGAGAGCCAGGAGATCTGTTTCGTCCCTGACGACGATCACGCGGCGTTCGTGGCGCGGCGCTCGCCGGAGGGCGCCGGCGCCCCGGGGCCGGTCGTCGACAGCTCGGGGCGTCGGCTCGGCGAGCACCGCGGCCTGGTGAATTATACGGTCGGACAGCGGCGCGGCCTCGGCTTCGGCGTGGGGCGGCGGCTCTACGTGGTGGCCCTCGAGCCGGCGGCGAACAGGCTGGTCGTCGGGTCGGACTCGGATCTCTGGCGGCGTGATCTGGGCGTCGGGGAGGTGAACTGGCTCGTGAACGAGCCGGCAGGCGCGGTCCGCGCCGCCGTCCGCATCCGTTCGCGGCATGAGCCGGCGCCGGCGACGGTCGCGCCCGCGGGCGCGGGGCAGTGGCGGGTGGACTTCGACGAACCCCAGCGGGCCGTTGCGCCGGGGCAGGCGGCGGTCTTCTACGACGGGGATATCGTCCTCGGTGGCGGGTGGATACGGTAACCGCGGCTGTAACGACGCGGCGTGATCTGTGGTATCATGCTTCACCTTTTCATCAGATACCGGAGGGTGCATGGTTTTCAGGGAATCGGATCGGTCGATCGCCTATTTCACGATGGAGATCGGCCTGCGCAATGAAATCCCCACGTTCAGCGGCGGCCTTGGCGTCCTCGCCGGAGACACGATCAAGTCCGCCTCCGACCTGGCGCTCCCGGTGGTCGTCGTCACCCTGCTCAGCCGTCAGGGATACTTCCGCCAGGAGATCGACGCCGCGGGCCGGCAGCACGAGCACCCGGTTACCTGGAACCCGGCTGACCACATGAAGTTCCAGGGCCAGCGGGTGAGCATCCGGATCGAGGGTCGCCCCGTCAAGCTCCAGGTCTGGCGCTACGACGTCATGAGCCTGGGCCACACCGGCGTCGTCGTCCCGGTCTACTTCCTGGACGCCGACGTCGAGGGCAACGACCCGCGGGACCGCGCCATCACGAACGCGCTCTACGGCGGGGACGACCGCCACCGCCTCAAGCAGGAGGCGGTCCTCGGCATCGGCGGGGTGCGCATGCTCGAGGCACTCGGGTACACCAGCCTGCGCAAGTACCACATGAACGAGGGGCACGCGAGCCTGCTGACCCTGGAGCTGCTGCGCCGCACGCGCCGCAGCATCGAGGACGTCTGGGACGAGAGCCTGATCTACAACCGCGACGAGGTGCGCCAGCTCTGCGTTTTCACCACCCACACCCCCGTTGATGCCGGCCACGACCGCTTCCCCTGGAGCATGGTGATCGAGGTGCTCGAAGAGATCGTCCCGCTGCCGCTGCTCAAGGAGCTCGGCGGCGAGGACGGCCTGAACATGACGCTGCTGGGCCTGAACCTGTCGAACTTCGTCAACGGGGTGGCCAAGAAGCACGGGGAGGTCTCGCAGGTGATGTTCCCGGGGTACGAGATCCACGCGATCACCAACGGGGTGCACTCCTTCACCTGGACCTGCGAGGAGTTCAAGGCGCTCTTCAACCGCTACATCCCCGGCTGGGCCAACGAGCCGGAGCTCTTCGTGCGCGTCGGCGTCATCCCGGACGAGCAGCTCTGGGAAGCGCACCAGTCCGCCAAGCGCCGCCTGCTCGGTATCGTCGAGGAGCGCACGGGGCGGCGCCTCTCCCCGGACGTGCTCACGTTCGGCTTTGCGCGCCGCGCGACGGCCTACAAGCGCGCCGACCTGCTCTTCTCGGACCTTCAGCGGCTGCGCCGCATCGCCGGGGGGCGCCTCCAGGTGATCTACGCCGGCAAGGCGCACCCGCGGGACGAGCCCGGCAAGCAGCTCATCGAGGGCATCCACCGCTTCTCGCGCGAGCTTGGCGAAGAAATCCCGGTGGTCTACCTCGAGAACTACGACATGGACCTGGCCCTGAACCTGGTCTCCGGCGTCGATGTCTGGCTCAACACCCCGCTGCGACCGCGCGAGGCTTCGGGGACCTCGGGGATGAAGGCCGCGCACAACGGCGTCGTGAACTTCTCGGTGCTCGATGGCTGGTGGATCGAGGGGCACATCGAAGGGTACACCGGCTGGGCCATCGGGCCGGAGCCGACGGAGAGCAGCTGCCGGGTCGAGAACGACGGCTGCCAGGACGCCGACAGCCTCTACGAGAAGCTCGAGCAGCGCGTGATCCCGGTCTACTACGAAGAGCGCAAGACGTGGATCCGGATGATGCAGAACGTGATCGGCAAGAACGCCTACTTCTTCAACACGCACCGCATGATGCGAAGATACGTCACGGACGCCTATATCCGATAACGGCATGGACACCTGTCGAAGAGCCGGGCTCGCCAGTGCAGGCTGCGGGGTCCTGACGCTGCGGACCTCCTGCGTGCTCCCTGCGGTCCGCCGCTGGAGTCCTCCCCTCCGCGCCACCCCTTCGCTTCGTCGGTGCTGGTGAGAGGAACATTTCGTTAAGGCAACCCTGTTGGAGGTAGGATGCGATGACGACGATCGGGTTTGTCGGCGCCGGGAACATGGGCGAGGCGCTCGTCCGGGGGCTGGTCGGCGGGAAGGTCGTGCGTCCGGGCGACCTCTGGATCAGCGAGCCGGACACTGCGCGCCGCTCGCGGCTGGTCAAGGAGTACCGCGTCCACGCGGCGGCCGACAACGCCGAGCTGCTCGCGCGCTGCGCGGTGATTGTCCTCGCGGTGAAGCCGCAACAGATGGCCGACGTGCTCGGCGGCATCGCCCCGGCGGCCGGCCGGGCGAAGCTCGTCGTCTCGATCGCAGCCGGCGTCACGCTTGCGACGCTCGAGGGCTCGCTCAAGGCGCGTCTCGTGCGCACGATGCCAAACACGCCCGCGCTCGTCGGGGAGGGGGCGACCGCCATCGCCTGGGGCCGCGGCGTCACCGCAGCCGACAAGGCCCTCGTCCGCAAGCTCTTCGGCGCCGTCGGCACGACGGTCGAGGTTGCCGAGGGCCTGATGGACGCGGTCACCGGCCTCTCCGGCAGCGGGCCAGCCTACGTCTTCACGGTGATCCAGGCCCTCGCGGACGGCGGGGTGCAGGCCGGGCTGCCCCGTGCGGTTTCCCTGCAGCTGGCGGCGCAGACGGTGCTCGGCGCGGCGCAGATGGTGCTCGCGACCGGTGCGCACCCGCATCAACTGCGCGACCAGGTGGCATCGCCGGGAGGCACGACGATCCGCGGCATCGCCGAGCTCGAGGCGCGGGGAGTGCCGGGCGCGCTGATGGCCGCGGTGCAGGCCGCGGCGGCGCGATCAAAGGAGCTCTCCGGAAAGTAGTCGACGCAGTGTCCTTCGCTGGCAGCGGGGGACCGTGGGGGATGCAACGGCGCTCGTGGACGGTCTCCGCATTTCCCCGGTCGCCGGCGGCGTCCTGATCGATATCCGGCTGCGCCCGCGCGCTTCCCGCGCCGGGGTCGGCGGCATCCGCGAAGGCGCCCTCGAGTTGCGCGTTTGCGCTCCCCCGGTCGAGGGCGAGGCCAATGCGGCCGCGCGCGAACTGCTGGCCGACGTGCTGGGCGTCTCCCGCGCGCGGGTCTCGCTGCACGGCGGCGAGAAGTCGCGGCGCAAGGTCTTTCGCGTCGACGGACTGGATCCGGCGGCGGCGCTGGCGAGGATCGCGGCCGCCATAAAATCTCCTTGACACTCGCGAGGCAGGGTCGTATACATAACCAGCCTAGAAGAAAAACCCCGGCGGAAAGACTTTCCCGAGGATCATCTGCATGAGATAGAACCGACATGGCGCGCCGACAGGAAGGCGCGAAGGACAGCACCCCCGCACGAATCGCCCCGGCGCACGGCGCCGAACCCGAATGAGAATAACGCACCCCCAGCTCCCGCAACGCCCCGGAGCCATCCCAGCACCGGGCCGGGCGGCACGGCCCCCGAGGAGGACGCCATGAACATCGTGGAACTCAAGGAAAAGCCCATCAGCCAGCTCAACGAGATCGCCAAGCAGCTCAACGTCGAGGGCGCCGCCTCGCTGAAGAAGCAGCAGTTGATCTTCGAGATCCTGAAGGCCCAGATCGAGATCGACGGCAACGTCTACGGCGAGGGCGTGCTCGAGTGCCTGCCGGACGGCTTCGGCTTTCTGCGGGCGCCGGACTACAACTACCTCCCCGGCCCCGACGACATCTACGTCTCGCCGTCGCAGATCCGGCGCTTCAGCCTGCGCACCGGCGACACGATCTCCGGCCAGATCCGCCCGCCCAAGGAGGGCGAGCGCTACTTCGCCCTGATCAAGGTCGAGACCGTGAACTTCGAGGACCCGGACGTCGCCAAGGACAAGATCCTGTTCGACAACCTCACGCCACTGTACGCCCACGAGAAGCTCAACCTCGAGTACAACCCGAAGGACTACTCGACGCGCATCATGGACCTGCTCTCGCCGATCGGGAAGGGGCAGCGCGGCCTGATCGTGGCGGCCCCGCGCACCGGCAAGACGATGTTGCTGCAGTCCATCGCGAAGGCGATCGTGACCAACCACCCCGAGGTCTGGCTGATCGTGCTGCTGATCGACGAGCGTCCCGAGGAGGTCACCGACATGCAGCGCAGCATCCCGCGCGCCGAGGTCATCAGCTCGACCTTCGACGAGCCGCCGACGCGCCACGTGCAGGTCGCCGAGATGGTCATCGAGAAGGCCCGCCGCCTCGTCGAGCACCGCCGCGACGTCGTGATCCTGCTCGATTCCATCACACGCCTGGCGCGCGCCTACAACGCGATCACCCCGGCCAGCGGCAAGGTGCTCTCCGGCGGCGTCGACGCCAACGCGCTGCAGAAGCCGAAGCGCTTCTTCGGGGCCGCGCGCAACATCGAGGAGGGCGGCAGCCTGACCATTGTCGCGACGTCCCTGATCGACACCGGCAGCCGCATGGACGACGTCATCTTCGAGGAGTTCAAGGGCACCGGCAACATGGAGATCCACCTCGACCGGCGCCTCGTCGACAAGCGCATCTTCCCGGCGATGGACATCAACAAGTCCGGCACCCGCAAGGAGGAGCTGCTGCTCCCCGAGGACACGCTGAACAAGATCTGGGTGCTGCGCAAGGTGCTCAACCCGCTGACGGCGGTCGACAGCATGGAGTTCCTGCTCGACAAGTTCAAGGAGACGAAGACCAACGAGGCCTTCCTCAAGTCGATGAACAAGTAGGCGCCGCGGTGCACAATCGGCCTGCGACGTACTGGAGTAGGCCTCGGCATCCGCTCGTCGCGCGCCTTGTCTCGGCTCGATTCTGCAACGCGGCGGTACTGGTGTAGAATCGTCCCATGGTGCGCAAGCTGAAGCTCGTCGTCGCCCAGCCCGTCCTCACCGAGGGCGCGTGCGCGGCGAACTGGCGCGCCGCGAAGGCGGCCCTCGACCAGGCCGGCGCCGTCGAGGCGGACCTCGTCATCCTTCCAGAGATGTGGCTCACCGGCTATGCCTACCGCCGGCTCGACGAGTTGGCGAAGGCCACGCCGGAGTCGCTCGAGCGCGTCGGCGTCCTCGCGAAGAGGAACGGTTATTTCGTCGCGGGGAGCTGGGCCGAGCGCGCCGACGACGGGAACCTCTACAACACGGCTTGTATCGTCGGCCCCGACGGCCGGGTGCGCGCGCGTTACCGCAAGGTGCACCTTTTCGGCCCGATGAAGGAGGACCGCCACTTCGTGCGCGGCCGCGCCGTCACCGTTGCCAACCTGGAGTTCGGCAGGGTCGGCATCGCCCTCTGCTATGACCTGCGCTTCCCGGAGCTGGCGCGCAAGATGGCGCTCGCGGGCGCCGAACTGCTGCTCTACCCCGCCCAGTGGCCCGAGGTCCGGCTCGGGCACTTCCACACCCTGCTCGCCGCTCGCGCCATCGAGAACCAGCTCTTCACGGCGGGCGTCAACCGCGCGGGGCGCAGCGCGGCCATCCAGTTCGGCGGCGGCTCGACCGTGATCAGCCCGCGTGGCGAGGTGCTGGCGCAACTCGGCCCGGAGGAAGGCTTCCTGGAGGCGGAGATCGACCTCGACGATGTCGCCGCGGCGCGGGAGACGATCTCCTACCTCTCCGACCGCGTCCGCGAGGTGGACGAGTTTCTTTACCGTTAGCCCGCAGGCTTAATCACATTGTTCCGTTTTGCGATGTCTATTCCCATCCCAAGACCGGGCAGGCGATATTGGAAGTCGGCCGCGGCGCGGAGACTTGACTCGCTTCAGGGGATGGATTATAGCTCTGTGGAAGGGTCGCACGATACTCTCCGGATTGTAGAGTTGCCGCACGACAAAGGAACACCGCCCGGCAGGATGCAGCGCATCCGGCGAGGAAGCCCGTGAGCACGAAGGACAGGTTTTCCGGTGGCCCGCCGACGCTCAAACTGTACCTGGGAACCTTGGCCCTGCTCTGGAGCGCAGTGGTCGTCGCGAGCGTCGTTTGGAACGCTCTCGGGGATCGGGAGCACGCAATCGCCCAGGCGCGCATCCAGGCCGGGATCGCCCTCGAAAAGGACATCCTCTACCGGCGGTGGAATGCCGGGCACGGGGGGGTCTACGTGCCGGTCACCGGGAAGACCCGGCCCAACCCCTGGCTCGAGGGCGTCCCGGAGCGCGACTTGGTCTCCACCGCGGGGGAGGTCTACACTCTGGTCAACCCCGCTTTCATGACCCGCGAGGTGCACGAGCTCGGGCGCCTTGGCGCGGGTGTGCGCGGCCACATCACGAGCCTCAGGCCGATCCGGCCCGAGAACGCCCCCGACTTCTGGGAGCGTCGGGCGCTGGAGGCGTTCGAGCGGGGCGAGCGCGAGGTGGTCTCCCTCGAGAGCTTCGAGGGGGCGATGCACCTGCGCCTGATGCGCCCCCTCGTGACGGAGCAGGCGTGCCTGAAGTGCCACGAGGCGCAGGGCTATCGGGCCGGCGACGTCCGTGGCGGCATCAGCGTGTCGGTGCCGATGGCGCCGCTCACCGAGCTCACCCGCCGGCACCTCCTTCGGGTCGGGGCGGGGCACCTCCTGCTCTGGGCCGCCGGGCTCGGGCTGGTCGCCGCGGGAGGGTGGCGTCTGCTGCGGGCCGACCGCGAGCGCAGCGCCGCCGAGGCGAACCTCTGCCGCGAGCGGGAGACGCTACGCCTGCTCTACGAGGGCAACCCCGACGCCGTGGCCGTGATCGACCGGGAGTTCCGGGTGATCTACGCGAACGACCGGGTGCAGGAGCTCACGGGGATTCCCCGCGAGGCGCTGCAGGGGAGGACCTGCCACGAAGGGATCCTCGGCTGTGCCGTGCCCTGCGACGGGTGTCTCGTCGGCGAGGTCTTCCGGGAGGGGAAGCCGCAGGGGCGGATCAAGCACGAGACGACAGCGGCCGGGCGCGAGAACTGGCTCTGGCAGCAGTGGTATCCCGTGGTCGGCGCCGACGGGGGCGTGGAGTCCGTGGTGGAGATCGCGCGCGACGTCTCCGAGCTCAAGCGGGCGGAGGCCGACCTCCAGCGGCACGCGCAGCAGCTCGAAGAGGCCAACCGGATGAAGGACCTCTTCACCGACATCATGAGCCACGACCTGCTCAACCCGGCGGCCGCGGCACGCTACTTCCTCGAGCACCTGCGCGAGACGGACGCCGACCCCGCGCACCGGCCGTCCCTCGACGCGATCGGGCGCAACCTCAACCGGCTGACGGCGATGATCCAGAGCGCGTCGGCCTACTCGAAGCTCAAGGAGACGAAGGAGCTTGCCGTGAAGGTCGAGGACCTCGGCGAGATCGTCCGGGGCGCGGTCGCGGAGCTCGAGCCCGAGCTGCGCGCGGCGGGGATGGCGGTCGAGATGCCCATGCCGGGGCGCTATCCCGCGGCCGTCAATCCCGTCTTCGCGCACGTTGTCACGAACCTCGTCGGGAACGCGGCGAAGTACGCCGCCCCGGGGAAGCGGGTCGCCGTCGGAATCGCGGACGCCGGGACGCAGTGGGTGCTCTCCGTCCGGGATTGGGGCGAGGGGATCGCTGACGCGCACAAGAAGAGCCTCTTCACCCGTTTCGAGCGCCTCGGCAAGGAGGGGGTGAAGGGCACCGGGCTCGGGCTCGCAATCAGCAAGCGCATCGTCGAGTTGCACGGAGGGACGATCCGGGTCGAGGACAACCCTGAGGGCGGGTGCGTCTTCCTCGCGAGCGTGCCGAAGGCGCACGGCGACGCGGTAGGATAGCCGGGGAGGCCGCCGGCCCTAGGGGATCTCGCGCAGTAACCAGGCAGGTTTACGCCGGCTCCACGTAGACGAAGTACTTCCCATCGGCCACCGCGGGGATGGTGAAGGCTCCCTACTGGTCGTGGCCAGCTTCGCAACGGCATCTTCATCTCTCCTCCTCCATGCTTCAGAAGAGGCGGTCTGCCCCACTCCAGCGAGGCAACTTTCTCCATAATAGACGCTTCCATCATAGAAGTTGCTGTGCCTCTAGCTTTGGTGCGGAACAACTCACAAAAGTCCTGTCGCCATCCCGAACCCGACCAGGGTTAGGAGCACGCCGACGAGCAGTTGGAGCGCCCGAAGCGTGACCCGTTTGAGCAATCGGGCGGCCATGAAGGAACCGAGGAACGCGGCTAGCGTTGCCGCCGCGACCAGGCCGGCGAGATCGTCCTGCTGCAGGAGGCGGCTTGCACGGAACGTTGTTCCGTACACCGCGAGCCGGGAGACGTCCACAAGGACTGCCGATACCGCCCCGGTGCCCAGGAAGGCCTCCTTGCTCAGACCCGCCTTCACCAGGAAGGCGGATCGAAGGGCGCCTTGATTCCCCGACAGCCCGCCGAAGAAGCCGGACAGGAGGCCGCCGTACGGCAGGTACTTGCGGTCGAAGGAGAGCGTGGCGGGATTCGGAGCCAGTTCAGCGGCGGCGAACAGCACGATCAGCGCGCCGATGACCGCTTTAATGGGCGTGATCGCGCACGTCTTGCCGCCGACCTGGTAGGTCGTCAGCGGCGGGAGATCGCCGAGGAGGCCCAGCAGGAAGGCGCCGGCGATGGAGGCGAAAGCGGCAGGGATGCCGAAGCGCCACACCACCTCCCACTCCGCCCGCCTGCCCACCAGAATGACCTTGAAAAGGTTGTTCGCAAGGTGGACGAGGGCTGCTGCGGCCACGGCGATTTCCGTCGGGAAAAAAAGGGCGAGCGCCGGCATGAGCACCGTGCCAAGCCCGAAACCGGAGAAGAGGGTTACCCCGGAGGCGAGGAGCGCAACGACACAGACAACCGCGTACATCATGCTGTGCCGTGGGAATCTCGCCGGCTCATCGAGGCGCGGGCGAAGGTGCGGCCAGCCGGATGGGTTCTCATTGCCCCACTCCCATGAGGACAGCGTCCTTGGGTCCACCAGGAGGCGCCGGACCATGGCCGCCTGGCTCAGCCACGCTAGCCCTTGCCGAGCACCTCCCGCGCCCTTTTGGCCGCCTCGAGCCCCTCGATCAGCGCCGACTCGAAGGCCGGCAGCCCCTGGTTGTCGGAGTGCGCGAAGTGGACCCGGCCGACCGGCCGCGAGACCAGCGGTGAGCGGTTGACGTACCAGCCCGGCTTCCCGTGGCAGAGCGCGTGCCCCCAGCGGGCGAGCCGCACGTCGACGATCTTGCCCCGCGCGCCCGGCAGCAGCTTCGCGAGGCCCGCGATCGCGCCCTCCCTGAACGTCCCGAACGAACCATCCCGGAGCGGGGGCTCGTGGTCGTACGCGAGCGGCCAGTAGACGGTGAGCACCTGGTGGCTGGTCTTCGCGCGCCGCGCGACGCCGGTGCGCGTCACCCAGTCGGCGACGATGAAGTCGGTGAAGGGCGCGTCGTCCGTCCAGGTGTCGTACGAGGCCTCGACGACCGGGCTCGAGCACAGCGCGTTGGCGACGACGTAGGAGCCGTAGGCCAGCTCGCTCATCGCGGCTTCCTGGTCTTTCGGGATGCCCTTGAGGATGTGCCGGGCCACGAACTTCGGGCAGGCCATGATCACGGTCTTCGCCTCGACCAGGTGGGCCCGGCCTTCGCGGTCGAGGTACGTCACGGCGACGTCCCGCTCGCGCGGCTCGACGTACACCGCGGTGGCCGGGCTGACGATCCGGCCCCGGCCTGCCTTCTCGACCGCGGCGTGCAGCATCTCGGCCGCCAGCGCGTTGCCCCCGGGGAAGGTGTAGCGCGGGCCGAACTCGCTCGCCCAGAAGTTCAGCGCCGCAAACGCCGACAGGTGCTCCGCGGCCGGGGCCCCGTGCGCCGAGCGGCAGTAGAGGTCGACGTAGGCCTTGAGCGTCGGGTGGTACCCCATCTCCTTGAGCATCCAGTCCGCGAAGGTCATCCGGTCGAGTTTCTGCGCCAGCGGCGTGGCGTCCTGGATCGGCATGTTCGGGTAGTCGTCGCTCTCGAGCAGTTTCTCCATGTCGCGGCGCATGCGCGCGAAGTCGCGGCGTACGACATCGGCATAGGGCAGCTTGTTGGCGCCGGTGCCGAAGGTGTCGAGGACGTATTTGCCGGCCAGCAGCGCGCTGTCGGAGGGATCCTCGATCTTGCGGATCGGGAACTTCATCTCTTCGTAGAAGGCGTCCAGCGGCGGCTCCGGCTCGACGAAGTAGGCCGCGCACTCGGAGTAGGAGACGTCCCGCCAGCGCCCGCGCGCGCAGTGCCCCCCGGTGTTGCCGAGGTGCTCGAGCAGCACCAGGTCGGTGTCCCGCAGCCGATAGGCCGCCGCGAGGCCGGAGAGCCCGCCACCGACGATGCAGACCTGTGCGGAGCGGCCCGACGAGGGTGCGGGGATGGTGCCGCCGTCGCGCACCGTGTCGTGGCAGTGCCCCGGCTCGCTGCCGCCCCAGATTCCCGAGGGCGTGCCGAGGTCCGGCGATGCGAAAGCCGCGCGCGGGAGAGCGCCGCTCAGTCCGAGGTATCCGGCGGTCCCTGCCGCTCCGATCAAGAACTCCCGTCGCGTCAGCTTCATCGGTCTGTCTCCTCCGCTTCTGCTATGCCGCCGGTTGCCCCGGCATGCGCTCCGAGAGCCACGCCGCCGCGGCCTCGACCTTTGCCTCGTCGTGCGATTTGAGCACGACCTCCACCCAGGTGCGTCCCTCGTCCTTCTTCGGGTAGGACCCGATCGCGACGCCGGGCGCGCGCGCCGCCAGCTCCTCGAGCAGCGTCGCGATCTCGGATTCCCAGCGGTTCGTGAAGAGCGTGCGCCTGAACAGCGGCGGCCGGCGGTGGCGCTCGGCCACCAGCGGGAACATGTCGCGCAGCATTTCCGGCACACCGGGGAAGACGACGAACGGCCCTAGCGCGAAACCCGGGGCGCGGCCGATGCGGTTGGGGATCAACTCGCAGCCCTCGGGCAGCTCGGCGAGCCGGCTCTGCACCGGGTTCAGCGCGTGGCCGATCTGGCGCTCAAGGTCGTTGACGACGTCCGCGCGCAGGACAAGCGGCACCCCCGCGGCGCGCGCGACCGCCTGGCGCGTCACGTCGTCGAGCGTTGTGCCGATGCCCCCCGTGACGAAGACCGGCCCGTAGCGGGCCCCGATCTGCCGCAGGTAGTCGGCGAGGAGCAACTCGTCGTCGGGCAGCGTGAGGACGATACCGACCTCGACGCCGATGCCGGCCAATTCGCGGCAGAGCCAGATGCCGTTGTGGTCCGCGACATCGCCGGAGAGTACTTCGTTGCCGACGATGACGACGGCGGCCTGTTTCGTGGACTCGCTGGTCATGGGAGCATGGTAGGGGAGGCCGGGCGGCGAGTAAAGGGCGGTCGGGCGGGCGTCGACCGGCAGGGCGGGAGAGTTCTTGACTTCGTCACCGGGCCTCGCTAGTATCCGCACGTTGTAACCGTGCAAGGGCGGGAGTAACTCAGTGGTAGAGTGCAACCTTGCCAAGGTTGAAGTCGC
>CAZEOK010000085.1:0-13741 GCA_964513745.1 uncultured bacterium
CAGGACGAAGTCGCCGATCGAGATCTCCTCGTCGATGAGCGCCGCCCGCACCCGCTCGTCGACCCCCTCGTAGCGGCCGCACACGAGGATCAGGCCCGGCCTTTCGCCGTGCTCGCGGACCAGCGCCTGGCTCCAGACCCGCCCCTGGGGCGAAAGCAGAATCGTCGTGGCCCCCTGATTCTCGGCCTTGAGCTGCTCGATCGCCGCGAAAAGCGGCTCGGGCTTCATGACCATGCCGGCACCGCCGCCGTACGGGGCGTCGTCCGTGACCCGGTGCCGGTCGAGAGCCCAGCCGCGCAGATCGTGGACACGCAGATCCAGCAGGCCGCGGTCGCAGGGGCGGGGGATGATGCTCTCCCGAAGATGCGAATCCAAGAACGAGGGGAAAATCGTGAGGATATCAATTCGCATCAGGAATTCTTTCGTTCCCGTGCGGGCCGCGGGGTCCTGACGCTGCGGACTTCCATCGCGCTCGCTTCGCTCCGCCGATTGAGACCTCCCCTTCGCGCCACCCCTTCGCCCGGCATATTTCCCAGAGCAGCAAGTACGTCTCTCGTCGTCGCGTATCCCATTTCAGGGGAGGAGGCCCTCGAGCAGTCTTACGGTGATCCGGCGCGCACTGCGGTCGATGGAGAGCACGAACTGCTCGACAAAGGGCACGAGCACCTCGCCACGCGGGCCGCGGAGGACCAGAACACGGCGGTCCCCGCCGGTTTCGAGCACCTGGTGCACGACGCCGAGATCCTCGCCCTCCTCGGTCTGAACGGCCATGCCCGGCAGCTCGTGAAGCCAGACCTGCCCGGGAGGCAACGACGGCAGGTCCGCTTCGCGCACGCACAGCCGGCCCCCGCGCAGCGCCTCGGCGGCCGTGCGGTCGGGAACCCCCTCGAGGAGGATGAGCAGCCGCTGCTGGTGGTTGCGCGATCCGAGAATGCGCCGCGGGCTCGCCGGGGCGCCCGGTGCCGCCAGCAGAACCAACGCGCCGGTCGCGAGGCGCCCGGGATCGTCGGTGAGCGGTTGCACGACGAGCTCGCCGCGAATCCCATGCACGGTGGTGATGAGCCCCACCGTGACGAGATCCCCGTGCTGGTCAAGCCGAACCGCGCCCACGCACCCTCCGTGAAAAAACTAGAGCCGGGCGCATCCGGGATGCTGCCCGGCCCCGCGTCGCCCGCCGTCGGGGCGGGCGGCTCAGCTACTCCAGTATCTCGAGAACCACCCGGCGGTTTTCCCGGGTGGCGGCGGCGTTGAGAATGGTGCGGATGGCCTTGGCCGTCCGGCCCTCCTTGCCGATGACCCGACCCAGGTCATCCGCGGCGACCCGAAGCTCGATGACGGTGGTTCTCTCGCTTGCCGTTTCTGTCACGGCCACCTGGTCGGGGTTGTTGACGAGGGTTCTGGCGATCTGTTCCACGAGCGTCTTCATCCGTCAATCTCCTTCTGGCCCTCGCTCAGCGGTGCGCAGGCGAGCCGCCGGTCAAGCCTTCTGGGGCACGGCGGCCCGCTTGAGAAGGCGGGCGACCGTCGACGACACCGCCGCGCCGCGCCCGCGCCACTCGGCGACCCGGGCCATGTCGATCCGCAGCGGCTTGTCCTTGGCGAGCGGGTCGAAGGAGCCGATGCCCTCGAGGGCCTGGCCCTTGGGCGGACACTGGCTGTCTGACACCACCACCCGGAAAAACGGCCTCTGGTTCGATCCCAACCGTTTCAGTCTGATGCTCAATCCCACGTCTGCACCTCCTTGATTGAACCCTGCTTATACCACACTAGAGCCATCCTCCGTCAAACCGGCCTCATCCCCAGGGCAGGCGTGGACGTCCTTTGCCGCCAGCCGACATCTTCGAGACCTGCTTCATCATCCGCTGGGCCTGGGTGAACTGCTTGAGCAGGCGGTTGACGTCGGTAACCGTCGTGCCGCTGCCCCGCGCGATGCGCTGGCGACGGCTGGAGGAGATGATCTGGGGACGGCGGCGCTCGAGCGGCGTCATCGAGGAAATGATCGCGTCCACCCGCACCAGCTGTCCGTCGTCGAGATCGGCCTCGTCGACCTTGAGGCGACCGGCCCCGGGGAGCATCTTGAGGATCGAGGACAGACTCCCCATCTTGCGCACCTGGCGCAGCTGCTGTCGGAAATCCTCGAGGTCGATCTCACCTTTCTTGCGCAGCTTGCGCCCCAGCTCCTGCGCCTGTTCCCGGTCGACGGTTTCCCCGGCCCGCTCGATCAGCGTGAGCACGTCCCCCATGCCGAGGATCCGCGCCGCCATGCGGTCGGGGTGGAACGGTTCGAACTGCTCCGGACGCTCGCCGACGCCGACGAACTTGAGCGGCACCCCGAGCGCCGAGCGGATGGAAAGCGCGGCCCCGCCGCGCGCGTCCCCGTCGAGCTTGGTCAGGATCACCCCGGTCAGGCCGACCTCCTTGTGGAAGCCGGCGGCGATGTTCACCGCTTCCTGCCCGGTCATCGCGTCGGCCACCATCAGGATCTCGGTCGGCGAAACCGCGGCCTTGATCGCCCGCAGCTCGGCCATGAGCTGCTCGTCCACCTGGAGCCGCCCGGCGGTGTCGATGATCGCGACATGCAGGGCGTGGTGCTTCGCGTGCGTCACCCCCTGGAGCGCCAACTCGACGGGCGAGGGGCCACGCTCGCCGAAAACCGGGACGCCGATCTGCTCCCCGAGGAGCCGGAGTTGATCCTGCGCCGCGGGGCGGTAGACGTCGGCGGCGATCAGCAGCGAACGCTTGCCCTCCTTGCCCAGACGCAGCGCCAGCTTGGCGGCCGAGGTCGTCTTGCCGCTGCCCTGGAGACCGACCAGCATGATCGGCGTCACCGCGGGGGACGGCGCGAACTGGATCGGCGTCCACGTGCCGCCGAGTATCGCCGTCAGTTCGTCACGGACGATCTTGATGACCTGCTGGGCGGGCGTCAGGCTGGCGGCGACCTCGGCGCCGGCGGCCCGCTCCTCGACCCGGCGCTCCAGCTCCTTGGTGACTTTGTAGTTGACGTCGGCCTCGAGCAGGGCCAGGCGGATCTCGCGCAGCGTGGCCTTGATCAGCTCCGGGCTCAGCGAGCCGTGGCCGCGCAGCTTCTTGAAGACCGACTCGAGTTTTTCGCTCAGGCGCTCGAACATTGGGTGATCCCTTTGCCGTGGTTAGGGAGCGGATTGTAGTGAGCGCGAGAGAAGTATGTCAACCATGCCTGCCTCGCCGCCCCGGGTTTCAGCGGCCGGATCCCTGACCGCGCGCCCGGCCGATCCCCGCCGCGAGCGCCAGGGCCTCCGGATCGTCCGGGTGGCGCCCGAGCACCTCGCGACAAAGCGCTTCCGCTTCGCCGAGAGCGCCGGCCTCGAGCAGGAGCGCCGCGAGGGCCTTGCGGGCGCGCAGGCTTGCGGGGTCGAAGAAAAGCTCGACCCGCAGCTGCGAGATCGCCTCAGCCGACCTGCCGAAATTGGCAAGGACCAGGGCCAGGTCGTGCCTGGCATCCACGTGAGTGGGGCCCCGCTGCACCGCCTCTTCCAGAGCACGGAGGGCGTCGCCGGGCCGCCCGGCCTTTTCAAGGCTGACGCCGAGGAGCGTCCAGGCGCGAACGTTGTCGGGAGCCACAGCGACGGTCCGCTCCAGATGGGCGAGCGCCGCCGCGACGTTGCCCTCGTCTCGTGCCGCCTCGGCAAGCTTCAGGTGCGCCAGCCAGTTGTCCGGGTCGACGGTCAAGGCGTGGGTGAAAAGCGCGCGCGAGTCACGCCAGTGCCGGATTTGCTGGGGAGTGAGCACGGCGAGGAAGAGCAGGTACGCCGCGGCGCCCGCGACCAGGAGGGCCCGGCTTGCGCTCGACGGCCCGCTGCGGCGGTCGACCGACCACACGATCGCCAGCACGGCGCCGATGCTCGGCAGATAGGTGTAGCGGTCGGCCATCGCTTGTTGACCGACCTGCACCAGCCCGACGACGGGCACAAGGGTCACGATATACCAGGCCCAACCGGTCGAAAGCCACGGGACAGAGCGCCGCCGCGCAAGGATGAAGTAAGTGAGACCGGCGAGGGCCAGGGCGGCCGCGATGGCCGCGGGGCGGGAGACGCCTCCCCCCGGGTGGGGATAGAACGGGGAAAGCCCGACCGGCCAGAGCAATTTGCCCAAGTACCCGACAGCGGCCAGTGCCGCGTTCGCGAGTCGCTGATCGAGCGGGACGACCGCCAGGGAGGCGATTGAGCCGCCGCGTCTCTGGGCCAGAAAGGTAACCATCGCCACTGCGGCGGACATACCCGCGAGCGGGAGCTTCTCCCGGATCAAGACTTTCCACCCCCCGGGAAACCGGTTCAGCGGCCAGCCGTCGAGGAGCAGCAGCAGGAAGGGAAGTGTGACCGCGGTCGGCTTCGCCAGAAGCGAGAGGCCAA
Source organism: uncultured bacterium (assembly GCA_964513745.1). Classification (GTDB taxonomy): domain Bacteria; phylum JAUVQV01; class JAUVQV01; order JAUVQV01; family DATDCY01; genus DATDCY01. The sequence continues at coordinate 4,389 of CAZEOK010000085.1, forward strand.
AAGCGGCGACCAGACCGGCATAATCCGACCGCCGGCCGTGCCGGGCGTAGCGGTGATGCAGGGCGATCGTCGCGATCACGAACCAGGTCGCGAGTGCATCGGAGAGCTCTGAGGCCCAGGCCACCGACTCGACGCGCAGCGGGTGAAGCGCGAACACGGCGGCCGTGAACGCGCTTGCCCAAAGGGCGCCCGTCATGCGCGCCAGCGTCAGCGCGAGCAGGGTGGCGGACCCGGCGTGGAACGCAAGGCTCACGAGGTGATGGCCGCCGGCCCAGGACCCGAACAGTCGCATGTTCGCCAGATGCATCAGCCTGGTCAGGGGGTACCAGTTGTAGTGCTCCGTGCTGGTGAGGGCCCACCAGACCCCCGGGGGAGTGAGGCCCTGTCGCAGGAACGGGTTCTCGAGAATATAGGTGGAGTCGTCGAGATTGATGAACCCGTTGCCAGCGATGGGGAGAAAGACCAATATCGTGGCGAGCGCGAGCGCCCACGCTGGACGTCTCTCCGGATGACTCGCTGGCATGAGATCGATCAGCTCAGGGTGACACCGGCAACGGGGCGGCCCCGTCCACGTGAGCCCGGGCGGCTTCCGCCCGCAGCAGCGCCTCTTCGTGCTCGTACTTGGGCGAGAAGTGGAAGATCGTCAGCCGCCGCGCCCCGGCCTGGCGCGCGAGCTCGCCGGCCTGGCGCGCCGTCAGGTGGTGCTTGCGCTCGGCGTGGTCGGCGTCGCGATCCAGGAATGCCGCCTCGCAGAAGAACTGGTCAGCCCCGGCCGCCAACTCGATGACGCGGCGGTCGTTCCCCGGAGTGCGGCGGATGTCGGTGACGTAGGCCAGGATCTCCCCCGGGGTCCCGATGACCGCCTCGTCCGCGATGCGCGAGAGCGGCAGGCTGCACAGACGCACGCGCCCGCCCTCGCTCACCGGGACCCGCACCCGGGTCTCTCCCGGCCGGCCGGCGCGCAGCAGGGCCTTGACCCGCCCGAGCCAGGGCCCCACGATCCAGCCGAGACGCCGCAAGCGGTCGCCGTTGACGTTGAGACGCACCTGCTCGTGCAGTCGAAATCCCAGGCAGGGCACGGCGTGGTCGAGGTGCCGAGCCTCGACAACCAGGCCATCCTCCGCGAGAACAACCCCGGTGAAGGGCGCCTCGCGCGCCCCGGTGCGCGCCCTGAAACGCTCCCGGCAGGAGAAGGTCACCCGGCGAACCCGGCGCGCGCCGATCTCCTGGACCTGCAACCGCAGCCGGTAGTTGTCCACGAGGTTCCAGGTGTAGCCGGCGAGCTTGCCGGAGACGTTGGCGATGAGTCCATCTGGCCCGTGCAGCCGCACCGTCCGGTCGCGGTTGAGCATGACCCGCAGCAGCCGGTCGAAACCGCAGAAGTGGTCGATGTGCGTGTGGCTGACGAAGACGTCGCTGATTTTGAGGATCTCCGCCGGGCGCAGGGCGTTGATCTCGCCGATGTCGAAGAGCAGGGCCCGGCGCTCGTGGCGGAAATCGAGATAGAGCGCTGGATCACCGAACCCGCCGTTGACCAGCCTCGCATCGAATAGCCGGGTCATTCGAGCGCCAGACGCTTGTCGGTTCTCAATACGTTCCCGTGCGGGCTGCGGGGTCCTGACGCTGCGGATCTCCGTCGTGCTCCCTGCGGTCCGCCGCCGGAGACCTCCCCTTTGCGCCACCCCTGCGCCCAGAACGTGCTCAATGGCCTGGAACCTCCGCGACGGAGAGCTGTTCCGACTGCGCGATTGTCGCACAATCCCCGGGGCGTCGGTTGCAATTAGTGCATCGCGCGTGGTACAAATCGGGTTGCCGATGCGACGAATCATCTCGAAGGTCGTCAACAAGCTCTTCGGTCGACGCCGGGGGGCTCTCAACGCAGGGCCTCCGGTTCCGCCTCCGCCGGTCATCGTCAAGCGCGAGGAGCACACCCTCTCGCGCAGCCGCATCGACGAGGACGCGCTGAAGGTGCTCAACCGGCTGGCGCGCTACAACCACACCGCCTACCTGGTCGGCGGCGGCGTGCGCGACCTGCTGCTGGACCGGGTTGTGAAGGACTTCGACATCGCGACGTCGGCCCACCCCAACGAAATCAAGAGCCTCTTCCGCAACTGCCGTCTGATCGGCCGGCGCTTCCGCCTGGCCCACATCCTGTTCCGCGGCGGCAAGGTCATCGAGGTCTCGACCTTCCGCCAGCACGCGGGTTTCTCGGACGAGGGGGACCTGCTGATCAAGAGCGACAACACCTTCGGCACTCCGGAGGAGGACGCGCGCCGTCGCGACTTCACGATCAACGGCCTGTTCTACAGCATCACCGATTTCTCGGTCATCGACTATGTCGGCGGCCTCGATGATCTCAGGCGCCGGGTGATCCGCACGATCGGCGACCCGAACATCCGGCTGCGGGAGGACCCGATCCGCAGCCTGCGCGCCATCCGCATCGCCGCCCGCCTCGGATTCGAGATCGAGGCCGGCACCCGGGAGGCGATGACGGCCCATCGCGAGGAGATCTGGAAGTGCGCCGCCCCGCGCATCCTCGACGAGTTCGTCCGCATGCTCAACCAGGGAGCCGCCGCCGCGTCGTTCCCGCTGCTCGCCGAGCTCGGCATGATCGAGGGGCTTCTGCCCGGCTTTGCAAAGGCTTACGCGGACCCGTCGACCCGCGAGAAGATCCAGCGCAACCTCGTGTCGCTCGACGCCCACCAGAAGCCGCACGGCGGGCTCCCGGCGGGACTCGCCCTCGCCGTCCTCTACCACCAGATCTTCGCCGCCGCGGTCGCCGTCGCCGGTCCGGACGCTGACCGCGGAAAGATCGCCGCCGATCTGCTGGAGGCCGACCTGGAAAGGCTCAAGTTCCCGCGGGCCCAGCTCGAGAAGGCCGTTCTGCTGCTCTCCGGCCAGCAGCGGCTCACGCAGCCGCAGCGCCGCCGCGGGCGGGGGGGGGCGGTCGCGTCGCGACCCTGGTTCGCCGAGGCGCTCACCCTGTTCGAGATCACACAGTCCGACACGGCGGAGGGACGCGCGACGTTGCGCCGGCTGCGCGCCCAGCAGCACCGGCCCGCCACGGAGCCGCGAGCGTCCGAAGGAGCGGGCTCTCTGCCGGCAGATCGGCTCGAGCCGGAGGAACCCATGGTCGCCGCGGGTGCGGCAGATGAAGCCACTGGGGCCGGCACCGAACGCCGGCGTCGCCGAAGACGCCGGGGAGGCGACCGCAATCGGGCGCGGCACGCCGGAGCGGCGCAGCCGGCAGCCGAGGAATCGCCCCGCCACCGTGACAGCGCACCGGAACAAACACCGCAGCGGTCGAGTGATGACCGCCCTTTCGATCCCGATGCGGCGTTCGGCGACAAAGACACCGACCTGGAGCCCCCCGGCGGGGAGTCCTCGGAAGACCGAACCGACTGAGACGGCCCCGAGGTTGTCTCGATCCCGGGCAATCCGGCCGATTTCCCTGCCGTACACCAGGGCACGTTGGTGGTCTTTTCTCAGTGAGCTGCCAGGCGGAAGAAGGGATTCTGCTTCTTCTCCAGGCCGACCGTCGTGTCCGGTCCGTGTCCGGGGTAGAGAACCGTGTCGTCCGGCATGGTCATGATGTGGCGTCGGATCGAATCGAGGAGAACCCTTTCCGATCCCCCGGGCAGATCGGTGCGCCCGACCGATCCATGGAAGACCAGGTCGCCGCAGAAAGCCATGCCCCGGGCCACGAGGGTGATACCGCCCGGCGAGTGCCCCGGGGTGTGGACAACGCGCAGCAGCACGCTGCCGACCCGCAATTCCTCCTGGTCCGCGAGAAGTATGTCTGGCTGCGGCGAGTTTTCGGCGTGCATCATGAAGATGCCGGCGTGGGACGAAGCCTCGGCGAGCATCGGCACGTCGTCTTCGTGGACGAGCAGCGAGGCGCCGGTGGCGCTCTTGAGGGCGCGGTTGCCGCTGATGTGGTCGAAGTGACCGTGCGTGTTGACGATGTGCCGGCAACGCAACCGCTCATGCGCGAGAAACGCCAGGATCTCGCCGGGATCGCCGCCGGGGTCGATCACCAGCGCCTCGCCCGCGCTGCGGTCGGCGACGATGTAGGTGTTCGTTTCGAGCGGACCGGTCACGAAGGTGCTCAGGAGCATGCTGGCATTCATACGGCTGTCAGGCTCGAGTGTCAAGGACGAAGGTCACGGGATCGTCTCTCCAGCGCAAGGAGCCTGTCCTTCATTGCAAGTCCGCCGGCATAACCGCCCGCCCCCCCGGACGCGACCACCCGGTGACAGGGGACCACGAGCGGGACCGGATTGCGCGCCATGACCTGTCCGACCGCCCGGGCGGCACGCGGGCTTCCCGCCCGTCCGGCCAACGCCCCATAGGTCATGGTCGCCCCGGGCGGGATGGCACGGGCGGCCCGTAGCACGCGGCGGGTGAAGCGAGTGCCGCCGGGACAATCGATCGGGATCTCCTGGCAAGGCCCCCGGCCGGCGAAATAGTCGCGGATCCCGCGGCGCAGCTCCGGCCACGCTGCAGTCGCGGCCCCCGGCAGCATCCCAAGCTCCCGCTCGGCCTCATGCCGGCCGGGGCGGGGGAGAACCAGCCGGCGCAGTCCGCGCGGCGTGAAGGCGACGCCGACCCACCCCCAGGCCGTCCTGAAAATGTCGTACGACACCTGCTCCTTGACATGAACCACGGCATCATGTTACACAATGCGCTCAATTTTACGAAGGAATTCGGAGGAGAGCAGATGGCACACACCAAGTCGGCGCTCAAGCGGATCCGGCAGGACAAAAAGCGCAACCAGCGCAACCAGTCGGTCAAGAGCACGGTGCGCACGGCTACGCGCGCCTTCCGGGAGACCCTCGAGGAGGGCGACGCAGCGAAAACGCAGACATCGCTGCGCCTGGCATCCAAGACCCTGTGCAAGGCCGCGACCAAGGGCGTGGTGCGCAAGCAGACCGCCGCGCGGCGGATCTCGCGGCTGGCCAGGGCGGCGCACAAGTCGCTCGCCGCGAAGTAGCCGCACCACATACCCGACGTCCCCGATCCATGGCGCGGGGGCGTCGCCGTACGTATTCGCGGGAGACGCAAGGAGGAGCCCGGCATGTCCGGTGACGCCCCGAACGTCCCTGGTCGCCTTTTCGTCGTCAGCACGCCGATCGGCAATCTCGAGGACATCACGCTGCGCGCCCTGCGCGTGCTGCGCGAGGCAGACCTGATCGCCGCCGAAGACACCCGCCACACCCGCAAGTTGCTTTCGCACTTCGACATCCACACGCCGCTGACGAGCTTCTTCCAGCACCGGCAGTTCCGCCAGGCGCCGGGGCTCGTCCGCCGGTTGCTCGAAGGGGCGAACCTCGCTCTGGTGACCGACGCCGGCACCCCGGGCATCTCCGACCCGGGTGCAGTGCTCGTCCGTCTGGCCATCGAGGCCGGCATCGGCGTCACACCGGTCCCGGGCCCGGCGGCCGCAATCACCCTGCTCTCCGTCTCCGGACTCGACACGCACGCCTTCGTTTTCGAGGGCTTCCTGCCGATCAAGGCTGGCCGCAAGCGTCGCGTGCTCGAGAGTCTCGCGCGGGAGAAGCGCACGCTGGTTTTCTACGAATCGCCGCACCGGCTCGTCAAGACGCTGTCGTTGATGCTGGATGTGTTCGGCGACCGCCCGGCTGCCATCGGACGCGAGCTGACGAAGGTCTTCGAGGAGATCACCCGGGGCACGCTCGCCGGGGCCATCGGGTGCTATCGGGATCGGAAGGTCAAGGGGGAGTTGACGATCGCGGTCGCGGGGTTCGCGGGGTCGCCGCGGACGGAAGAGGCTGACGAGGAACCGGAGGACGGCGACGCCCCGGACGACGAGGCGCCGGATACCGACGAGCCGGACTCGGACACCCGGGAGGAAGATGGGACGCCCGAGGAAGCCGCATCCGAAACAGGGACCTTGCCCAGGTGACCTGACTGTTACCGTGCAGGCTGCGGGGTCCTGACGCTGCGGACCTCCAGTGTGCTCCCGGCGGTCCGCCGCTGGAGACCTCCCCTCCGCGCCACCCCTGCGCCAGGCACGTCCCCCAAGGCAGAAAGTTCCACCACGGCGGCGGGCTAGCGGCGGGCCATGCGGAACGCCAAGGACGAGATGCCGACGAACAGCACGACCAGCGCGTACACCGCCGCAAGCTTGAGCCAGAACTCCGGTGTTGCCAGGACCAGCCCCTGCCCGCCGGCGCCGCCGGGGTGGGCGAAGAGGAAAAAGACGGCGACCGCCACCGCCGACTGCGGCGCCAGGTAGGCGATGCTGTTGAGCAGGACGGCGGCCGTCGTTCGCGCCAGCGCGCCCGCGGCCACCAGCGCGGCGGCCACCGGCAGAACGACCGCCCCCCACAGCAGCGGTGACGCGCCCTCCGACCCCGGGGGGTAGAGCGAGACGACGACCGAGGCGGCAGTGCCGGAGACGGCCGCCCCGCCCGCGGAGGCTGCCAGAGTGATCAGGAAACCGCGCGCCTGTGATCGCATCGGTTTCATCATACCTCACCTCCACCCGGAGCGGCTGCTTGCAATGACCGGACGATCACCCGATAATGAGCGGATGTCGTCTTTGGCGCACATCCCCCGACGGCGCCTCAGCCTCGAGGTTTCGATCGTCGCCCTCGGAGTGCTCGGCACTGTCCTGCTGGGGATATCGCTCGCCTGGAACGTTGTCCAGGTCAGAGACCGCACGCTCGAAGGGGCCTTGATCCAGGCGCGCGTCGCCTACCAGAAGGACATCGTCTTCCGGCGCTGGAACAATCAGCACGGCGGGGTCTACGTCGACGCCGCCGTGACGCCGCCGAATCCCTACCTCGCCACCATCCCCGAGCGCGACATCATTACCCCCTCCGGCCGCAAACTCACCCTGGTGAACCCGGCGTACATGACGCGCCAGATCTACGAGCTGGAGGCCTCGGTCTCGGGGTTGCACGGCCACATCACGAGCCTCGAACCGATGCGCCGGCAGAACGCCCCCGACCCCTGGGAGCGCACCGCACTCGAGGCGTTCGAGCGCGGCGTGGAGGAAGTACACGCCGTTCAGCCGCTGGGCGGCAAGGAGTACATGCGGCTGATGCGCCCGCTGATCACCGAGGAGGGCTGCCTCTCCTGCCACCACGAACGGGGCTATGTCCTCGGCAAGCCGTGGGGAGGCATCAGCGTCTCGGTGCCGATGCACGAGTTGCGAGCCATCGAATGGAAGAGCATCCGCACCGTCCTGCTCGCCCATCTGTTGCTCTGGCTCATCGGCATCGCCGGCGTCTCCATCGGTGGTCGCAGCCTTCTGGCCAGCGAGCGCGGGCTGCGCCTGGCCGAGGAGGAGTCGCGGGGCGCCGCGGCCCGCCTGCAGGAGTCCAACCGCCTCAAGGACTTGTTCATCGACATCGTCCGCCACGACCTGCTCAACCCGGCGAGCGTCGTTCGCTACTATACGTCGTACCTCCAGGAGCGGGAGACCGACGAGTCGAAGAAAGAGTGCTACCTCAAGATCGAGGGCGTGAACAACCGGCTCATGGACCTGATCCGCAACGCCTCGAAGTACTCACGGCTCGAGGAGATGGACCACGTCGACTGCCAGATGCTCGATCTGAACACCCTGCTGCTCGACGCCCTCGCCGTCCATGAGCACCGACTCAAGGAAGCCGGCATGGCGGTCAACTACCTGCCGCGCGGCGAGTACCCGATCACGGCCAACCCGATGGTCGAGGATGTCTTCGCGAACCTCATCGCCAACGCCATCAAGTACGCTGCCGACGGCAAGAAGCTGGAAATCGACATCCTCGACGGGGGAGCGTGCTGGGTCGTGCAGATCCGCGACTTCGGCAAGGGGATATCCGACAACGACAAGCCGCTGATCTTCACCCGCTTCACGCGCCTCAAGAAGGAGGGTGTGGAGGGATCGGGACTCGGCCTGGCCATCGTCAAGCGCCTCGTCGACTTGCACAAGGGGCGCATCTGGGTGGAGGACAACCCCGCCGGTGGCTCGATCTTCTGCGTGCGGCTGCCGAAAGGCGGACCGCAGAGCGAGGCCTGCCGATCCGAAGGGGATATCCCCCCCGCCACACGGACTCAGGCGCAGGCGTGATTTTTCGCCCCGGCAAGGCGCCCGACGACGCGGGTGCCGAGGCGTATGAGTTGTACGCCACAGGCAGTTGCGAGGAGGGGAACGTCGCAGGGGCGAAAGAAGCGCCCCGCACCTAGAAATTGTAATGGTGCGGACAGTCGGCGCGGAAGATGCGCTCGTACCCTTCCGTCATGTCCGGCGACAGCCAGGGCTTGACGAGCGGGACGGCGGCGATCAGGTCCTCCTGCGTGATTTCCAGGCGGTCGGCCTCGATAGCGCGCAGCGCCGCCTTCTTCACGACGTTCTCCAGGTCCCAGCCGACGTAGCCTTCGGTCAGCGCCGCGATCGCATCCAGGTCGAGATGACCGTCGTTGGGCTTGCGTCCGGCGTAGATCCCGAGCACCGCGCGGCGCGCGGCTGGATCCGGAGGTGCGAGAAAGACCTTGCGGTTGAAACGGCTCTTGTCCTTGATCAACGCCTGGTCGACAACGTCGATCCGGTAGGTGCCGCCGATGATCGCCAGCCGGCCGGCGGTCGCCGCCTGCAACCGGTCGAGTTCGCGCAGAAACATGTCGGTCATCGTCCGGTCGGCGAACGCCGGCGGTTTGCCGCGCTCGTTGCCCGCCGGGCCCCAGGCATAGCTCGCCCCCGCCTGCGGCGCGAGCCAGTCGAGGTCAGAGATGTAGAGCACCGCCGGGGCCTCGCGCTCGGCCTCGCGCAGCGTCTCGACCAGCGCCTCGGGCTTGCCGAGGATCTCCCGCCCCGAGACGTAGACGTAGCTGACCCCGGCCTCGGTGGCGCAGGCCTCCGGCAGCATCGCCAGCCCGGCGCCCAGCGGCCCCCAGAGCAGAATCCCGGCCGGCGGGACGAGCCCCATCCTGCCGATGTCGGCGGGCCGCATCAGCGGCAGACAGACCATCTGGCGCAGCGCCGCCTTCGCGTCGCCGCACCCGCCGATCTCCTCCCACGTCGTGCGCGGGTGGCGGATCTCGTAGTAGACCTTTTCGAGCTTGCGGTGCATCGCGCGGCATCGTAGGGGATCGCTCCGATCACGTCAAGGAATCAAGCTCGGCCCAGGCGGTCCGCCGAGCAGTCCGGGCGCGCTGTTCGTGTTGCGCTTGACGAACGGCGCCGGCCCGGAGAGAATGCCGCTTCGCGCGGGGCGCAACTTCCGCGACGAACTGAAAGGGGGCGGGCAGCGCGATGACGAAACGGACGATCACCAACATTCTCGTCGCGAACCGCGGCGTCCCCGCCGTGCGGATCATGCACACCTGCCGCGACCGCAAGATCC
>CAZEOK010000086.1:0-13664 GCA_964513745.1 uncultured bacterium
TGGGCCTTCAACGTGGCGATGATCATCCACTCCGACGAGGCGCTGCTCGCCACCGGGTTCATCTTCTCGATCCACTTCTTCAACAGCCACCTGCGACCAGAGAAGTTCCCGATGGACTTCGTGATCTTCACCGGGCGGGTGCACCTGGACGAACTCAAGCACGAGCGGCCGCTGGAGTACGAGCGGCTCATGGCCTCGGGCAAGATGGAGCAGGAGATGGGGATGCACGTGCTGCCCTGGCAGTATACGGCGGCCCGGATCTTCGGGATGGTGGCGCTCGGCGTCGGCCTGTTCCTGCTGCTGTGCATGCTCTCGGTCTGGATCTTCCACTGGAAGTAGTTCGCGACCGCGACTGATCGGCGGCCGGTGCGGGGCAACCCGCACCGGCCTTTTTCGTCACATCCGGAGTAACGGGGCATCTGCGGGGTTGCCCGTAACGAAGCGGCGGGGGCGGGGCGGTGCCGTGCGGTCGCCAGCTGCGCGCTCGACCGGAGCTTGTCCGCACCTGCGCTCGAAGCGTGTAACTCGCCCCTGCGGGGCTCAGACAACACGCTTCGCCCCTGCGGGGACGCTCCGGTGCGGACGCTCCGGTTCCCTCGCGCTCCGCCATGCGCCCGCCCGTCACCGCCCCGCCCCCGCCTTCATTTCTGTTTCGCACGGTGCAGACCCGGTATACGGCACGGCGGATGGGGCGTTCCCGAGGGAAGATGCACGGTGCCGGGTAGGCGGCGCAGACGCACGACCGAGGGAATGACCCCGCCGCCGTGCGCACGGGAATGGTTCTTGACGAGCCCGCGGGAACTCTGTTCAATGCACCGGCGTCCAAACCGGTCAGGCAGCGGGGGAGGGGAGACGAGTGGAATCAAAACACGCGTGGCGATTCGCGCGATTCGTCGCAGCGGGCCTGGTCGCCGCGTTCGTCGCAGTCGGGATCGGCCAGGTCCCGGCGCGCGCCGCTTCCGGCGAGATGGCCGACCTGGAGTCGCGGGTTGTCGAGGCGACGCTCCCCAACGGCATGCGCATCATCGTGCTGCCGCGGCACCAGTCCCCCACCGTTTCGCTCTCGATGCAGTTTCGCGTCGGCGCGGCGCAGGAGCCCGAGGGGGCCAGCGGCCTGGCTCATCTGCTCGAGCACATGATGTTCAAGGGCACGCGCACGCTCGGCACGCGTGACTGGGCGGCCGAGCGCCCGCTGCTCGAGAAGATCGAGACGATCGTCGACGAGCTTGACGCCGAACGGCGCAGGGGCGAGGACGACGCCGACGCTCGGCTCGTCGTGCTGCGGGCGCGGCTCGCGGAGGCACAGGACGAGGCGCGGGTGCTGGTCGTCAAGGACGAGATCGACGCCATCTACACCGCCAACGGGGCCCAGGATTTCAACGCCAGCACCGGCGTCGACGTGACCACCTACAAGATCAGCCTGCCCGCGAACCGCCTGCCGCTCTGGGCGCGCATCGAGTCCGATCGCCTGCGCGAGCCGGTGATGCGCGAGTTCTACTCGGAGCGCGAGGTCGTGCGCGAAGAGCGCCGCCAGAGCTACGAGAGCGACCCTTCGCGCAAGCTCATGGAGCTGCTTTTCGCCTCGGCCTTCATCGCGCACCCCTACCGCCGCCCGGTCATCGGCTGGGACGGGGACGTGCAGTACCTGCGCGCGCCCGTCGCCGAGCGTTTCTTCCGCACCTGGTACGCCCCGAACAACACCGTGCTCGCGGCGGTCGGCGATGTGGACCCGCCGGCTTTCATTGCCCTGGTGCGCGCGGCCTTCGGACCGATCCCCGCGCAGCCGCTGCCCGCCGAGAGCGCCACGGCGGAGCCGCCGCAGGATGGCGAGCGCCGCGTCACGCTGGTGCGCGACGCCCGGCCGGAGCTGATGATCGGGTACCACAAGCCGACCCTGCCGACCTTCGAGGACTACGTCTTCGACCTGATCGACGGGCTGCTGACGACCGGGCGCACCTCGCGTCTCTACCGGCGTCTCGTCGAGGAGAAGCAGGTCGCCGTGGGCGTCTCGACGGTCAACGGCCTGCCCGGCGGGCGCTACCCGAATCTCTTCACGATCACGGCCACCCCGCGGGCACCCCACACCGCAGAGGAGGTCGAGGCCGAGATCGACGCGGAGCTGGCGCGCCTCGTCGCCGAACCGGCGGCCGCCGAGGAGATCTCGCGGGTGAAGAACCAGCTGCGCGCCAATCTGGTCCGTGGCCTGCAGTCGAACGACGGGATGGCGTCGACGCTCGCCTATTACGCGACGCTCGCCGGCGACTGGCGCTACCTGACGACGCACCTCGAGCAGCTCGGGAAGATCACGCCGGCGGACATCCAGGCGGTGGCGGCGAAGTACCTGCGTCCCGAGAACCGCACGGTCGCGGTGATCGTGACCCGGAAGGAAACGCCTCATGCGCAGTGACGCCAATCACGAGACGAAGCACGCCGTGGCGAGAGCGGCGGCGGGGCGGTGCCGTGCGGTCGCCAGCTTCGCGCTCGACCTGGGCTTGTCCGCCCCTGCGGGGACGCTCCGGTGCGGCCGCCCAGGTTCCCCCGCGCTCCGCCACGCGACCGCCCGTCACCGTCCCGCCCCCGCTTCCGTTACGGCCGCTGAAAAGGGCCCATCTGCTGCGTTGGGCCTCGCGCACGGGAACCCATAAAAGTATGGCCGTGCTGGCGCTCTCCTGTGTTCTTGTAGCCGTGTTTGCGCTCGGCGGGTGCGCTTCCGGAACAGTGACGGGCGATCCGCGGACAATGCATTTCGACACGCTGCCGCTGGCCCCGCCGCAGCCCAGGCGCGTCGTGTTCGACAACGGCCTCGTGTTGTTCATGCTGCGCGACCCGGAAGTCCCGCTGGTCACCGTGCAGGCCCTCGTGCGCACCGGCGCGGTCATCGAGCCGGCGGACAAGGTCGACCTGGCCGAGATCACCGGGCGGGTCATGCGCACCGGCGGCACGGCGAAACACACCGGCCCGGAGCTCAACCGGATTCTCGAATCTCTCGGTGCCGTCCTCGAGACCGGGATCGGCCGCCAATCAGGCAGCGCGTCCCTCTCGGTGCTCGCCCCCGACCTGCCGCTGGGGCTCGAGCTTCTCGCGGAAGTGGTGCGCACCCCGGTCTTCGATGCGGCAGAGGTTGAACGGGTCAGGCGGCGCAAGATCGAGGAGATCCGCCGCGGCAACGACGAGCCGGACGCCATTGCCTTCCGCGAGTTCCGCACCGCCGTCTACGGGGACGATCCGCGCGGTCGCCAGTCCACGCCCGAGATGGCCGCTTCGATCACCCGGGAGGACCTGGTCGGATTCCACGCGGGCTCGTTCTTCCCCGACCGCACCATCCTCGGCGTCAGCGGTCTCTTCGACGAGGAGGAACTGCTCTCCCTGCTGCGCCGACACTTCGGCGACTGGCGACCCGCCGCTGCGCCGACCCCCGTCTTCCCGCTGCCGACGCGGCCGGCCCGGGCCGGCGTGCTCCTCGCCGCCAAGGAGGTGCCTCAGGCGACGCTGATCATGGGGCACCTGGCGCCGCCGAAGGACTCGCCCGACTACTTCGCCTTCTCGGTCCTCGAGTCGATCCTCGGCGGCTCGGGCTTCACCTCGCGGCTCACCAGCGAGATCCGCTCCAATCGCGGCCTGGCCTACAGCGTCGGCAGCTTCTACCGCGGTGATATCGGCTACGGGGTTTTCGGCGCGTACTGCATGACCAAGAGCGCGAGCGCGCTCGAGGCGGCGCGGCTGATGCGCGACATCGTCGGGCGCATCCGCGACGAGGGCGTGAGCGTCGCGGAGCTGCGCCGCGCGAAGGACGCCATCGTGAACAACCTGATCTTCTCGGTGGACGGCACCCGGGAGGTCGTCGCCCAGCGGATGAGCTTCGCCTACGACGGGCTGCCGGAGGACTTTCTCGAGCGCTTCCGCGACCGGGTCGAGGCGGTGAGCCTCGAGGACGTGCGAGCCGTCGCCGCCCGCCGGTTGCTCCCGGGCGCGATGTCGACGGTCGTGGTCGGCGAGGAGGGGGCGCTCGCGGGTTTCGACGAGTTCGGCCCCGTCACGCGCATCACCCTCCGCCGCTACTAGACTTGTCCCCGTCGACGATCGTGAACGTGCTCGTGATCGTGACCCGCTCGCGCAGGGTCGCCCCGACCGAGCAGTAGCTCGCCTCCGAGAGCTCGATTGCCCGGCGCACCGCGGCCGGGTCGACACCAACCCCCGCGACACGGTATTCGACCGTCATCTCGGTGAACCGCTTCGGGTGGTCCGGCGCCTGCTCGGCGTGCACCACCACCTCCAGCCCGGTCACCGGCTGGCGCTTTTTCCGGAGGATGGACACGATGTCCATGCCGGTGCACCCCGCCAGGCCGATCAGCAGCAACTCGCTCGGGCGCGCCGCGCTGTCCTCGCCTCCGTTGACCGCCGTGGCGTCCATCACCACCGCGTGCCCGGAGTCCGCCCGACCAACGAACCGCATGCCCCCACAGAAGCTGACCTTCGCGTTCATGATACCTCCTCCGTCAGGTAGTCCAGGCATTCTACCGCTATTCGTGAATCGTGGCGCAGGATTGCTTGCCGGGACCGCGGCTCCCGGTCGTCACTGCTGCGTGTCTGCGTGGTTTGACAGACCGAGACAATGTTCTTAAAATCTCAAAATTCAAGGATTTTCCCTGTTCAAAGGGGGATTGGCTGGTGGGTTTCGCGAGGTGGACGTCGGGGGCGATCGCGGTCGTGCTTCTTGCGAACGCTGCACCGGCGCGGGCGGTGGTGGCAGAAGAGCTCCTTCTCGACACCCAACGCAACCGCGAGAGGCTCATGCAGGAGACCGGCTCCTCGATCATCCCGTCGCGGGAGGCGGAGCAGCCAGCCGTCCCGGCCGGCCGCGGCGATTTCGAGTCGATCTGGTTTGCGCGCGAGCGGTATCTCCAGCTCGGCGAGACCGAGAAGGCGCAACAGCAGCTGCAGGTGCTCTGGGAGCGAGCCCTGGTCACCGGGGTGCGCAACCTCCCCGAGTACGGCGCGGTCCTCGTGCGCGAGGCCGAGCGCCGGATGCAGAGCCGCGATTGGGACCAGGCGCTCCGGGTCCTCGCGTGGGCCCGAAAGCTTGCCCCCGACGAACTGTCGGTCTACAGCACGGGAGCGGTGCTGGCCATGCGCCGCAACATGCTGAACCCGGTGCCGGTCTGGGAGGAGCTCTCGGGCGGCGCGTGCGCCATCGGGCGCAGCTTCCGCCTGCAAGCCTGGCTGCGCGCAAACCTGCTCGGGGCGGTTGTCAGCGGCCTGGCGTTCTTCTTCGCGGTTGCCATCGCGATCGCGGCAATCGCCGCCGCCCCGCGGCTGGTGCACGACGTCCGCGAGGCGATCGGTTTCGGGTCGCCTCGCACCCGCACCTTGCTCGCCTGGGGCGCGCTGCTGGCTCCGGCCCTGGTTGGACTCTCACCCTGGTGGTGGGTCATCGTCGCCGGGCTGCTGCTGTGGCCGTACTTCCAGCTTCCGGCACGCATCCTTGCGGCCGTGGCGGCCGTCTTTCTCCTCGTCCTGCCCTCGGCGGTCCGTGAGCGCGCCCAGCTGTTGACGCTCTCCGAGCGGCCGCTGCTTGCGGCGGTGGCCCAGGTGAGCGAGGGGAACTGGAACGCCGCGGACTACGCCACGCTCAAGGCCGAGTCGGATCGCGGGACCGCCGGGGTGCCCGGGGTGATCGCGCTCGGGCTCGCCGCGCGCCACCTCGGGCATCTTGACGAGGCCGAAGCGGCGATCCGCTCCGGGTTGCAGGCAGCCCCGGGAAGCGCTGTGCTCTGGCTCAACCTCGGCAACGTGGCGTTCGCGCGGCCCGACCTCGACGGGGCGATCTCCAGCTACACCAAGGCAACGGAGCTCGATCCCCGCCTCTTCGCGGCGCATTACAATCTGGGCATCGCCTACCGCGAGGGCTTCAAGTTCGCCGAGGGCGAGGCCGAGACGAACCGCGCCGGGGAGCTCGATCCCGAGGCCGCCGCGTTCTACTCCGGCCTGGACATCAAGCGGCTCAAGGGGTTCACCGTCGACGGCCTTCCCCGGACGCGCGATCTCTGGGCGCTGGCGCGGGCGGGGGGCGAGGAACAGGCGGCGGCGACGGATTACCTCTGGGAGTCGCTGATGCTCGGCGCGCCGATCGGGGCCTGGCCCGGCGTCGCCGGGGTGCTCCTCGCGCTGGGGGCGGCGCTCGGGGCGCGGCGTCTCAGGAGCGGGACGGCCAGCGCGTGCAGCCGCTGCGGCCGCGTGTTCTGTCCGCACTGCCAGCCCGGCCGCCGCGGCGAGCTTTGCTCGCAGTGCCACCACATCTTCGTCAAGAAAGAGGGCGTCGACGCCCGGGTCCGCGTGCAGAAAATGGGCGACATCAAATCGTGGCAGCGACTGATGCGGGTGCGACACATTGCCTGCGCGGCCCTCGCTCCCGGCGGCGGGCATCTCTCGAGCGGCAGGTTCTGGCCTGGTGTGCTGATGCTGTTGCCGGCGTCGTTTTTCGAGGCCCGGGTGCTGCTGGGACACGGCGTGTTTCCCTCGCCGTGGAGCCTCGGGAGCGCCGCCGCGTCCTGGTTCGCGGGTGCCGCCGCCGTGGCGTTCGCCGCGCTGTGGCTCCTCAGTCTCTGGCTCACGCTCCGCTTCGACGAATAGGGCCGGCATGTGAAATTGACGATGAAACAGAGATGCTGCACGGGAATTCGCTACCGCAGGCGATCAGCTGGGCGCAGGGGTGGCGCGGTGGGGAGGTCTGCAGCGTCAGGACCCCGCAGCCCGCACGAGCATGAGGCATGGTGATGACGGTTGGAGGAGGTTGCTCAAAATGGTTCGGAAGCGAGGCGGGCAACGCCGCAGATGGGCCATTTTCAGCGACCGAGTGAACGACGATGGCGTTAGAAGGAACGTTTAAGGATTTCGGCCTGGCCGACATCTTCCAGCTCGTCGGCCTGCAGAAAAAGACCGGCGTGCTCACCGTGCGCGGCGAGGGCGGGCTGCTGGTCACCGTCTCGTTCGAGAAAGGCATGGTCGTGCTCGCCGACGAGTTCAAGCGCAGCGAGGCCGAGCGCCTCGGCAAGGTGCTCCTGCGCACCCGCCGCCTGACCCAGGAGCAGCTCGACCGCGCGGTCGAGCTGGAGGAGAGCACCGCGCAGCGGCTCGGACACGTGCTCATCGAGCAGGGGTTCGTCACGCAGCAGGCTCTCTCCGAGGCCCTCCAGCTCCAGGTGAAGGAGACCGTCTACCGCCTCTTCCGCTGGAAGGAGGGGAGCTACCACTTCAGCCCCGAGGCCGTGACCTTCGACCGCGAAATCTACGCCCCCCTTCCCGCCGAGTTTGTGCTGATGGAGGGGGTCCGGATGATCGACGAGTGGCCGATCCTCGAGAAGAAGATCCCCAACTTCCGGGCCGTCTTCGAGATCGTTGCCGGGGCGGCGCCAGCGCCTCTGTCAGCGGACACAACCGCCAAGGTTGACCTCGAAGACCTCATTGGCATCGAGGGCGAGGAGCCCGGCGCGTCCGCGGGGACCTCCTTCGAGCGCGGCGGCGAGGCGCTCGGCCCGCGCGAGACCGCCATGCTGGCCCTGGTCGACGGCGTGCGCACGGTTCAGGAGCTGATCGACCTCAGCCGTCTCGGCGAGTTCGAAACCTGCAAGGTGCTCTACGGGCTGCTCTCGCTCAACCTTGTCCGCATCCGCGACATCGGCGCGCCCTTGCCCGCCGCGGCCGCCGCTGCGCCGCGCCGCGCCCGGATCGAAACCCGGGAGTACGCCATCATCGCCGGCGCCGTCGTGCTCGTGCTTGCAGCGTTTTTGTTCAACCCCTGGGGCATCGTCGCCCAGGGCTTCCGCGCGGGCCAGGGCCGGCGCGAGTCAGCCGCTCTCGCCGACGCGGTCCGCCTGCGGCGGGTGCGCCTCGCGCTCGCGGTCTATCTGCTCGAAAAACAGGCCTACCCGCCGTCGCTCGACAAGCTGGCGGAGAGCGGCCTGCTGCGCCCGCGCGAACTGCACGGCGTCGCCGGCGCGACGTTCGCCTATCGCGGCGGCGAGCGCGAGTTCCGGCTCGAGCGCGAGGCGGGCCGATGAGCGCGCAACCGGCGGTCCTGGTCGCGCGCGATCTCGGCGCGGACGAGGCGGCGCTGCGGGAACGGCTGGCGGCCGAGTGCCCGCCGAGCCCCGACGTCAGGTTCTTCGACACCGCCGAAGAGGGGATCCGCATGCTCTCCGCCCACCAGGCGGACCTCGTGGTGTTGCGGGTCGACGCGCGCGGTGAGCACCGCAGCCTGCTCGCGCTGGCCCAGCAGTCGCTGCCCCTGGTGCCGGTCATCGGGGTGCTGCCCGCCGGCCTCGCCGCCCCCGCGGTGCGCTCGGCCGCGGCGTTCGTCGACCTGCTCCCCGAGCCGCTCGAGCCGGCGCGGCTGGCCCGCGCGGCGCGCAACGCCCTGCGCTGGCGGTCGCTCTCGCGCCAGCTCCACGAGAAGGACCTGGAACTGCACACCCTCGACGAGGTCGGTCGCACCATCATCTCCTCGCTCGAGCTGCAGACGGTGCTCAACATCATCATGGAAAAGACCCGCGAGCTCGTGCAGGCCGAGTCCTGGTCGCTGCTGCTCGGCGAGGAGGGGGCGGACGGGCTGCACCTCTCGGTCGCCGTCGGGGAGGGGGCCGACCGCGCGCGCTCCGGCGCCGTCATCAAGCCCGGCGAGGGCATCGCCGGCTGGGTCGCGCGGGAGTGCAAGCCGGTGGTTGTGGAGGACGTCTCGCTCGACGCGCGCTGGTGCGGCACCGAGCAGGCCTATGCGACCAGCGTCCGCTCGGTGCTGTGCGTCCCGCTCGAAACCCGCGGGCGGGTGCTCGGGGTCATCGAGGTGGTCAACAAAAAGGGAGGTGGCGACGGTTTCAACGGCCGCGACCTGAGCCTCGTCACGCGTCTGGCGGGTTTTGCGGCGATCGCGATCGAGAACGCCCGCCTCTACCAGCAGACCAAGCAGCTGACGCTCACCGACGAACTGACCCGGCTCTACAACACGCGATTTTTCACCCAGTACCTCGACGCCGAGGTCAAGCGCTGCCGCCGCTACAAGAGCAGCGTCTCGCTGATCTTCCTCGACCTGGACCACTTCAAGAAGGTCAACGACCACCACGGGCACCTGATGGGCAGCCAGCTGCTGCGCGAGGTCGCCGACGTGCTGCGCCGCGGCGTGCGCGACGTGGACATCGTGGCGCGCTACGGCGGGGACGAGTTCATCGTGATCCTGCCCGAGACCAGGCTCGATGCCGCGGCCTTCGTCGCCGAGCGGCTGCGCCGGTCGATGGACGAGCACCGCTTCCTCTCGGGCGAGGGTCTGTCGGCGCACCTCACCGCGAGCTTCGGCGTCGCCTCCTTCCCCGAGACCTGCTCGAGCGAGCAGGAACTGATCCGCCTTGCCGACCAGGCGATGTACCGCGTGAAAAACCGCACCCGCAACGGCGTCTACATCGCGGTGACGCCCGGGACCGAACCCGACGGGGAGGGGACATGAGCCGGCCGTCGGCGAAGCCCGCGGCCCCGGCGCCCGCCGCCGGCCCGGAGGCAGCCAAGGCCGCCCGCCCCTGGCGCATCAAGCTGCTCTACGAGTTGCTCGCGGTGCTGCTGCTCGTCGGGGTCGGGCCGCTCGCGTTCTCGAGCCGCAAGATGATGCAGATCAACCAGGGGACGCTCGAGAGCGGCATCCTCGCCGCCCACACGCAGATCGTGACCAGCAGCGCCGAGCGCATCGAGGCGTTTCTGAGCGGGACGAGCGCGACCCTGCGCGGCATGGCGCGCTTCCAGGGTCTCACGGCGCGCCTCGACGAGGGGCAGCGCCCGGACCTGCTCATCCCCTTTCTCGACTCCTACAACAGCCTGCTGGCGGTGCGCGTCGTCACCGCGGCAGGCCGGCAGATCGCGGAGGTCGGCCGCGGTACGACCGCGCCCTGGGAGCAGTTCGGCGCCGGCGAGGCCGCGGCGGCCACCGCGGCCGCGTTGCGCGGGGAGGAGTACGTCGGCATGCCGTTTTTCCCGACCGACGGCGATGCCGCGGCCGTCGGCTTCGCCGTGCCGGTGCGCGACGAGGGCAACCGGGTGACCGCGGCGCTGCTGGCGATCGTCAGCCTCGCCGACGTGCAGGCGCTGGTGGCCAAGGTCCGCGTCGGCACGACCGGACAGGCCTACCTCGTCGATCGGCGCGGCGTGCTTGTCGCCCACCGCGACCTTGACCTCGTGCGCCGGCGCGAGAACCTGGCCGACGTGGAGATCGTCGGCTATCTCCAGGCGGGGCAGACCCTCGGCAGTGTGCCGTTCCGCGACCGCGCCGGGCGGCAGATGCTCGGTGCTTACGACGTGGTCCCCGGGGTCGGCTGGGGCGTCGTCATCGAGGAGTTGCGCGACGAGGCCTACGGCTCGCTGACCGAGCTGCGCCGCCAGACGGTCTTCTGGGTGGCGCTGGGGCTCGTGCTCGCCGTCGGCATCGGTATCAGCTTCGCGCAGGGGATCAGCAGGCCGATCCGGGCCTTCGCGGAACGGGCGCTCGCGATCTCGCGCGGGGACTTCAAGGGGTCGATCGCCACGCGCTCGCACAACGAGATCGGCCAGCTCGCAGACACCTTCAACCACATGACCCGCCAGCTCGACAGCTACGACCGCAACATGCGCGAGCTGTTCCTGTCGACCATCAAGTCGCTGGCCGCCGCGATCGACGCCAAGGACCCGTACACGCGCGGCCACTCCGAGCGCGTGGCGACCTTCAGCGTCGCGATCGCCCGCGAGCTGGGGCTCGACGAGAAATCCCTCGAGCGCGTGCAGATCGCCGGCCTGCTGCACGACGTGGGCAAGATCGGCATCGCCGATGCCGTGCTGCGCAAGCCCGAGCGGCTCACCGATGCCGAGTACGCGATCATCAAGGGTCACCCGGCGATGGGGGCGAGCATCATGGGCCCGATCCGCCAGCTCAAGGACATCATCCCCGGCATGCGCCACCACCACGAGGCGCTCGACGGCACCGGTTACCCGGACGGGCTCGCCGGCGGCGAGATCCCGCTGATGGCGCGGATTATCGCCGTCGCCGACACCTTCGACGCGATGACCTCGGACCGGCTGTATCAGAAGGCCAAGGACGACGCCTTCGTGATCCAGACCCTGCTGCGGCTCTCGGGGACCCGCTACGACCAGAAGATCGTCCAGGCCTTCATCAAGGCCCACCCGAAACTCGGACGCCCGCTCCCGGCTGCGGCGGGTGTCCCCGTTGCGCAGCCGGCGTAGGGAGGAGAACGTGGCCGCCATGCCGCCCCGCGGATCCCGAAGGCAAGCGCCCCGCGACGAGGAGGCCCGCCGCCTCGGCTGGCGTCTGATCCGCGTCTCGTACTTCGCGGTCAAGGTCTGGGGGGGGATCCTGCTGTTGCTGGTTCTCGCCGGCGTTGGCAGCATTTTCTATGCGCGGTCGAAGGGCACCGAGAGCGTCCTCGGCCGGATCGTGACGCTGGCCCGCCGCTCGGTCGACAAGCGCATTGCGCTGATCAGCGCCGCGCCGGCCGAAGCGGACCTGATCGAGCAGCGCTTTGCCACGCTGAGCTTCGTTTCCGGGCGGGTCGAGATCCAGCGCTCCACCGACCTGGCCTGGAAGGAGGGGGACGACGGGATGCGGCTGTCCAGCGGGGACCGCGTGCGCACCTTCTCGAGCGCGCGGGCCGAGGTCAGCTTCGACGACGGCAACGTGCTGCGCATCAAGCCGGACTCGCTGATCGTCATCGGGGACCTCACCGAGAACGTCCGCACCAAGGTCCGCAAGTCCTCGGTGCGCCTGCTGGTCAGCAGCATCGAGGCGGACATCAAGAAGTCCGTGGTCCGCGGCTCGCAGTTCCGGCTCGAGATGCCCACGGCGACCGCCGACATCGACAAGGCCCGCATGAGCGTCGAGATCCGCCCCGACAACAAGAGCCAGGTCAGCGTCTACTCCGGCCAGGTCGACCTCGACACCGGCGCGCAGAAGGTCCAGGTGACGGACCGCAAGACGGTGATGATCTCCGCGCTCAAGGAGATCACGAAGCCGGAAAACCTGCTGATGGCCCCGAGGCTGCGCGCACCCCGGAGCCTCGAGACCTTCCCGAGCATCAGCGGCAGCGTTTCGCTCTCCTGCGTCTGGGACCCGGTGCCCGGCGCGCGCCTGTACCGTCTGGAGATTGCCGGTGACCGGTTCTTCGACAAGCCGGTCGTGGCCCGCGACGATCTGCGCGAAACGTCCTTCACGACGCCATCGCTCGGGCAGGGTGTCTTCCACGTGCGGATCGCCGCGGTCGACGCCCAGGGCCGCACCGGCGATTTCGCCGATCCGGTGCCGGTCCGGATCGTCGCCGACCGCGTACCGCCCTTCATCGAGATCCAGAAATTCGTCGTGCTCCAGACGAGCCGCGGGCGCGAGGTGCTCGTCAACGGCCGCACCGAGCCCGGGGCATCGGTCAGCGTCGGCGGCCGCCCGGTGGCGGTCGACGACACCGGCTACTTCTCCGCGGTCCTCAAGGGGATCTCGATGGGACAGGCCGAGATGGAGATCGTCGCGCGCGATCGTGCGGGCAACCTCAAGAGCCAGATCCAGAGGGTGCAGTCGTGAGCGCGCGGCTGCTGCTGGCGGCGCTGCTCGCCTTGGTCGCGGTCGCTCCGGGATGCCGGCGCGAAACGGCGGTGGCCCCTGCCGAGAAGCTGGAGCAGGAGGGCAACCAGGCCTACGCCGCGGGCGAGTACGAGCAGGCCGAGGCCGTCTACCGCAAGGCCATCGAGGTCGGGTCCGAGCGCCCGCGGCTGCAGAACAATCTCGGCAACGCGCTGCTGCGCGAGGGCAAGTCGGGCGCGGCGCAGGCGGCCTACCGCAAGGCGCTCGAGCTGGACCCGGAGTACCTGTTCGCGATGAACAACCTGGTGCTCGCGCTCTACCGCGGCGGCGACCGCGAGCTCGCCCGCCGGTTTCTCTCACAGGCCCAGATGAGCTGGCCGCGGGTCTCGTTCTTCTACTCGACCGCCGGCTACCTGCATTACCTCGAGGGCGATCACGTCGCGGCGCTCAAGTCCTTTCAGGAGGCGATCCGGCTCAACCCCGACTCGCCGGCGGCGCTCAACAACACCGGGGCGCTGCTGCTGGAGAACCCGCTGCCGGACATCGACCCGCTGCCGTACCTGATGCGCGCCATCGAGAAGGACCCGGACAACGTGCTGTTCCGCGACACCCTCGGCTGGTATTCTTTCAAGAAGGGGATGTTCGCCGAGGCGACCATTGAAATCGGCAAGGCGTTCCTCTATGATCCGAAGAACCTCGAGGTCCGCGTGCACTTCGCCACCGTGCTCGAGTGGATCGGCAAGGAGCGGGAGGCCCTGGAGCAGTGGACAAAGGTGCTGGAGCTTGCGGATGACGAGCGGGTCAAGCGTGTCGCCCATGAGCACTACTGGGACCTCCAGGGGCGCGGCGTGACCGCCTCCGCAAACTAGACGGCACGGACGAGCCGCACCGGTGGTCCTTTTCAATTACGCGATCCGCGAGGTGACGGCCAAGCTCGTCTACTACGGGCCGGGCCTCTGCGGCAAGACCACGAACCTCCAGTTCATCCACGAGAAGCTCGAGCCGAGCGCGCGCGGCAAGCTGCTCTCGCTCGCGACCGACGGGGACCGCACGCTCTTTTTCGACTTCC
>CAZEOK010000087.1:0-13538 GCA_964513745.1 uncultured bacterium
GTCATCGCGGTGACGCACGACCGCTACTTCCTCGACAACGTCGCCGGCTGGATCCTCGAGCTCGACCGCGGCGAAGGGATCCCGTGGAAGGGCAACTACTCCTCGTGGCTCGAGCAGAAGGAGAAGCGCCTCGAGAAGGAGCAGAAGGCCCAGGACGCGCGGACAAAGACGCTGCAGCACGAGCTGGAGTGGATCCGGATGAGCCCGAAGGGGCGCCACGCCAAGGGCAAGGCGCGCATCACCGCCTACGAGCAGCTGCTCGGCCAGGAGGCGGAGAAGCGCAGCGACGAGCTGGAGATCTACATTCCCCCCGGTCCGCGGCTCGGCGACGTGGTCATCGAGGCCGACAAGGTGTGCAAGGGGTTCGGCGACACCCTGCTGATGGACAACCTGACCTTCAGCCTGCCGCGCGGCGGGATCGTCGGCGTGATCGGTCCCAACGGCGCGGGCAAGACGACGCTGTTCCGGATGATCACCGGTCAGGAGAAGCCGGATTCGGGGACTTTTCGCCTCGGCGACACCGTGAAGCTGGCGTACGTCGACCAGTCGCGCGCCGTGCTCGATCCGACCAAGGTTCTCTGGGAGGTCATCTCCGACGGCCTGGACACCATCCAGCTCGGCAAGCGCAGCGTGAACGCCCGCGCCTACGTCGCGCGTTTCAACTTCTCCGGGTCCGATCAGCAGAAGCGCGTCAACGAGCTCTCCGGCGGCGAGCGCAACCGCGTGCACCTGGCGCGGATCCTCAAGCAGGAGGCGAACGTCCTGCTGCTCGACGAGCCGACCAACGACCTGGACGTGAACACGCTGCGCGCGCTCGAGGAGGCGCTCGAGAACTTCGCCGGCTGCGCGGTGATCATCAGCCACGACCGCTGGTTTCTCGACCGCATCGCGACGCACATGCTCGCGTTCGAGGGCGACAGCCAGGTGGTCTTCTTCGACGGCAACTATTCGGAGTACGAGGCCGACCGCAAGAAGCGCCTCGGCGCGGCCGCCGAGACGCCGCACCGCATCAAGTACCGCAAACTCACCCGCGGCTAGCGAGGGCCGTAATCTCGACGCGTCGGATGCGCGGGCCGTCGAACTCGCAGGACCAGACCGCCTGCCAGGTCCCGGGGCGCAGATGTGCCTCCCTTGGGCCTGGCCCACCCCGGGGCAGGTCAGGCACCTCGTTGACAATGCTATACTGAAAAAATGGGTCAAGAGGAAAGACCTGATCGGTGGCCTGGTGTCACATTTCAACGAGGCGGCCCGAGGCCCGAGACGGCCGCCGCGCGCTCGCGGAACCCGGCGCCCGCCGGCGGGGATGCGGCGAAAGCCGAGGCCGCTTCCGCCGGGATGGTCATCCAGACCCTGATCAAGGCGGATCGCGGTTTCTCGATCTATCTGCCGAACAACCCGCTGCATGAAAAATTCTTTGAGGACTTCCGAAAACGCTGTGAGGAGCACCTCGAGGAATTCGGTTCCCTGCGCCTGGCCCTGACGCACGACAGCATCCTCTGCGCCGGCGAGACGATTTACACGAATCCCGAACTGCGTGAGAACCTGGCCTTCCGGATGTATGCCGACGGACTTCGCGCCCTGGGGATCGAGGAGGGGATCGAGCCGCCCGAGCTGCACACCCTGGTCGAGATCCTCGGGCGTTCGGCAAAGGAGGAGGA
Source organism: uncultured bacterium (assembly GCA_964513745.1). GTDB lineage: Bacteria > JAUVQV01 > JAUVQV01 > JAUVQV01 > DATDCY01 > DATDCY01. Next base: position 1,659 of record CAZEOK010000087.1, read on the forward strand.
CGAGGACGACATCGTGACCCGACTCTGGTCCGCGGAGCTGTCGCACGTGGCGTATGTCGTGACCGAGCCGCCCCCGGAGGGCGGTGTGGCCATCATCGCTCCGCCCGGTTCGCGGACGGACCAGGAGGGGGCGCTCCGGCGGTACACCGCCGAGCTTGCAGCCACCCCGCCGTCGTCGGGGTCGACGCTGGAGCCGCAGGTGGAGCCGTTGCCGGGACCGCCGCTCGCTCAGCAGATCTTCAGCCTCTCGGAAGAGGAGATTGCCTCTTTGCAGGAGCTTCTTGCCCGTGACGAGCGGCGGTCGCCGCTCGAGGACATGGCCGGTATTCTCGAGGCCATCATCGCCGCCGAGCAGGAGGTCGCGGTCCTGGAGGAATTCCTCGAGATCATCGCACGCCTCTGCGGCGACCTCATGATCACCGGCCAGGTCGATCATGCCGTGGCGCTGCTGTCCATGCTCTCGCGCGCCGCGGCCCGCTCCGGGGTCCTTCCGGAGCGCGTGACGAAGATCGAGGGAGCCCGCGCGCGGGTGATCACGCCCGATGTGTTCGCAGCGCTCTCCCGGATGCTCGCGGCGGGCGAGGGCATCGAGCGTGGCGTGCTGCGGTCCCTTGTCGCCGAGCTCGGCCGCTCGGCCATCGAGCCGTTCTGCCGCATCCTCGGCGCCGTCCGCAGCAAGGAAACCCGCAAGGTGCTCATCGACGCCCTGGCCGAGACGGGGCGAGGATCCCCCGAGCTCTTCCTGCCCTTTCTCCTCGATTCGCGCTGGTACCTCGTTCGCAACACACTCTATATCCTGAGCCGCATCGCGGACCCCGAAGCCGCGCGCGCGGTCGTGCGCTGCGCGAACCACGCGGACCCGCGTGTGCGCAAGGAGGTCGTCCACTACTTCGACGAGACCGGCGACCCCGCGGGCGAGCCGGTGATGCTCTCGTATCTCTACGACACGCCGCCTCTGCGGATGGCGGCCGCCCGCAACCTGGCGCGCCGCGGCTCGCGCGCCGCAGCCGAGCGGCTGCTGGCCCTCACAACCGCCCCGGGGTTCGCCGAGCGCGAACGGCTCGAGCGCGAAACGGTCTGGGAGGCGCTCGGCACGCTCGCCCCCGCGCTGGTGCTGCCGACGCTCACGGGGATGCTCCTCAGGCGCCGCTGGTTCGGGCAGGCGAAGGAGCTCGACGACACCGCCTGCGCGTGCGCCGGCCTCAAGCGCATCGGCACTCCCGAGGCGATCGAGGCCCTCCGGCGGGCCGCCACCGCCAAGCGGGGTGAGGCGAGGGAGCTGGTCGAGAAGACCCTGCGTTCGCTCGCCCAGGGCCGTGGACCGGACGACAGGGCCGGGGATGGGGGCGGCGGGAAGGAAGGACATGGCTGAGCGTGTCGACCAGCGGCTGATCAGCCTCGGCAAGCGGTTCGTGCGCACGTTCTTCGTGCTGTACAAGACCACGGGCAACTACGCGGCGGGGCACCCCGCGCTCGTCCAGCCATTGTCCGAGATGGTCGAGGTCGTCCGGGAATTCGCGCGCCGGCGGGAAGAGGCGCTGCTTGCCATGCACGCCGGCAGCCTCTTTGTCGGCGAGCAACGTCTCAAGCCGGACGCGGCGGGTTTCGACGCCTTCTTCACGACCTTGCGAGTGTTCAAGCGCTGCCGGATCGGCAGCGTGGACTTCACCGAGCGGGCGGGGCTGTCGGAACTCGAGGCCTGGTTCGTGATGCTGCGGGAGATCGACGCCGCGCAACCCGACGATCCCTGCGGAGCGCTGCTCGGCAGGATGGCCGCTGCCGGCCTCTCGGGGATCGAGGTCGAGCGTCCCTCCGAGAGCGCCCCGGGGCCGGCCACCGCGACGAACGAGGACGCCAAAGAGCGGGCCAAGGAGATCTATGCCCAGACCATCGAGGTCATCACCGACGTCATGGAGCACGTGAAGCTGGGCAAGGCGCTGCGCCTCAAGCGCGCCAAGCGGGTCGTGCAGACGATGATCGACCAGCTGCTCGCTGCGGAAACCAACCTGCTCGGCCTCACCAACCTGCGCTGTCACGACGAATACACCTACAACCACTCAGTGAACGTCGGCATTCTCTCGATCGCCATCGGGCAGCGTGTCGGCATCGCCAGAAACCGCCTTGTCGATCTGGGCATGGCCGCGGTTTTTCACGACATTGGCAAGTCCTGCATCCCGCTTGCCGTCCTCAACAAACCCGCGCCGTTCAACGAGCAGGAGTGGGCCGTGATACGCCGCCACCCCGTCCTCGGCGTCAAGGAACTGCTCAAGCTCAAGGGGGCGGACGCGCTTACGGCGCGCATCATGCAGGGGGCATTCGAGCACCATCTGAACCTGGACGGATCGGGGTACCCGAACGTCGAGTATCCCATGGGCGTGAGCCTCAGCGGCCGCATCGTCGCGATCGCCGACTGCTATGACGCGCTGACTTCGGCGCGGGTCTACCGTCGCATCGCGGATCCCCCGGACGTGACGTTGCGATACATCCTGCAAAAGAGCGGGACGCTCTACGACCCGATCCTCGCCAAGCTCTTCGCGAACGCGCTCGGGGTCTATCCCGTCGGGACGCTCTGCCAGCTCTCGACCGGCGAGCTCGGGGTCGTCATGCAGAGCAATCCGGACCCGGAGCAGTGGGAGTACCCCCGGGTGAAGGTCATCGCCGCTTCCGACGGCGCGCCGGTGGAAGCGGCGATGATCGACCTGGCTGATCCCGAAGCCGGGCGGCGCATCGCGCGCACACTTGACGCCCGCCGCCACGGCATCGACGTCGCCCGCTATTTTCTGTGACAGGCCGCTGAAACAGGCCCGTCTGCGGCAATAATCCGATTGCCCCGCACCGGGCGCAAGCTCGTAACTCGCGGTGGGGCCTTGTGATTTGTGCCTCCGACCGTCCTGAGGAACCTGCTCATTTTCAGCCCCGCAATCGACATGGGTTACCGTACTTGGATGTCGGCATTGTAGACGGGACGGCCTGCTGGGTCAAAGCGGTAAGCGGCGGCGGTTAAGGAAAGGGCTGGCCCACCGCATCCGGACCCACCCGCGCTATGGCGCCCCGAGGATCGTCGCCGCCTTGGATGCCATCTCTGCATCGAACGTGAACAGCTGGGCACCGAATGACTTGGCCACCTGGACGACGAGAGCATCCATGCCACGCAAACCGTGCGTTGCCGCTATTTGGGAGGCATCCTGAGCCATCGGCTGGATGATGTCGAGGAACGTCAGCCCTTGGGTGGTACGAAGGATCTCCTGCACTTCAAGGGCTGTCGCCTCTGAGCCGGTGCGGCGGCGCACGGCGGCTACGACTTCGACCAGGACCGAACAGGGCATCATCGCCCGGGTCTGGCCATCGAATATCTGATCGAGAATGAGCAAGGCTTTCTGGTGGTGGACGTCCTCGTCGAGCAGGTAGGCAGCGATGACCGAACTGTCCAGCGTGATCAGACTCACGTCGGATGCTCGCGCTGAGATGCTATCTCCTCAACCGCGCCACCGCCGCGCCACTGCCGGCTCACTTTCCGCGCGACACGCCGCCACGCCGATCTGGCAGCGCTGCCGGTCTTCTTGCCACTGACCGGGATGGCCAGTATCTCAGCGCGCACTTCCGCCAGCTCGCCGGCGATTTGGTCGAGTCTGTTTTCGAGTTTCTTAACCGTACGTACCGACATGCGATCCTCCTTTCGGCTGCGTGGAATCATAGTACGACAGTTGTCGGAACGGTGCCACTTCCGCGTTTAACCCGCCCGCCCGCTTGCCGTTCCCATAAACGGTATATCATGCCTATCCGGTCGACTCCGAAGACCCCAATGGGTAGTGTTGATCCATGCCGCGCCCGCCCTTTCCGCGCAGTTTCTCCGAGTTCCAGGCCCAATTTGGCAGCGAGGATGCGTGTCGCGCCTATTTGGCGGCGTGCCGTTGGCCGGAGGGATTCCGCTGTCCTCGGTGCGCGCATGGCTTCGCATTCGAACTTCCTCGGCGCAAGCTTTGGCAATGCAAGTCATGTGGGCATCAGTCCCGGTGACAGCCGGTTTGGTGCTTCACGGGACCAGGGCCTCACTGCGGGATTGGTTCTGGGCAGCGTACTTGGTCACGAGCCTTACCCCTGGCATGTCAGCACTCCAACTTCAGCGACAACTGGGGATCCGGTACGAGACAGCGTGGACTATGCTGCACAAATTGCGCCGAGCGATGAGACGGCCGGAGCGAGAACGGCTCCACGGAAAGGTCGAAGCCGACGAAACTTACGTCGGTCGGCAGGAGAACCTGCGCGGAGGGCGTCAGGCCGGTGAGCGCGCCATCGTGGTGGGTGCAATCGATGTACGTGCCGAGGGCTCTGCCCGGCTTCGCCTGCAGATTGTCCCCGATGTCTCGGGTCCGTCGCTTACGGGCTTCATTGAGACCAACGTCGAACCAGGCACGATCATCATCACCGACGGCTGGCAGGGCTATGCACCTCTCTCGGGGATGGGCTACCGACACAAGGCCAAGACGCAGGAGCCAAGACGCAGGGAGACCCGCGGAGTGCGGATATCACGCCGCGAATTCATCGGGCGTTCGGAAACCTGAAGACGTGGCTTCGGGGCACGCACCACGGAGTGAGTAAGAAGCACATGCAAGTCTACCTCGACGAGTTTGTCTTTCGGTTCAACCGCCGTCGGAAGCCGATGGCCGCTTTCCAGTCCCTTCTGGGTTTGACGAGCCTCTACCAGCCGACCAGCTACAAGATGTTGTATGGTTCGGAGTCAACCGGATAGGCATGGCAGCTGCTAATGAAACGGCGGGAAACGGTTGATGCAAATCTGGAGCAGACTATTGCGTGGAAAATAAATCTGTCACGATTTTCCCTTGGATTTTCCCTTGGATACACCACGAAGCTTTTAAGGACGGCTCAGGGGTGTGGCGCAGGCAGTCTGATTTCTACGACCAGACCGCCCTCGTCGTGGTTGCGAGCGGTGATGTTCCCACCGTGAAGCCTGACGGCACGCTCGCTGATCGCGAGGCCGAGGCCGGTGCCCCCGGTGTCGCGCTCCCGGCCGCTCTCGACGCGGTAGAACGGCTGGAAGATCTTCCCGAGCGCCTCCGCGGGGACGCCGGGGCCGCGGTCGCGGACGCCGATCAGCACTGCGTCGCCTTCTCGGCCGAGGGAGACCGTCACCTTGGACCCCTCCGGCGTGTGGCGCACCGCGTTTCGCACCACGTTCTCAACGGCCCGGGAAAGCAACTCCTCGTTGCCGGAGACCATGAGCGCCCGCTCCCCATCGGGTTCGACGCTACGGTTCGCAGCGTGTGCCTCGAAATTGGCGTCACGGACGATCCGTTCCACAAGGGCGCCGAGGTCAAGTTCCACGAGGTTGCGCCGCGGTTCTCCGATCTCGAGCCGTGAGAGGGAGAGGATCTGGCCGATGAGTATGTTCATGCGGCCGGTCTCCGTCTCTATTCGATCCAGCGCGCGTCCGGCTTGATCGCCGGTGCGAGTCCGCGCCAACTCCAATGCAACACACAGGCGCGCAAGTGGCGAGCGCAACTCATGGGAGATGTCGGTCAGGAGACGCCGATGCGACGACATCGCCTCCTCGAGCCGCTCTGCCATCAGGTTGACGTCCCCGGCCAGGTCTGCGATCTCGTCGCCACGCTCGCGGGTGCCGGGCGGAACACGCGCCGACAGGTCTCCTGCTGCAAGCTGTCGCGTAGTATCTTTGAGCTTGCGCAGCGGAGCCGACAGCGATCGGGCAAGCAGAAGGCTGAGGATCCCCGAGAGCAGGAACATGGTGATGAGACGTGGGACGACCGGGCCTCGGCCGAGGAAGATTTCGATGCTGGACGGGGGCGGAGGCATGCGAACCAAGCCCACCGCTATGCGATGGCTCCCGTCGGCACTGGCGGTACCCGGCACGGCAAGCCAATAGCCAACGGACACATCCAAATGAGCAACCTTCCCGGTGGCCGCGGCGCGGGAGGCGACGTCGGTGGCCGAGGCTGGCGGCGTACCCCGGAGCGCCGCGCGGCCAGTGGCGTCGAAGACAAAGACCTCCATGCCCATCGCCTGCTTAACCTTCTCCGGCCAGGCGGCGCCACCCGGCGAGTCGAGCGACTCCCCCTCGGCGAGTACGGCGAGCAGGCGGGCGGTGCGGGCGCGGTGAGCTGCCTTCAACTCCTCGGGCTCGTTCATGAGGAGCACAACGAGGTTGGCGGCGACGACGAGGGTCATACATGCCCAGAACCAGCCGAAGATCCGAATGAAGAGGCTGCGCTTGATCACACTGAGTTGTCCTGGCCAGCTGGCAGCGCGTAGAGGTAGCCGCTCCCTCGAACCGTCTTGATGCGTTCGGCGCCACTTGGTGCCGGCCCGAGTTTCTGGCGCAGGCTGCTGACGTGCACATCCACGCTCCGGTCGTGGGGGGAGTGGGGGCGGCCGAGGGCCTCGCGTGTTAGATCCTCACGCGAGATGATCTTCCCAGCTCCGTTCAAGAAGACAGTCAGGATGTCGAACTCGACGGAGGTCAGTGCGACCGGTTCGCCTCCCCGCACTACGGTGCGGTTGCCCGGGTCAAGCTGCAGATCGCCGACGATCAGCGGAGCCGGACGGTTAGCCTCGGCTCGATCCGGCGTCCGTGCCTCCACGCGGCGCTCGATGGCCCTGATGCGCGCGACCAACTCGCGTGGGTTGAAGGGCTTCGGGAGATAGTCGTCGGCCCCCATCTCGAGGCCGACTATGCGGTCAACCTCGTCGCCGCGGGCAGTGAGCATGACTACCGGGATTGCCGAGCGCGATCGTAAGGCACGCAGCACCTCGAAGCCGCTACCCCCCGGGAGCATGACATCGAGAACCACCAAGTCGTAGCGGCCGGAGAGCGCCTGCTCGACCCCATCGTCTGGCTTTGCGGTAGCAGACACCTCGAAGCCTTCGGCTCCAAGATATTCGCTGAGAAGTTCGCAGAGTTCCGTATCGTCGTCAATGACCAGAATATGCCGGCCCACGTCCTTGTTACTCCCCCCATCGCAGAAGGTACGTCCGTTCACTGCAAAGGGGAAGAGGGGACCATGTAAGGAAATGTAAAGGCACCGGGAAGAAACTTTACAGGGCTTTACACGCGACAGCACACTCTTCACCCCACTTCATCCGGCAATCGTTAGCTTGATCTTCAGACGGGCGAGGTACCCAGTTGAAGAAGGAGAAGGCAATGGAGCAACTGAGACGAAAGCGGCTACATAGAGGGGCGTTGACTATCATGGTGGCACTGGGAATGACCGTGTTTCCATCGGTGTTGTCGGCAGCCGAGGCGACGGAAGCTGTGAGGCTTACGGTAGCGAAGGCGGTGTCAATGGCGTTGGAGGAACATCCGGACCTGCGGACAGCCCAGGAACGCCTACGTATGGCGGCGGTCACGCTGGACGGGGCGCGGGCGGCATTCCAGCCTGAGCTATCAGCGGGGGCGTCTGCGGTTGGTGGTCTGCAGGGTGGATCCGGGGATACAAGTTCGCAGTCGCTGGATGCCACGACCGACATGAAGCTGAACCTATATCGCGGCGGTGCTGACAACGCCACGGTGGAGCAGGCACGCTCAAATCTCGACGCAAATGTGGCGACCTTGGAACGTCAGAGGGAGACTCTGGTCAGCGAAACGGTTGACCGCTACCTCGCCACGCTGACTGCGCGCGAACTGGTCGCGGTGCGCGAGAAGAACCTCGCATGGAACCGCGCCCATCAGGAGCGTGTCCGGGCGCAATACGAGGCCGGCGAGCGCTCCGTCACCGATGTATATCAGCAAGATGCCGAGACCGAGAAGGCCTCCTACGAGCTGACAAGCGTACGCGGTGCACGCGACGCGGCCTTGCTCAGACTTCTCGAAGTGATCGGTGTGACGGAGGGTGTGGTCACTGAGCTCGCCGATGTGGCTGATGTGTCCTCGGCCGCCCTTCTGCCGTCTGGGGGTGCAGGGTTGATCACCGAGGAGGCTGTTGCTTTGCGAGCCGATCTGATCGCGCAGCGGTCGGCCATAAGAACAGCAGACCAGGGGATCGCCCTGGCTCGGGCTGCGGCGAAGCCGACGGTGGATCTCACCGCATCGGTTGGATCGGGCTACAGTAGCTTGGCGGGTGGCGGTGTCGGTGACCAGATCGGCTCGGATGGGCTCGGCGCGTCAGTTGGTGTGTCGTTCTCCATCCCGCTCTGGGATCGGCACGTCGCACGCAACGCTGCCACACAGGCCGTGTCGCAGCGTGAAATCGAGCGGGCAACGTTGCAATCGCTGGAGCGACAAGTACGACTCGACGTCGGTACCGCGCTCGCCGGGTTTCAAACTGCGCAAGCACAGGCGGCATCAGCGAGCAAACAGCGGGAGTCCGCAGCGAAGGCGCTCGAGGCCGCCGAGGCACGCTACGATGCAGGGGCAGCAACATTGCTAGAAGTCACGCAGGCCAAGAATCTCCTCCTGGAGGCGGCCAACGGTGTTGTAGAAGCACGCTATTCCATCCTGCGGAAGGCCGTCGCCCTCGCCTATGCCGCCGGGAACCCCGACAAGATCGTTGCGCTGTTGAGCGTTGAGGAGGGATGGAAATGAAGGACAAGGAGCTTTCGACAGGAGTGAGTTCCGGTCGCCGCAAGGTGGTGCCACGGGTGATTCTTTCCGTTCTCATCATCACACTCGTGGGCGGCGGGAGTTGGTGGTTTATGGCGGGCCGAGCGATGAATTCGGCGACCTCCGTGACTTGGCGCACCGAGCCCGTCACGCGCGCGACGCTGGAGCGCACGATCTCGTGCACCGGGACGCTGGCCGCGGTCGGCACGGTGGTGGTCGGTACGCAGGTTTCTGGGGCGCTGCGGGAAGTGCGTGCGGACTTCAACGACCGAGTGCGCAAGGGGCAGGTGTTGGCGGTTCTCGACCAGTCGCTCTACAACGCGTCGGTCGAGTCGGCGGACGCCGCGGTTCAAAAGGCCCAAGTGGAGCTTACGCAAGCCGAGGCCGACCTCGTTCGCAACGGGCCGCTGCGCGCGAGGGGATTTCTCTCGGTTAAGGAGTTCCTCTCGTTCGAGACCGCCGCGGCCGCCGCGCGAGCCACGCTGCGGTCTGCCGAGGCGGCCCTGCAGAAGGCGCGGACAGACCTCGGGCACACCGTCATCACCTCCCCCATCGACGGGACGGTGATCGAGCGCTCCGTGGAGGCGGGTCAGACCGTGGCCGCTTCGCTCAGCGCGCCGACGCTCTTCATCATCGCCGAGGATCTGTCGCGGATGCAGATCAAGGCGGACGTGGACGAGAACGACATCGGCGTCGTGAAGACCGGGCAGGAGGCGCGTTTCACCGTGCCGGCGCACCCGGAGGTGACTTTCGCGGGGACTGTCGCCGAGATTCGCCTCAATCCGATCGTCGTCTCGAATGTCGTCACGTACACCGTGGTCGTGGATGCGGCCAACCGCGGCGGCCTGCTCCTACCGGGGATGACGGCGACGGTCGATTTCGTTGTGGAACGGGTCGACAACGCGCTGACGGTGCCGAACGCCGCGCTGAGCTTTACTCCTGCCGATGCCGTCAAGGCCGTGGGCAGCGGAGTCTGGGTGCCGGGGGCGAGCGGCCAGCCGACCCGCGTCGCGGTGCAGGCGGGGATGACCGACGCTGCCCGCACCGAAGTCCTCAACGCCCATGGGCTGGCCGAAGGCACACTTGTTGTCACGGGCATTGCCGCGGGGAATGCGACAACCCAAAAGAACGGCAATCTCTTCTCGTCGCTGATGCCGGGCCCGCCGAAGGGGAAGCCGGCGGCTCCTCCGCAGCAATAGGGGAACGCCATGGAAGTGATCGTGCTTAACAACGTCACGAAGATCTATTCCGCTGACGGGACCGCCGTCCGCGCCCTTGGCGGCGTTTCGTTGACCGTAGGCAGGGGCGAGTTCCTGGCGGTGATGGGTCCCTCCGGGTCAGGGAAATCGACGCTGATGAACGTGCTCGGCCTGCTCGACGTCCCCGACGGCGGCGAATATTTCCTGGAAGGGGAGCGGGTCGACGGGCTCGGCCGCGACCGGCTCGCCGAAATCCGCAACCGCCGGCTCGGCTTCGTCTTCCAGGGCTTCAACCTGTTGAGTCGCACCTCGGCACTGGAGAACGTCGAGCTGCCGCTGCTTTACAGCCGCGACGAGCGTGAGCGGCGCTCAGCTGAGCTCGCTGCAGCGGCGCTGGAGCGTGTCGGCCTTGGCGGGCGACTCGACCACCAGCCGAGTCAGCTCTCCGGTGGGCAGCAGCAGCGGGTCGCGATCGCCCGGGCGCTGGTCAACGACCCCTCGATCATCCTCGCTGACGAGCCGACCGGCAACCTCGACAGTCGCACTTCCCTCGACATACTCGCGCTTTTTCAGGACCTGAACGCGCAGGGGATCACGCTGGTCATGGTCACCCACGAAAACGACATTTCGGAGTGCGCGCGACGGATCATCCGGATGCGCGACGGCGTGGTGATCTCGGACGAGCCAGTGCGCGAACGCCGCGACGCTGCCCGGGAGCTGGCAGCTGCTCGCAGTCAGGAGGAGGTGTCGTCATGAGGGCGGGCAGGCTCCTGAAGGTGGCGGGACGCAGCCTCGCACGCAACAAGATGCGCAGCTTGCTGACGATGCTCGGCGTCATCATCGGCGTCGGCTCGGTGGTGGCGATGGTGTCGCTTGGCGGCGGGGCGCAGACCGACGTCCGGAAGCAGATTTCCTCCATGGGGACGAACCTGCTGATGGTACGCCCCGGCAGTTCCCAGACCCGGGGCGTTTTCGGTGGCATGGGGAGCTTGAGCACGCTCACGATGGACGACGTGGCGCGCCTGCGGAAGGAGGCGACGCAGCTCGCCGCCGTCTCGCCGGTGGTCACGGTGCGTGAGCAGGCGATCGCCGGCGGCAAGAACTGGAACACGAGTGTCCAGGGGGTCTCGCCGGAGTACCTGACGATCCGCAACTGGGCGGTGGCTGAGGGTGTGTTCTTCGGCGAACAGGACGAACGGGTGCGATCCAAGGTCGCCGTGCTCGGGGCTAGCATTGCCACGCAGCTCTTTGGCAAGGTGTCGCCGGTCGGCAGCCTGGTGCGGGTGCGCAACGTGCCGCTGCGCGTGATCGGGGTTCTCGCGGCGAAGGGGACCTCTGTGATGGGCTCCGACCAGGACGACGTGATCGTGGTCCCATCGTCGACCGCACTCTACCGCCTCGGCGACGGGAAGACCGTCGGGATGATCCAGGCTGCAGCGAAGAGCGAGGGGGTCATGAACGAGGCCGAGGTCGAGATCACGCGTCTGCTGCGCGCGGAGCACCGTCTGAACGTCGGGGAGGAAGACGACTTCCACGTCGACAATCAGACCGACATGATCGAGATGATCTCGTCGGTGACCTCGACGCTGACGTCGCTGCTCGGCGCGGTGGCAGGGATCTCGCTGCTGGTTGGCGGGATCGGGATCATGAACATCATGCTCGTCTCGGTCACCGAGCGGACGCGCGAGATCGGCATTCGGATGGCGGTCGGAGCGCGCGGCCGCGACGTGCTCTGGCAGTTCCTCGTCGAGGCGGTGGCGCTGAGCACGGCAGGGGGTATGATCGGGCTCGCGAGTGGAGTCGCCGCGGCGAAGATCCTCGGCGCAGCGACGGGTTCGACGGCGGTGCTGAGCCCGCAGGTGATGGTCGTCGCGGTGCTCTTCACCGGGGCGGTGGGGGTCTTCTTCGGGTTCTACCCGGCACGAAAGGCCGCGCGGCTCAATCCGATCCAGGCGCTGCGGTATGAGTGAACGGGGAAGCGGCAATTAAGTCTCCAGCCTGTCGAAGAGAACTTTCTTCCTCGCCCTCGGCAGCTTCCCTCGGGAGCGGTTAATCGGATTATTTGCGGCAGTAATCCGATTGCGCTCCTCCGGGCACGTGCCCGTA
>CAZEOK010000088.1:0-13465 GCA_964513745.1 uncultured bacterium
ACAAGATCGTGCAGTACATCGCCGAGTGCCGCGAGATGGGCATCAAGGTGCTGCCCCCCGACGTCAATGCCTCGGGGCCGAGCTTCACCGTCGTTGACGACGCGATCCGCTTCGGCCTCGCGGCGGTCAAGAACGTCGGCGAGGGGGCGATCGAGTCGATCGTCGCCGCGCGCGAGAAGCACGGGCGGTTCGCCTCGCTCTTCGACTTCTGCTCCCACGTCGACCTGCGCAGGGTGAACAAGCGCGTCCTCGAGGGGTTGGTCAAGTGCGGCGCGTTCGACTCCGTCGGTGCCCGCCGCGCCCAGCTGATGGAGGCGCTCGACCTGGCGATCGAGTCCGCGCAGGGCGCCCAGCGCGACCGCAACGAAGGCCAGGTGAGCCTGTTTGCCGCCGCTCCCCAGCCGCTGCTGGAGCCGGTGCTCCCGGAGGTGCACGAGTGGCCGGAGCACCGGATGTTGGCCCTCGAGAAAGAGGCGCTCGGCTTTTACGTCACCGGGCACCCGCTCGCCGAGTTCGCCGGGGACCTCGCAAAGCTGACGACGCCCAGCCGCAGTTTCGGGGAGGTCGCCGAGGGCGCCGAGATCCGGGTCGGTGGCCTGGTGACGGCGGTCAAGAACTACACCGACCGCAAGGGCGAGACGATGGCCTTCGTCACCCTCGAGGACCTCGACGGCACCATGGAGGTGACGATCTTTTCCAAACTCTTCAAGGTCGTCGCTCCGCTCGTGGTCGCGGACGCGGCCCTGGTGGTGATCGGCAAGGCCAACGTGACCGACGGCGGGGTCAAGATCCTCGCCGATGAGGTGATCCCGATCGCCGAGGCGAAGGAGCGGCTGGTGCGCGCGGTGCACCTGCGCCTGTTGACGCCGGGGCTGGAGCGCGAGACGCTCGAGCAGGTCGGGCGGTTGGTCAGGAAACACCGGGGCGCCGTCCCGGTCTTCCTGCATCTGGTGATCCCGCAGCACAGCGAGACCGTGCTGCGGGCGGGAGGGGGCTGCCAGGTCAGGCCGGCGCCGGAGCTCGTAATCGGTCTGGAGCAGCTGCTCGGCAAGGACGCGGTGACCCTGAGGTGACGGCCATGCATGGAGCGCTCGATTTCGAAAAGCCGCTGATCGAGGCGGAAGGGAAGCTCGAGGAGCTGTTCGCCGACGCCGGCGGCCGGTTCGTCTCGCTCGAGGAGGCGGCGAAGCTGCGCCGCAAGATCCGCCGGCTGCGCCACGACATCTTCTCCCGGCTCACCCCCTGGCAGCGCACGCAGATCGCGCGCCACCCCGCGCGTCCCTACTTCCTGGATTTCGCCCGGCTGATGTTCGAGGACGCGATCGAGATCCATGGCGACCGCACGTTCGGAGACGACCAGTCGATCGTGACCCTGCTGGCGCGCTTCGAAGGCCGCTCGGTGGTCGCGATCGGTCACCAGAAGGGGCGCAACGTGAAGGAGAACATTCTGCGCAACTTCGGCATGCCCAACCCGGAGGGCTACCGCAAGGCGCTGCGGGCGATGAAGCTGGCCGACAAGTTCGGGAAACCCGTGCTGACGTTCATTGACACGCCCGGGGCCTACCCGGGCATCGGCGCCGAGGAACGTGGGCAGTCCGAGGCGATCGCCCGCTCCATCCAGGAGATGAGCCAGCTCGGCGTTCCGGTGGTCTGCACGGTGATCGGCGAGGGGGGCAGCGGCGGCGCGCTCGCCGTCGGCGTGGGCAACCGCGTGCTGATGCTCGAGCATGCCATCTACTCGGTGATCTCGCCCGAGGCCTGCGCCGCCATTCTCTGGCGCGACGATCGCTCGCGCGCGCCCGAGGCGGCCGAGACGCTCAAGATGAGTGCGAAAGACGCCCTGGGTTTCGGCCTGGTCGACGAGGTCGTTCGCGAGCCCCTCGGCGGAGCCCACCGCAACCAGCGCTGGGCGGCGAACCTGCTGCGTCGGGCGCTGCGGCGCAATCTTGCCGGTCTCGCGGCTCACTCGCGCGACGAGCTCGTCCGGCACCGCGAGGACAAATTCCGGAACATGGGCCGCTTCACCGAAACGCCCCTCAAGGCGGAGACGGGGGGCCGCCCGGCCACTTGACAGCGTCGGGGATTGCTCCTACGGTGAGCACGGATGGTTTGACAGCGGATGTGCGGCTCTGTCACGAAAACCGGGGAGCGCGCGTGTTCAGAGTGCATGAAGCCACCCTCGTCGTTCTGCTGATCGTTGCAGCCCTGTTTGCAGCTCCGGCCGCCGCCCAGAGCGAGCCAACCGGGGATGACGTCGCGGCTGCAGCGGGCACGGCGGATGTCTCCGGCATGCAGGAGACCCTCGACGACCTGATCAATCTCATAGAAGCCGAAACCGAGATCGCCACCGCATCCCGGATCAACGCCGACTATGTGCCGGGCATCTTCACGGTTCTGCGCGGCGACGACCTCGAGGAACGCGGGCTGCTCACAGTGTACGAGGCGCTCGGCTCCGTCCCCGGGATCAATCTCTCCATCACCGGGTCGGGCGAGAAGCGCATCATCGTGCGCGGCGTCGGCTCGACCTACGCCCCCTCGACCATGAAGTTCATGCTCAACGGCGCCTCGCTCAACAGCAGCCTCGAGGGGAAGGCCGCCGTGCTGCTGGACATCCCCACCGAGCAGGTCGAGCGCATCGAGATCATCCGGGGGCCCGGCGCCGTGCTGTACGGCGAGTTCGCGACCGCCGGGGTGGTCAACGTGATCACCCGCACGGGCGGGAACCGGGTTTTCGCCCGCGCGGGGAGCTTCGGCTCCTGGACCGGAGGGGCGTCCTTCTCCTTCGAGCGTCCGGAGAGCGCGTTCGGGATCAGCCTGAACATCGCCGGCTGGAATGTCGACGACACGGGCATCGCCGTGGACGCGGACAAGTGGACCGACAGCTCGCTCGAGCGGTTCTCCCACGCTCCCGGCCCGATCGACGACGACCACCAGAACGTCACGGGGATCTTCGCGTTGCATCTCGGAGATTTCGCGCTGCTGTCGCAGTACACCGAGAGCAAGTACGGCGACTACTTCGGTTTTTACCAGCTCCTGCCCGAGGCCGACCGGGAAAAGGTGCAGGGCGACGGCAGCTTCACCGTGGAAGCCTCGCGCGGGGTTGCGATCTCCGGCGACACTCGAGGAAACGTCAAGGTCGGTTGGTCGCGCGCCTCGCGGGACTGGACGGCGGAGGTGCTGCCGGCCGGCGTCCGGTTCAGCCGCTTCGTCTACTACGAGGACGGCCTCTTCCAGGACGTCGATTACCTCGAGAGCCGCACCTACGGGGAGACCACGCTTTCAACCAAGATCAGAGGCTCCCACGACCTGCTGCTCGGCCTGGGCGTCTCGTACACGAGCGTTGTGGACGCCTCCAAAGTGGAGAACGGTGAGGAGGTGGCGTGGATCGAGGACGACACCCACCGCCGTCTTGCCGACGCCTTCGTCCAGGACGAGTTCGAGATCACGGACCGATTCACGCTCACCGGCGGCCTGCGGTACGACGCCTACGACGATGTCGGCGACCGTCTCACCCCGCGGGTCTCCGCGGTGTACCGCCTTCGCGATCGGCACATCCTCAAGGCACAGTACGCCGAGGCGTTCCGGCCCCCGGTCTTCATCGAGCTGCTGGGTGTCGGCCCGGACGCCGCGAATCCCGACATCGAGCCGGAGATCATCCGCACCTACGAGGGCGGCTACATCTTCAAGAGCCCTGGTACCGACGCGCGGCTGACGTTGTTCCACTCCAGGCTCGAAAAGCTCATCGTCGTCGAGATCCTGACGGACGGCAGCGACGCGCAGAGCGGCCAGCCACAGCTGCGCTTCGACAACATCGGCAGCGCTACCGCCATTGGCGGGGAGGCCGAGTTGCTGCACCGTCTTGGGCGCAGTCTGACGGCGGAAGCGAACGTCTCCTACGTGAAGACCAAGGACATCGCGACCGGGGAAGAGCTCGAGGGGTCGGCCAACTGGCTGGGCAATCTCTGCCTGACCTGGCAACCCCATCGGCGGGTGAGCCTGGCGCTCTCCGACCGGTACGTCGGCAAGCGTTACCGCTACGCCACCGACGAGCGGGAAGACCTAGACGACTATAACACCATCGATCTCGCCCTCAATCTCTTCGACCTGCCCTTCCGGGCGGTCACCCTCCGCGGGGGCGTCAAGAACCTCTTCAATGCGGACGTGCGCTACCCTTCGCACACGGCGGTCTACCCCGACGACTACCTCCGCCCTGGCCGCCAGTGGTGGGTCCAGGTCTCCTACGCGTTCTAGCGGGGCGGGGCGCATCATGAGTGGGCGGGGCGCGTCCTTCCGGCGGGGCCGGGTCCTGGGCCTCGTCGTGCTCGTCCTCTTCGCCTCGTCGGCCTGGGGGATGAGCAAGGACGAGTCCAGGAGGATCCTGATCGGCCTGCACTTTTTCCCGAACGTCCTCTCCGTCGACGAGGGCCTGGCCGGCAAGCAGACCTCCGGGGGCAAGGCGCGAGTCCTCCTGCTGTATCGGGAAGCGGCGGGTGAGGCGGAGCGTCTGGCCGCAACCCTCCGCCGGGAGGTGAACTCCGTCGCGAAGCTCCCGATCGAGGTGGTGGTCTCCGGCGATGCCGACGCCGCCTTCGCCGCCGGGAGCAGCCCCTGCGGCATCTTCCTCACGGAGTTTTTCCCCGGCGCCGATTTCCAGAAAGTCCTCCGGCTCGCCGTCGCCAGGCAGGTGATCCTTTTCTCGCCTTTCGAGGAGGACATGGAGCGGGGTGCCACAGCCGGCCTGGAAATAGGCTCGAAAATCCGGCCCGCGCTCAACAGGACGACCCTGCAGAAGTCCGGCATTCGGATCCACCAGATGTTCCTGAGGCTCGCGAAGCTCTATGACTAAGCGTGACGGCCTTCTCGGCCGGCTCGGCCTGCTCCGACTCTCCCCGAGGATCACCGCGGGCATGGTCGTCATGTTCGCGCTCCTCGGCCTGATGGTCTTCTGGTACTGGCGTGCCCGCATCGAGCCGCAATTCAAGGCCGCCGAGCAGGCGAAGGCGGACATCGTCATGCAGTCCAACTCCCTGCCGATCGCTCAGGGGCTGATCGCCGGAGAGGAGGCCCTCCGCCTGTACGTCGACCAACTGCTCCTGCTCAAGGACCCGGTTTCGGACGAACACCTCCTCGAAGGGATCGTGGTCGAGGACGAGGCCGGGAACAAGGTCGTCAATAACCCGCCGGGGGCGGCTTTTAGCGGCTTCACCTCGGAGGCGCTGCTCTTCTCGCCCGACAGCGAGCGCCGGATCCTCGGGAGCGCCACCATCTACTACAGCGGCGATTATTTTTCAAAGATCCGGTCGGATGGCACGCGGACCCTCGCCTTCGTCTTCGGTTTCCTCGTCGTCGTCCTCATCCTGACGCGGCTCCTGCTCGATTACCTGCTCCGTCCCCTGTGGGACCTCGCCGCCCTGCTCAAGGGATTCGACCGCGAGAAGGCGAGAAGCCTCCCGGCACTCGCGGGGCCGCGGAGCGAGGAGATCGATCGTGTCAAGAGCGCCCTCGACGACCTCTTCGGCGCCCTGCGCGAGCACCAGGAGATGCTCGAGGAGAAAGTGCGCGTGCGCACGGCCGACCTCGCGAACATGAACGAGACGCTGCGCTCGGAGATCGAGGAGCGCATCAGGACCGAGCAGGCGCTGCAGAAGGCCAAGGATGCCGCCGAGGCCGCGAACATCACCAAGAGCGAGTTCCTCGCCAACATGAGCCACGAGATCCGGACGCCGATGAACGGGGTGATCGGCATGACGAACCTCGCGCTCTCCCTCGACCTCGAGCCCAAGGCCCGCATGTACCTGGAGACGGTGCAGAAATCGGCCAACACGCTGCTCTGGATCATCAACGACATCCTTGACTTCTCGAAGATCGAGGCCGGGAAGCTCGAGATGGAAGAGCGCGACATCTGGCTCCCCGACACGCTCGAGAGCATCTCGGACATGTTCAGCGAGAAGGCCTCGAGCAAGGGGATTGAGCTCATCGTCGGATTCGCGGACACCGTCCCCAGCGGCCTCGTCGGGGACCCGCTGCGCCTCGAACAGATCCTGATCAACCTCGTGAACAACGCCGTGAAATTCACCGAGAAGGGGGAGGTCTTCGTCCACGTCGTCCCCGGCCCCGCCGCGCCCGCGGGCCGCGTCAAGCTGCTGTTCTCGGTGCGTGACACGGGGATCGGGATCGAGGCCGCGAAGCTGCCCACGCTGTTCCAGGCCTTCACCCAGGCCGACGGCTCCACGACCCGGAAATACGGTGGCACGGGCCTCGGACTGGCCATCAGCAAGAAGCTGGTGGAGATGAT
The DNA here is from genome assembly GCA_964513745.1 of uncultured bacterium. Classification (GTDB taxonomy): domain Bacteria; phylum JAUVQV01; class JAUVQV01; order JAUVQV01; family DATDCY01; genus DATDCY01. The sequence goes on from CAZEOK010000088.1 coordinate 6,296, forward strand.
GGGCGGCGAGATCCGCGCCGAGAGCGAGCCGGGGAAGGGAAGCACGTTCTCCTTCACGGTGGAATTCGGGGTCGCCCCCCCGGACCAGGGGCGCCAGCGGGTCCTCGAGGCGCCTGGCAACCTCCGGGGGCTGAGGGTACTCGTGGTCGACGACAACGAAACGGCCAGGACCATCCTGCGGGAACTTCTCGCATCCTTCACCTTCGAGGTGACGCTCGCGGCCTCCGGCGAGGAGGCGCTCACCCGGCTGCGGGATGCCGCGGCACGCGAGCGGCCCTTCCAGCTCATCCTCATGGACTGGCGGATGCCGGACATGGACGGTTTCGGGACCACCGCCCGCGTGAAGGCGGATCCCACCCTCCGGGACATCCCGATCATCATGATGACCGCTTTCGGCCACGAGACGGAGCGGGCGGAAGCCGAACATCTCGGAATTTCGGCGTTCCTGATCAAGCCGCTCAAGCCGTCGCTGCTCTTCAACACGATCATGGAGACCTTCCGCCCCGGTGGCGGGCGGCAGTCGGCCGCCCGGCCGGCGATCATCACCAGAGAGTCGTTGCGCGTGGGCAAGCTCGCCGGGGTGAGCGTGCTCCTCGTGGAGGACAATCCCATCAATTCCCAGGTGGCAACAGAGATCCTCCAGAACGTCGGGGTGGTCGTCGACACGGCCGAGAACGGGCGCAAGGCGCTTCAGGCGCTCGAGCGCCGGCAGTTTGACGGCGTCCTGATGGATGTCCAGATGCCCGAGATGGACGGCTACGAGGCAACGCGGGCGCTGCGCGCCGACCCGCGGTGGGCCGAGCTGCCGGTGATCGCAATGACGGCGCACGCGCTGAAGGGCGACCGCGAGAAGTGCCTCGCCGCGGGGATGACGGATTACGTCACGAAGCCCATCGATCCCGAAACGCTCTACGCTGTTCTGGCGCGGCACCTCAGGCCGCACCTGCAGATGGCGCCCCCGGCGGCGCCGGCTCCCTCCCGGCCCGTTCCGAGCGCCGCTCCGGGCCCGCTCGCGGCCCTCCCCGGGATCAACCTTGCCGCGGGGGTGCAACGCCTCGGCGGCAACGCCGCGCTCTACATCAAGCTTCTGAAGGAGCTGGCCCGCGACAGCCAGGGGATTCCGGCCGCGATCCGCGCGAGCCTCGCCGCCGGCCAGCCCCCGGAGGCCCGCCGCCACGCCCACTCCCTGAAGGGTGCGGCCGCGAACCTCTCCGCGGAGGACCTGCAGATGGCGGCGGCTGCCGCGGAGAAAGCCGTCAAGGAAGAGCGCTTCGGCGACGTTGAGCCGCTCCTCCGGGACCTGGAGCGGGCGCTTGCCCAGGTCGCTGTCTCCGTGTCCCGGCTCGGCGGGGAGGCGGAGACGGTTCCCGCTGCGGCCCCCGCCTCTTCCGGGGGGGCGAAGGAGATCGTACCCCTGGCCGAGGAGATGCTCGCCGCGCTGCAGCGGCATGATCCGGTCCGGGTCGACGAAAGCCTCGCGGCCCTGCGCCGGCTCGCCGGCCCGGAGCTCGCCTCACGGATCGAGCCGCTCGAAGCAGCCATTGGCCGCTTCGACTTTGCCGCGGCCCGGCAGGCGGTTGTCGCACTCATCGAGACCCTGCGCGGTACCTCGGCCGGAGCTCCGTGATGGCCGACACCGCCCGCCAGACGATCCTGATCGTGGACGACACCCCGGCCAACATCCGGGTCCTCGTCGAGGCCCTCAAGGACGACTACGAGCTGCGCGTGGCCACCAACGGCCGCGAGTGCCTGGAATCGGTGGAGGCGTCCCCCCCGGACCTCGTCCTGCTCGACATCCTGATGCCCGAGATGGACGGCTACGAAACCTGTGCCCGCATCAAGGCCCTCAACGTCGGGCGCGACCTCCCGGTCATCTTCATCACCGCCCTCGCGGAGATTTCCGAGAAGGCCCAGGGTTTCACGGCGGGCGCGGTCGACTACATCACGAAACCCTTCGAGATCCCCGAGGTGCGCGCGCGCGTCGCCACCCACCTCGCCCTGACAAGGGCGCAGGGGACCCTGCGCGCGCAGAACCGGCGGCTCGAGGAGCTCTCGAAGAGCCTGGCGAAGTACCTCCCCCCCCAGCTCTACGATTCGATCTTCTCCGGGAGGATGTCGGCAAAGACGGAGACTCGTCGCAGGATGCTCACGGTGTTCTTTTCCGACATCGTCCAGTTCACGCCGTTCGTGGAGCGCACCGAGCCGGAGGTCGTGACCAGCCTCCTCAACGACTACCTCAACGACATGTCGGCCATCGTGTTGCGCCACGGCGGGACGATCGACAAGTCCATGGGCGATGCCATGCTGGTCTTTTTCGGCGACCCGGAGACGAAGGGTGCGCGCGAGGATGCCATGGCCTGCGTCCGGATGGCGCTCGAGATGCGCGCCAACCTGCCGATCCTGCGCCGCCGCTGGGCGCGCCAGGGGTTCACGCACCCGATGGGGGTGCGCATGGGGATCAACACCGGGTACTGCACGGTCGGGAACTTCGGCTCCACCGACCGCCTGGAGTACACGATCATCGGGGGGAGCGTGAACATCGCCAACCGGCTGCAGTCGCTCGCCGACACCGACGAGATCCTCATCTCCCAGGAGACTCACGCCCTCGTGAGCCAGGACGTCGACTGCGAACTCAGAGGCGAGCTGAAGATGAAGGGCATCAGCCATCCGATGGAGGCCTACCGCCTGATCGGGCTCCGGAACGCGCCAGGCGAGCATCCGGCCAGCATCGCCCGGGAGGAGGAGGGCTTCTCCCTGCGGGTCGACTTCACGAAGCTCGGCGACGCCGACCGGCAGGGCCTTGCCGCGCTGCTGCGGGAGACGCTGGAGCGGCTGTGACCGGGGACGGCATCGTTCGGGGGCGGGGGACGTGGAGCGGGTGACGGAAGTCGCGCCGCGCCGGCAGCTCATTTTGATCGTGGACGATACGCCCACGATCCTGACAATCCTGCGGGAGAGCCTCGCCGACCGGTACGAGGTCGCGACCGCGACCACCGGGGAGGAGACCTGGGCGCGGCTCGAGGAGAGCGTTCCCGACCTGGTCCTCCTCGACATCCTGCTCCCCGACACGACCGGGTACGAGATCTGCGCGCGGATGAAAGCGGACGCCCGCCTGTGCGACGTCCCGGTCATCTTCGTCACTGCCATCGACGAGCCCGGGGAGAAGGCGAGGGGGTTCGCGCTGGGGGCCGTGGACTTCATCACCAAGCCGGTCCAGGTGGTGGAGCTGCACGCGCGGGTCGAGCTGCACCTCGGCCTGCGCCAGGCCCGGGCCGAACTCGCGGGGCAGAACCGTATCCTCGAGGAGACGGTCAGGAGGCGCACCGAAAAGCTCCGCCACGTCCTGAACATGGCGGTCCTGCTCAACAGCGAGCGCGATCTCGATCGGATCTTCCACCGGGTCGTCACCGAGGCGAGCATGATCCTCGAGTGCGACCGGACGACGCTCTACCTGCTCGACAACGAGCGGCAGGTCCTCTGGACGAAGGCCGCCGAGGGGATCGACAGGGTCATCACGCTCCCTGCCGGCCGCGGGCTGGCCTGGAAGACCGCGGCGAGCGGGGCGCCGTACCTTGTCGCGGACGCGCATACGGACCCCGACTTCGACAGCAGCTGGGACCAGCAGCACGGCTACCGGACCTCCAGTGTCCTGTGCTACCCGATCCGGGACCGCAAGGGAGAGCTCAAGGGCGTGCTGCAGGCCATCAACAAGAAGGACGGCGCCTTCGGGCAGGAGGACGAGAGCCTCTCCGCCGCGCTGGCGGCCCAGATCGGGGTGGCCCTCGAGACCGGCGAACTGCTCGATGAGCTCAAGGGCGCCTTCGAGAGCTTCGCCCGGACGCTCGCCCGGGCCGTCGAGGCCAAGCACCCCCTGACCGCGGGGCACGCCCTGCGGGTCACCGAGTACAGCCTCCTGCTCGGTCGGCGCATCGGCCTGCCGGAGCCCGAGCTCGAGATCCTGAAATACGCGTGTTTGCTCCACGATATCGGCAAGATCGGCGTCCCCGACCGCGTGCTCACCAAGCAGGGGCAGTTCGACCCCGAGGAGCGCAGGCTCATGAACGGTCACGCCAGGTGGACCGACCTCATCCTGAGCGAGATCCGCCTGCCCCGGAATCTGCTGGAGGTGACGAGGGTGGCCGCCTGCCACCACGAGCGGATTGACGGAAGGGGATATCCGAACTGCCTCGCGGGCGACGCCATCCCGTTTCTCTCGAGAATCATCGCGGTCTGCGACGTCTTCGACGCGCTCACCTCGCGCCGTGATTACTCGAAATACGACGGCGCCACCGTCTTCACGCTCGAACCGTTCCCCCTCGCGAAGGCCTTTGACATCCTGGAGCGCGACCAGGGCACGCACTTCGACCCGCTCGTCGTCTCCGAAGCGCTCGCCGCGAAGGAGGATCTGACCACCCGCCTCTCGCTGCTGCTGGCCTCGGAGGGTTGAGGGGCCGGACGGGTTTCCCGGCGGGCCGCGCGGTGCCGCCTAGAACCGGACCTGGAGGGCGCCGCCGGCAGTGATGCCGTCGATGAAGCGGGTCTCGACGCAGATCTGGAAGCGGTCCCCGAGTTCGACGGCGATCCCGAGCGGGATGTGCACGACGGGCAGCCACAGGGAGACCTCCGTCAGGTCGTCGTCCTTCGTCAGGCTCCCCTTGAAGTACCCCACCCCGATCCCGAGGCCGACGTAGGGGTGGACGTACCAGGACGGGAAGGCGGTCCAGTAGCCGGTCGCGGTGAACGACAGCATTTTTATGTCACCGCCGGCAGCAGTGGGAGGGTCGTACTCGTCGGTTTGCCAGATGCCGTCGCCCTCGGTCGTGCCGGCGTCCACCGCCAGGCCGATGCTGGCGACTCCCCTCCCGCCGCCCTCGCCGTGGTAGCGGATCTCGCCGCCGTAAAACGAGCCTGCGACTTTCGGGTGCTGGACGAAGAGCTTGTCGGCGATGACGTCGGGGAGTCCGAAGTAGCCGCCGCGGGCGAGCACACCCCAGGTGGTCTCGTCCTCCTTCTCGGCCGCCGGCGCCGTGGAGACACCGGCACCGCCGAGGGTGAGCGCCAGGAACGCGCCTGCGATAATCCATCTCGAACCACGCATCGGTCGGCCCTCCATCATGGTTGCGCCTTCGCTGTCGCGATCCTAGGGCAGCGCTGGGTCACTGTCAACGATGCGCGCAACGGCTGGCCATGCCGGGCGGGCGGGCCGCTCCCCGCCCGATTGACAAGCCCCCCCCGCACCCCTACGATACCCGCACAGAACGCAACGCTAAGGATGGATGTCACCCCCGCGGTTGCTCGCCGTTCTCCGGTCGCCCGAGTTCGGGAACGGCATCGCCGTCGGGCAGTCGCCAGGAGGGGAGCACGCCGTGACCGCCAGAGGTGCGAAGAAGGATTTCTACGAGGTTCTCGGCGTCGCCCGCGAGGCCGACGGCGCCGAGATCAAGAAGGCCTACCGGGCCAAGGCCATGCAGTATCACCCCGACCGCAACCCCGACGACAAGGCGGCGGAATCGCTTTTCAAGGAATGCGCCGAGGCCTACGAGGTGCTTTGCGACCCGGAGAAGCGACAGCTCTACGACCGGTACGGGATGGCCGGGCTCAAGGGGACGGACTTCCGCCACTACTCGTCGCCTGAGGACGTCTTCGGCGCGTTCGGCGACATTTTCGAGGATCTCTGCGGCTTCGGCCGCGCGCGCCAGGCCTGGCACCGCGGTTCGGATCTGCGGTACCAGATCGACCTGGAGTTCGTCGAGGCGGTGCGCGGCGTGAAAAAGGAGATCGAGCTCGAGCGCCCGGCCATCTGCTCGCACTGCCAGGGCTCCTGCGCCGAGTCGCCGGAGGACGTCGAGGTCTGCTCGGCCTGTCGCGGACAGGGCCAGGTGCTGCGCCAGCGCGGTTTTCTGACCATCAGCACCACCTGCGGCACCTGCCGCGGCGAGGGCCGCACGATCCGCACGGCCTGCAAGGCCTGCAAGGGGCGAGGGCAGGTGCGCGAGAAGAAAAAGGTCGAGGTCGCCGTCCCGGCGGGCGTCGAGGAGGGCAACGTCCTGCGCCTGCGCGGCGAGGGGATGCCGAGCCCGACTCCGGGAGGCCAGCCCGGGGACCTGCTGATCGTGCTGCGCGTGCTCGACCACCCGGTCTTCCAGCGCCACGGCCTCGACCTGGTCATCGCTTTCCCGGTCTCCTTCGTCCAGGCCGCGCTCGGCGACACGCTCACCGTCCCGACCCTCGACGGCGAGGAGGAGCTCAAGCTCCCCGCGGGCACCCAGCCGCAGGCCGTGCTGCGACTCGAGGGGCGGGGAGTCAAGGCCGGTCGCCAGACCGGCGACCTGCTCGTGCAGGTCGACGTGAAGATCCCGACAAAGCTCACGGGCGATCAGAAGGAACTCCTCCGCTCGTTCGCGGCCACCGAAGGTGCGACGTCGAAGGGGAAGAAGTGGTGGAACTTGTAGGGGCCGGGTCCATGGATCCCCGGGAGATCGAGCGCGAGCTGCGCGAGTTCCTCGGCAAGCGCTTCGGGGGCGCGGTGCAGCTTGCGGGAGCCCTGCCGTTCGGCGCCCCGCAACAGGCCGCGGACGGCGAGGGGGCGGACGAGCCGCCGGCCACCGGCGCCACGCCGCTGCCGGAGTTCGATCTCAAGCCCGAACAGCTCGAGGCCTACCTCGATCAGTTCGTCGTGCGCCAGGACGCGGCCAAGGAGGTCCTGGCAACCAAGGTCTGCACGCACTACAATCGCGTCAAGCTCTTTCGCGAGCACCCCGGCGAGAGCCGTTTCGCCGGCGTCGGCCAGATCAAGAGCAACATCCTGATGCTCGGCCCGACGGGTGTCGGCAAGACCTACATCGTCAAATTGATCGCGCGCAAGATCGGCATCCCGTTCGTCAAGGGCGACGCGACGAAGTTCTCGGAGACCGGCTACGTCGGCGGCGACGTCGAGGACCTGGTGCGTGACCTGGTGCGCGAGGCCGGCGGCGATATCCGGCTGGCCGAGCACGGCATCGTGTACATCGACGAGATCGACAAGATCGCCTCCGCGGCGTCGTCCTACGGCCCCGACGTCTCGCGCACCGGCGTGCAGCGTGCGCTGCTCAAGCCGATGGAGGAGACCGACGTCGAGTTGCGCGTGGCCCACGACATGGTCTCGCAGATGGAGGCGCTCGAGGACTGGCG
>CAZEOK010000089.1:0-13298 GCA_964513745.1 uncultured bacterium
TCGTAGATCTCGCGCGACTTGATGCCGACGAGGCGGTTCTCGACCAGATCGGTCACGCCGACGCCGTGGCGTCCGCCGATCCGGTTGAGCTCGACGATCAGGGAGACGAGGTCCTTCTTCTTCCCGTTGAGCGTCACGGGGATGCCGCACGCGAAGCCGACCTCGACCACCTCGGCCCTGGCCGGGGCCAGGCGCGGGATCGTGGTCAGCGTGAAGATGTCCTCCGGCGGTTCGACCCAGGGGTCCTCGAGCACGCCGCACTCGATGCTGATCCCCCAGAGGTTCTTGTCGAGGCTGTAGGGCTTCTCCTTCGTGACCGGCACCGGGATGCCGTGCTTGGCCGCGTACTCGATCTCCTGGTCGCGGCTCGTGAACTCCCACTCGCGCACCGGCGCGACGATCTTCAGGTGCGGCGCCAGCGCCATCACCGAGACATCGAAGCGCACCTGGTCGTTGCCCTTGCCGGTTGAGCCGTGGGCCACGGCCTCGGCGCCTTCCTCCTCCGCGATCTCGACGAGATGCTTGGCGATCAGCGGCCGGCCCAGCGCGGTGGCCATCAGGTACTTGCCCTCGTAGATGGCGCCCGCCTGGAGCGCCGGCACCACGTACTGCTCCGCGAACTCGCGCCGCAGATCGCGCACGATCGCCTTCACGGCGCCTGTCTTCAGGGCCTTGGCTCGGATCGCCTGGAGGTCTTCCTCCTGGCCGAGGTCGGCGATGAAGGCGACGACGTCGTAGCCGTATTTCTCGCCGAGCCAGCGGATGATGACCGAGGTGTCGAGACCCCCGGAGTAGGCCAGCACGATCTTCTTGCGTTTCTGCTTCGCCATGTCAGTTTCCCTTCCGTGCACGTGGCGGTTTCTTCCGACCCAGCAACCGGACAAGCAGCGCCTTCTGCGCGTGAAGTCTGTTCTCCGCCTGGTCGAAGACCAGCGACTGCGGGCCGTCGATGACGGCGGCGGCGATCTCCTCGCCGCGGTGTGCCGGCAGGCAGTGCAGGACGCGGGCGTCCGGTTTTGCGCGCCCCAGGAGCTTCGCGTCGATCTGGAAGCCGCGGAACGCCTTGAGCCGCCGCTTCGTCTCCCGCTCCTGGCCCATGCTCGTCCAGACGTCGGTGTAGAGGAAATCCGCGCGGACGGCGGCCTCGGCCGGATCGCGCACGACGCGCGGCGGCCGCCCGCTGCCCTTCCAGAGCAGCGCGGCCTCCGCGAGGACACCGGGATCGGGGTCGTACCCCTCGGGTGCGGCGAGGACGAAATCAAGACCGAGGAGACCGGACGCCAGGATCCAGGAGTGGGCGACGTTGTTGCCGTCGCCGATGTAGGCGACCTTGACGCGATCGAGCGAACCGCGAACCTCGCGGATGGTCAACAGATCGGCGAGGATCTGGCAGGGGTGCGAAAAGTCCGAGAGACCGTTGATGACGGGGATCGACGCAGCCCGGGCCCAGGCCTCCAGTTCCGCGTGCGCGAAGGTGCGGATCACGATGCCGTCGAGGAAGCGCGAGACCACCCGCGCGGTGTCCTCGAGGGTCTCGCCGCGGTTGAGCTGGATCTCGGCCGGGTTGAGCGGGAGCGACGCGCCGCCGAGTTGCGTCATCCCGACCTGGAAAGAAAGCCGCGTGCGCGTCGAGGGCTTCGTGAAGAGCATGCCGAGCGTTTGGCCTTCGAGGCTGCGGTTGCGTTTCCCGGCCCGGTGCTCCTTCTTGAGCTGCGCGGCCTCGTCGATGAGGCGTCGGATTTCCGCGGCGCTCAAATCGAGGATGCTCAAAAAGTCCTTTTTCATCGCGTCATGCCCGCCCTTTCCTGAATCGTGGGAAAAAGAACTATACTTTCCTTTACGGCCCCGTGCAAGAGAGAGGGGAGGGGATGAGCGTGGAACAGGTCGTCGTCAGCATCGGCGGGTACGGCATGACCCACCTGGAGTTCTGGGGGACGATCCTGTACCTCTGGTCGGTGTGGCTCGTCGGGCGCAACAGCGTCTGGACCTGGCCGATCGGCAACGTCGCCGTGGTCTTGTACGCGGTGCTGTTCTGGCGCATCCGCCTCTACGCCGACCTGGCGGAGCAGGTCTATTTCTTCGCGGCCGGCTGTTACGGCTGGTGGGCCTGGCTCCGGCAGGGCCGGCTCACGACCGCGGAGGACGCCAAGGCGCCGGTCGGCTTCGGTACGCGCCGCGGCAACGCGGTGGCGATCGCCGTGGTCATTGTCGGCAGCGCGCTGACCACCCTGGCGCTGAAGCGGTTTCACCTCTGGAGCCCGCAGTGGTTCCCCGCACCCGCGGACTACCCCCTGCTCGATGCTTCCACCACGGTCATGAGTTTCGTCGCGATGATCCTGATGGCCTGGCGGCGGGTCGAGTGCTGGTACTTCTGGATCGTTGTCGACGTCATCGACGTCGGCCTCTATGCCGCGAAGGAGGTCTTCTTGCTGGCGGTGGTTTACGTGCTCTTCCTCGCGCTCGCCGTCAGGGGATTACGCCACTGGCGGGTGTTGGCGGCAGCGTGACGCGCGGAGTCGTCATCGGCAAGTTCCTCCCGCCCCACCGGGGGCACCTGCACCTGATCCGCGCCGCGCTTGCGGGGGCCGACGAGGTCACGGTGATCGTCTGCGAGCGGGCGGACCAGGCGATCCCCGGCGCTCTGCGGGCCGAGTGGTTGAGGGAAATGGCGCCGCAGGCGCGTGTGATCGTCGTCGAAGACGCGCTGCCCGCGGACGATTCACGAGCCTGGGCAGCGTACACGCGCGAGTCCCTGGGGTACGTTCCCGATCTGGTTTTCACGTCGGAGGCCTACGGTGACGCCTACGCACGGTTCCTGGGCGCGCGCCACGTCCTCGTCGACATCGAGCGGCGCGCGGTCCCCGTGTGCGCGACCTCGATCCGGCGCGACCCTCTCGCGCACTGGGAGCATCTCGAACCCTGCGTCCGTGCGCACTTCGCCCGGCGGGTCTGCGTCCTCGGCGCCGAGTCGAGCGGCACGACGACGCTCGCCCGCGCCCTTGCCGCGCATTTCCGCACGGCGTTGGTCCCGGAGTTCGGCCGCTGGTACTATGAAGCCAAGCAGCACTTGTCCGGCCCGATGCGCTGGGACGCGCAGGAGTTCGCGTTCATCGCCGCCGGGCAGAACCGGCTGGAGGACGCGCTCGCCCGCCGCTGCGACCGGATGCTTGTCTGCGACACCGATTCGTTCGCGACCCGCCTCTGGCAGGAGCGCTATCAGGGATTCATGACCCCGGAAGTTTTCCGGGCGGGCGCGGGCCGACGGATTGACCTCTACCTGCTGACCGACTGCGGGATCCCCTTCGTGCAGGACGGCACGCGCGACGGCGAGCACCTGCGCGAACGGATGCAGGGGCGCTTCGAGGAGGAGTTGCGCGCGGCCGGGAAGAGTTTCATCCCGATCGCGGGGCGGCCTGAGGAGCGGCTGAGCCGGGCGGTTGCGGCTTGCGAGGCGCTCCTGAACAAGGCCCAACCGCTCGTCTGAGGCACGAGACCGCCGTTGCCGCGACGGCGGTGCGGCGATACGCAAGGCTTTGGCGAAGCCTCCGCCTCGCTCTCCGCTGGAGCGGCTGCGCGTCCTAGGGCCGACGGAGCAGGCGGGCGAGCGCCTCGGCCTGGCTGGTGCGCACGACCGCGATGATCTCGTCCCCCGGCCGCAGCACTGTGTCCCCCCGCGGTGCGAGCACTTCCCTTCCGCGCACGACGGCGGCGAGGGTGCAGCCGGCGGGGATCGTCAGATCCCGCACGGCCTTCCCCGACGCCGGCGCGCCCTCTTCGATCCGTTCCTCCGCGAGGCTGACCTCGCCGCGACGCAGCTTGACCAGGATCGTCATGTCGCCGAGCGACATCTCCTCGGCGATGAGCTTGGCCATCAGGTCGGCCTGGTCGAGGGCGACGTCGACGCCCATCGCCGGCGTGAAGAGCCAGGCATTGCGCGGGTTGTTCACGCGGGCGATCACCCGCGGGACGGCGAACTCCGAGCGCGCCATCGTAGCGACAACGAGGTTGTCCTCGTCCGCGCCGGTCACGACGGCCACGACCTGCGCGTCCCGGATGCCGGCGGCGGCGAGCACCTTCGGGTCGCCCCCGTCCCCCGTCACGACGGCTTCGGCGGGCAGCTCCAAGAGCAGCTTTGTGACCGTCTCCTCCCGGTGCTCGACGATCCGGACCCGGTGTCCTCCGGCGAGCAGCAGCCCGGCCAGGTGTGAGCCCGTCCTCCCCCCCCCAACGATGACGATGTGCATGTCACCCTCCCCCCTGGCGTAGGCCAAGCAGGTGCTCGAGACGTCCGTGCGCGTGAGCCGTCACGGCGATCACCGCGCGGTCCCCCTGTTGGAAGACCGTGTCGCGCGCTGGCAGCAGCGCCGCGTCACGGCGCAGGATGGCCGTGACGCTGATTTCGCCGGGGACGCTGACGTGGCCGACGTCGCGGCCGACCCAGTGGCTCGGCACTTCATGCTCGACGATCGAGATCTGCCCCGAGCCGATGCTTCGTATCACGTTGAGTTCGCCGTGCACGAGCAGTTGCTGCACCCGGTTCACCCCCCAGGCCGTCGTCGACACGGTCCGGAGCCCGAGCCGCGTGTAGACCTCGGCACGACGGGGGTCGTAGACGCGCGCGACGACCTTCGGCACTCGATAGACGGTGCGCGCGATCCGTGCCGTGACGATGTTGGCGTTGTCGCCGGATGTCAGCGCGGCGAGCGCGTCGCTGCGCTCGACGCCGGCGCGGACGAGCACGTCGCGGTCGAAACCGACACCCTCCACCGTTACACCCGCGAAGCCCGCGCCGAGGCGCGCGAAGGCGCGGCGGTCGCGGTCGACGACGGTTACCTCCTTCCCACTCCGGGCGAGCGCGAGCGCAAGCTCCGCCCCCATGCGCCCGCAGCCCACAACGATCACTTTCATGGCGTCCCCCCCCGGGCGTCGCCCGCCGCCCGCCGCTCCCGCCACCGCACGAAGGCCTTGCGGCCCTCCTCGGCGAGGAAGATGACCGGCGGGTAGAGCATCAGGAATAGCCAGTATCTCAGGGGCAGCGGCCCCTCCTCGAACACCGCGCGCAGCGGCGGAACGTAGATCATCGCGGCGATGAGCGCCAGCTCGGTGGCGAAGCCCGCCAGCAGGAGGCGGTTGCCCCAGAAGCCGACCGTCCAGACGGAGCTGCGCTCCGTGCGGCAGGCGTAGGCGTTGCCGATTTGCGTCGCGACCACGCCGGCGTGGAACATGCTCGTCGCCGTCACGTAGACCAGCCCATCCCGGGAGAGCAAGCGCTCGCCGTACGGGAGCAGGTCCGGGCGCGGCAGGTGCAGCAGGTCGGTGTAGCCCATCGTCCAGTAGAGAAAGAAGAAGCCGGTGAAGCACAGGAGGCTCTGGATCGAGCCGAGCCAGAGCAGGGAGCGCACGATGAGGGCGCGGTTCACGAGCCGCTCGCGGGGGCTGCGGGGCGGCCTCTCCATGAGGCCCGGCTCCGGCTTCTCGGATCCGAGGGCGAGCGCCGGCAGGATGTCCGTGCCGAGGTCGACGGCGAGAATCTGCATCACGGGCAGCGCGAGCGGCACGTTGAAGAGAATCTGGAGGATGAAGGGCCAGGCCTCCGGGGTGTTGCTCGTGAAGATGTAGGTCGTGAACTTGCGGATGTTGGCGTAGACGGCGCGCCCCTCCTCGATGGCGCTCACGATCGAGGCGAAGTTGTCGTCGAGCAGGATCATCGGGGCCGCCTCCTTGGCCACGTCCGTGCCCGCGATGCCCATCGCGACCCCGATGTCCGCCTTGCGCAGCGCGGGGGCGTCGTTCACGCCGTCGCCCGTGACGGCGACGACCTCCCCCCGCGCCTGCAGCGCGGCGACCACGCGCAGCTTGTGCTCCGGCGCCACGCGCGCAAAGATCACCTCCCCCTGCACGATCTGCGCGAGTCCCTCGTCGGTCATCTCGTCCAGGTCTTGGCCCGTCACGATGCGCGCGCCCTCCCCGACGATGCCGACACGGCGGGCGATGGACTCCGCCGTCAGGCCGTAGTCCCCGGTGACCATTGCGATGCGGATGCCGGCGCGGCGGCAGGTGGCGACCGCCGCCGCGACCTCGGGGCGCGGCGGGTCCATCATCGCCACCAGCCCGAGGAACGTGAGGTCGCGCTCCACCCAGTCGGCGGTGGTCAGCTCCGGACGGGGGGGGAGATCGCGTTGAGCGACCGCGAGCACGCGCAGCGATCCGCGGGCGTACTCGTCGTTCGCCGCGAGGATCAGCACGCGTGTCTCCTCATCAAGCGGGACTGCGCGACCGCCAAAGAGCACGGCCGTGCAGAGCCCGAGGATCTCGCGCGGCGCCCCCTTGACATAGGCGACCTCGGTGCCTCCCCGGGCGTGCACCGTGCTCATGCGCTTGCGTCGCGAGTCGAAGGGGAGTTCGCGCAGGCGCGGGTGCTCCCGGGCGAGGGCCGCCTCGTCCAGGCCCGCCTTGGCCGCGGCGACCAGGAGCGCGGCCTCCGTCGGGTCGCCGAGGATCGACCACCCGCGTCCCTCGCGCGGAGCCAGGAGCCGGGCGTTGTTACAGAGCGCCGCCCCGGTGAGCAGCTCGAGAAGGTCCGTGGACGCCCCGCTGCCGGCACCGGGCGCGGATCCAGCCGCGGGACGAAACTCACCTGCCGGGTCATACCCGACGCCGCTTGCGACGAACCGCGCTGCGGCCGTCCAGGCCTCCCGCACCGTCATCTCATTCTGCGTGAGGGTTCCTGTTTTGTCCGTGCAGATCACCGTGCAGGCGCCGAGGGTCTCGACAGCCGAGAGTTTCTTGATGAGCGCGTTGCGCCGCGCCATGCGCTGTACCCCCATCGCGAGCGCGAGGGTCACGGTAGGCAGGAGTCCCTCGGGCACGAACGCGACCACCATGCCGACGGCGAAAATGAAGCCCACGGCGAGCGGCCTGCCAGCGAGGCCGACGGAAATGGCGAAGAAGACGACCCCGATCGTCACGGCCAGCAGGGTGACGACCTTCGTCAGGCGGTTGACCTCCTTCTGCAGCGGGGAGAGCTCCACGGTGACGCTCTGGGTCAGCAACGCGATCGCGCCGAACGCGGTCCCCATGCCCGTGGCGAAAACTACGGCTCGGCCCGTGCCCGAGGCGACCGCGGTCCCGGCGAAGACGAGGTTCGGGCGCTCGGTCGGCGGGAGGTCGCCGCGCTCGGATGCCTCTTCGTAGCGGGGGGCTGGGACGGACTCGCCCGTGAGGATCGAGAGGTTCACCTGCAGCTCGCTCGCCTCGACAAGCCGGGCGTCCGCGCTGATGCTGTCCCCCTCAGCGAGAAGGATCACGTCCCCGGGGACGAGCTCCTCAGCCGGGATCTTAGCCTCGCGTCCGTCGCGCACGACGCGGGCTGTCCGCGGCAGGAGCCGGCGAAGAGCCTCGGTGGCGCGCTCGGCCCGGAACTCCTGCCAGAACGAGAAGGCGGCGTTGATGACGACCACGCACCAGATCGCCCAGCCGAGCTGCGGCATCCCCCCGACGAAGGCCATAGCCCCGCCGGCCCAGAGCAACAGGGCCATGAGGTGGGTGAAGTTTGCCAGGAATTTCTTCCACAGCGGTGTGCCCGGGATCGTATGGATCGCGTTCGGGCCGGCGGAGGCGAGCCGCCGCGCCGCCTCAGCGGAGGAGATGCCCTGCGGGGTGCTGCTCATCGCGGCGTAGACGTCCGCGGGAGCGAGACGGTGCAGGGATGCGTCAATGGCCATCATCTGCCTCCGGGAAGACGCCGGCGACTGTGATTGCTTTCTCCCGCACCGGACCCGCTCTCCTGGCGATGACGGCTCGGGGCAGCCGCTCAAGCGTCCCCTTACGGACCGTACCGCCGACCACCCGGCTGTGTCAACAGGCTGGCGCTGCAGCGAAAGCCTGCCTCTTTACGCAATCCTGACGCTTCCGACGACAATCCTTGCACCTATTTGCTCCTGACCCACCTAGATTCAGCGTCGAGAATCGATTCGGGGGACACAACGCCGAGTGGCGCGACGGTTGGCTCGGGACAACCGGAAAGGGGGGAATGATGCTGAGAAGCGGGACGAGATTGATTGCCTTGCTCCTGTCGGTGCTCGTAGCAGGCTGGCCAATCCACAGCAGCGCCACCTCCTTCGATCCGCTGCCCCGCGAGCAGGAGCCGTCGGCACAGGAGATGGATTCCGGGGATACGGTGTTTCTCTTCCACAGTGGCACCGCTCAGGGACTACGATCGCTCAAGATCGGCGACGTCCTCGGTGTGTCCCGGATCGGCCCGGACGGGAGAAATCGGATAGTCGGCGCCATCCAGGCGTCTGCTTTCGTTGGCGAGTTCTGCCTCAGGGGCGAGGTGGTCGAAGGGAAAATACTGCCCCACGACTTGGTGGAGAATGACCACGTGTATTTTCTGGTGATTCCGGAGGCTCTCTGCCGAATATGATCAGCGCAGCGAGCCTAATCTTTCCACACCATGGCTGAGACCAACAAAGCCCCCACCGAGAAGCCTCCGCTCCACCACCGCGCCCGGCGCCTGCTCTTCGGCAAGCCGCGCGACCTCGGGGACCGCTCCCTGTTCAAGCACCTCTCGCTGCTGCCGTTTCTCGCCTGGGTCGGCCTCGGCGCCGACGGTCTCTCCTCGTCGAGCTACGGGCCGATGGAGGCGTTCCTGACGCTGAAGGAGCACACGTACCTCGCTCTCGGGCTCGCGGCCCTGATGGCGGCGACGGTGTTCATCATCGCGGCCGCCTACAGTCATATCATCGAGGATTTCCCGCACGGCGGCGGCGGCTATCTGGTCGCCACAAAACTCCTGGGCCCGCGCTGGGGGGTGCTCTCGGGGAGCGCCCTGCTCATCGACTACGTGCTGACGATCACGGTCTCGATCGCCGCCGCCGGCGATGCGCTGTTTAGTATCATCCCGGCCGGCTGGCACCAGGGGAAGATGGGTTTCGAGATCTTCTGCATCGTCGCGCTGATGACCCTCAACATCCGCGGGGTCAAGGAGTCGGTGAAGGTCCTGCTGCCGATCTTCCTGCTCTTCCTCGGCACCCATTTCATCGTGCTCGTGGGTGGGAT
This sequence comes from uncultured bacterium, assembly GCA_964513745.1. Lineage (GTDB taxonomy): Bacteria > JAUVQV01 > JAUVQV01 > JAUVQV01 > DATDCY01 > DATDCY01. The sequence goes on from CAZEOK010000089.1 coordinate 9,061, forward strand.
CTTCGGCCGCGCCTCGGCGATTGCCGACACGGCGCGGGGGGCCGCCCATGGGTTCCACGCCGGGCTTTCCGCCCCAGGCTTCGGCATCGGCGCGATGGCTCTGCTCTTCCTGCACGCCTACTCCCTCGGCGGCGGCACCTACACCGGCATCGAGGCGGTCTCCAACGGCATGCCGATCATGCAGGAGCCGCGCGTGAAAAACGGCAAGCGCACGATGCTCTACATGGCGACCTCGCTGGCGATCACGGCCGGCGGCCTGCTGGTCTGCTACCTGCTCTGGAACGTGAGCGCCGTCGAAGGCAAGACGCTGAACGCGGTGCTGGTCGAAAAACTCGTCGCCGGGATCCCCTTCGGCGGCGCCTTCGTGATCGCGACGCTGTTTTCGGAGGGCGGTCTGCTCGTCGTCGCGGCCCAGGCCGGGTTCATCGACGGCCCGCGGGTCCTGGCCAACATGGCCGTCGACTCCTGGGTTCCCCATCGCTTCGCCGCCCTCTCCGAGCGGCTGACCACGCACAACGGCATCATTCTGATGGGCGTCGCTGCTCTAGCGGCGCTGCTCTACACCGGCGGCGACGTCGTGAAGCTCGTCGTCATGTACAGCATCAACGTCTTCCTGACGTTCTCGCTCTCGATGTTCGGCATGGCTCACTCCTACTTCAAGAAACGTCGAGAGGCGCGGCTCTGGAAACGCCGTCTCGCTCTCTTTTCGGTCGGCTTCCTGCTCTGCGTGACGATCCTGGCGATCACCAGCGTCGAGAAGTTCACCGAGGGCGGCTGGATCACGCTTGCGGTCACGGGAGCTCTCGTCGCGCTCTGTTTCGTGATTCGCAGCCATTACCGGACCGTCGGTGTCAAACTCGGGGAGCTCTATGATCAACTCGGCTCGCTGCCCGCGGACGTCGACCGGATTCCGACCGAGCCGGATCCGACCAAGCCGACCGCGGTCGTCCTCGTCGGCAGCTACGGCGGACTGGGAATTCACACCGTGCTCAACGCCTTCCGCTCCTTCCCCGGTCACTTCAAGAACCTGGTGTTCGTCTCCGTCGGCGTGATCGACTCGGGCGATTTCAAGGGGGAGGAGACCTTCGACGCGCTGCGCGAGCGCACCGAGGAGACGCTTGGGCGCTACCTGCAGCTCGCGAGCGGACTGGGGATTCCAGCCGCATACCGCTACGCGATCGGCACCGACGCTGTCGAGGAGGCCGACCTGCTCTGCCGCCGGATCGCCGAGGAGTTCCACGGCTGCATGTTCTTCGCCGGCAAGGTCATCTTCCACCGCGAGCAGTGGTACCAGAAACTGCTCCACAACGAGACGGCATACCTGATCCAGAAGCGCCTGCAGTGGGCCGGCCTGACCATGGTGATCCTCCCGGCCAAGCTACGCTAACCGGGTCGGTTGGGAGTACCATGCTGCGATGATGCGGCAACAACTTGAGACCGCCTCGTGGCCGGCCTACGTCTGGTCCCTCGCGCTTGTGGTCGGCAGCACCGGCATCGCATTGCTCGGCCGCAGCGCCTTCCACCTGCCCGACGTCGTCATGCTCTACCTGCTCGCGATCCTGATCGCCTCTTTCCGCTTCGGTCGCGGGCCGTCGATCACCGCGGCTGCGCTCTCGGTCGCGACCTACGATTTCTTCTTCGTGCCGCCGCTCTACACCCTCAGCGTCGAGCACGCGCGCCACGTGATGACTTTCGCGATGATGTTCGGTCTCGGCCTCGTCGTCAGCGGTCTCGCCTCGCGCCTCCGGCAGGAGGAACAGCAGGCACGGGTGCGCGAGGAGCACACCGCGGCGCTGTACGCTTTGAGCCGCGAGCTTGTCGGCGTCCCCGACGCGACGAGCGCCGCCGACATAGCCGCGCAGCACGCAGCCGCGGTATTCGGCGGGAGCGCGGCGGTCCTGCTCTGCGATCGTTCCGGGAAGCTCTCGGTCCATGCGGCGCGGGACGACGTGGCGCAACTCGGCCCGGCCGACCGGGAGGCGGTGGGGTGGGCGAACGAGCACGGCCGCCCCGCGGGCTCCGGGACCGAAATCTTCCCGGCCGCCGGGATCGCTGCAATTCCGCTCGCCGTCGGCCTGGCCCGGCTCGGCGTGCTCGTGCTCTTCCGGCCGGCCTCCGAGGTCATGGACTCCGAACACCGCGACTTCCTCGAGGTGTTCGCGCGGCAGGGCGCCTTCGCGATCGAGCGGGTGCGTCTCGCCGAGGAGGCCAAGGCGGCCACAGTGCGCGCCGGCAGCGAGGCGATGCGCAGCTCGCTGTTGAGCGCAATCTCGCACGATCTGCGCAGTCCGCTCGCCGCCATCACCGGTGCGGGGACGGCGTTGCGCGACGACCCGGGGCGGCTCGGTACGGAGCAGCGTGCGGAACTCGTCGACACGATCTGCACCGAGGCCGAGCGTATGGAGCGCCTGATCGCCAACGTCCTCGACATGGTCAGGATCGAGTCCGGCGGGATGGCGCCACGCCGCGACTGGGTGCCGCTCGAAGAGGTGCTCGGCTCGGCATTGCTGCACCTGGACGCGAAACTCCAGGGCCGCGAGGTGAGAACGGGCCTCCCTGAGGGGCTCCCCCTCGTCCCCGTGGACCCCGTCCTGTTCGAGCAGGTGTTCGTGAACCTTATCGACAATGCGGTCAAGTACACGCCGGCAACGAGTCCCGTGGAGATCAGCGCGCGGTCGATCGACCACGAGTTGGAAATCGTCGTGGCCGACCGCGGGCCCGGGATCGTGCCGGGCGAGGAGGAGCGGATCTTCGAGAAATTTCACCGCGGCGCGCACGCCGGTGGCGGCGGAGTCGGTCTCGGGCTGCCGATCTGCCGCGGCATCGTGCAGGCCCACGGCGGGACGATCGGCGCGTCGAACCGCGAGGGCGGCGGGACTGTGTTCCGGATTCGCTTGCCGCTCGACGAAGCGCCGCCGACGGTGATGGCTGAGGCGCTCGAGGATTCCGTGGCATGAGCGAACCGGGCCCGTTGGTTTTGATCGTCGAGGACGAACCGCAACTCCGGCGCTTCCTGCGTACCGCCCTGACCGCCCAGGACTTCCGCATCGTCGAGGCGGAGACGGTCCGTGAGGCGTTGATTGCGGCGACGACGCACAACCCCGAGCTGATCCTGCTCGACATCGGCTTGCCCGACGGCAATGGGATCGACCTGACCCGGCGCATCCGCGAGTGGAGCCGCGTACCGATCATCGTGATCTCGGCGCGCGGCAAGGAGGACGACAAGGTAACTGCGCTCGACGCCGGCGCCGACGACTACCTGACCAAGCCCTTCGGCGTCAACGAGCTGCTGGCGCGCATCCGGGTCGCATTGCGTCACGCGCTGTCCGCCGCGTCGACAACGGGTGAACCGGTGCTGGAGATCGGCCCGCTGCGGCTCGATCTGACGCGGCGGGAGGTGCTCGTTTCTGGCACCGAGGTCCACCTGACCCCGCTGGAATACCGCCTGCTGGCCCTGCTCGCGCAGAACGCCGGGAAGGTCCTGACCCACCGCCAGATCCTCAAGGAGGTCTGGGGACCGGGCTCCGTGAACGAGACGCACTACCTGCGGGTTTTCATGGCGCAGCTGCGGCGTAAAATCGAGCCGGATCCGGCTCGGCCCCGGCTGCTGCTCACAGAACCGGGGGTCGGTTACCGAATGCGCGAGTCGTAGCGAAGGAAAGGGTGAGTGGGGGCGCTGTGGGTGTCTTTATAGATGATAAAATCTGTGCTTCACCCCTGGGGTGTAGAAGACTCTTGATAGATTGCTGATCACGCCCCATGTTGTCTTTACCCCAGGGGTGAAGTCGATTATGAAGGCATGTGAGAGGGCGCGTGGACGTCAAGTTCCGGACCCGGAAGCCGCAAAATCACTTTGAACGCTCTAGCGAAGTTGTCAAAGCCTACCAGCGGCTGATCTTCACGCTGGAAGGCGATCGGCTCGAAATCGTTCAGATAGATAGGGTGAGCAAGCACTATGAGGACTGAGTCGGTAGCACATTCCGATCTGGCCATCCCTCCGGGGGCATACCTCGAGGAGGTCATCGGGGAGCTTGGGATGACCAAGGACGAGTTGGCGACGAGGATGGCCCGTCCCGCCTCCAAGCTGAGCCGGATCTTCAAGGGCGGGAAGGCCATCACCGCGGACACCGCCCTTCAGCTCGAGAAAGTGGTCGGAGTGCCGGCCCATATCTGGCTCGGGCTGGAGTCCGAGCGCAGGCGATTGAGTGTGCTCCTTTCAATAAACCTTTACTCCAGGA
>CAZEOK010000090.1:0-13288 GCA_964513745.1 uncultured bacterium
GCCGCCGGGCTGCCCCTTCCACCCCCGCTGCCCGATTCGCGGTGACGGTTGCGACCGCGAGTTCCCGGCTGTGCGCATGGCCGGCCCCGGGCACACGTACCGGTGCCACTACCGGTGACCCGACTGCCGGAAAAGGGGACGGAAAAACCCCCTTCATCCCCCTTTGGCAAAGAGGGAACAAGGGGGATTTCGGAAGGGTTCATCGTCGTCCGCGGCGCGCGCGAGCACAACCTCAAGAACATCTCGCTGGACATTCCGCGCAACCGGCTCGTCGTCGTCACCGGCGTCTCCGGCTCGGGCAAGTCCTCGCTCGCCTTCGACACCATCTACGCCGAGGGGCAGCGCCGCTACGTCGAGTCGCTCTCGGCGTACGCGCGCCAGTTCCTCGAGCTGATGGAGAAGCCTGACGTCGACGTCATCGAGGGGCTCTCGCCGGCAATCTCGATCGAGCAGCGAACGCTCTCGAGGAACCCGCGCTCCACGGTCGGCACCGTCACCGAGATCTACGACTACCTGCGCCTGCTCTTCGCGCGGGTCGGCCGTCCTTCCTGCTGGAGGTGCGGCCGACCGATCGCCTCGCAGGGTGCCGAGCAGATCACCGACCGGGTCGCGGCGCTTCCCGAGGGGACCCGGGTGAACGTGCTCGCGCCGCTGGTGCGCGGACGCAAGGGCGAGAGCCTGAAGGCTTTCGAGGACGCGCGGCGCAAAGGCTACCTGCGGGTCCGCGTCGACGGCAGCCAGCGGGAACTGAGCGAGGAGATCGTCCTCGACAAGAAGAGGAAGCACACGATCGAGGTCGTCGTCGACCGCCTCGTCGTCAAAGAGGGCGTGCGCTCGCGTCTCGCCGCCTCCGTAGAGTCTGCGCTCGCGCTCGGGGACGGGCTGGTGGTGGTCGAGGAACCCGGCGCGCGCGACCGCGTCTTCTCGTCGCGGCTGGCTTGCACGGACTGCGGCGTGAGCTATCCCGAGATCTCGCCGCGGCTCTTCTCGTTCAACAGCCCCGTGGGGGCTTGCCAGGCGTGCGGCGGGCTGGGCACGAAGATGGAGTTCGACGACGAGCTGGTGGTCCCCGACCCGACGCTGACGCTGGCCGAGGGGGCGATCCTGCCCTGGGAGCGGCGCACCTCGGAGTATTTTCTCCAGACCCTCGGGGCGGTCGCGCGTCACTACTCGTTCGACCTCGACACGCCGTTCGAGCGTCTCCCACCGAGGGTGCGTCAGGTGCTGCTGCACGGCTCAGGCGATGAAGAGATCGTCTTCACGCTCGAGCGTGGCCCGGAGGACCGATTCCGCTTCAAGCGACGCTTCGAGGGCGCGGTCCAGAACCTGGAACGGCGGTACCGCGAGACCAAGTCGGCCGCGATCCGCGAGGAGATCGAGCGGTTCATGGCGCGGCAGAGCTGCCCGGCCTGCAAGGGGCGTCGCCTCAGGCCTGAGGCTCTCGCGGTGAGCTTCGGCGGCAGGAGCATCGCAACCTGTACCGCGCTCTCGGTGGACGCCGCGATCGAGGCCTTCCGCGCGGTCGACCTTACGCCAACCGAGCAGACGATCGCCGCGCGGGTGCTCAAGGAGATCCGCGAGCGGCTGCGGTTCCTAGCCGACGTCGGCCTCGGCTACCTGACCCTCGATCGCGAGGCCGCCTCGCTCTCCGGCGGCGAGGGACAGCGCATCCGGCTGGCGACCCAGATCGGCTCGCGCCTCGTCGGGGTCCTCTACGTGCTCGACGAGCCGAGCATCGGCCTGCACCAGCGCGACAACGACCGGCTCCTGGGTACGCTCAAAGGCCTGCGCGATCTGGGCAACTCCGTGCTGGTTGTCGAGCACGACGAGGCGACGATCTCGGCCGCGGACTTCGTGGTCGACCTCGGCCCGGGCGCCGGCGAGCACGGCGGCCACCTTGTCGCCGCCGGGACCCCGGAACAGATCGTCGGCAACCCGGCCTCGCTCACGGGCAGGTACCTCTCCGGGAGCCTCTCGATACCCCTCCCGGCGCAGCGGCGCTCCGGCGTGAGGTCTCTCAGCCTGATCGGCGCGTGCGGCAACAACCTCAAGGGGATCGACCTGGAGATTCCGCTCGGGACGCTGACCTGCGTCACGGGGGTTTCCGGCTCGGGCAAGAGCACGCTGGTCATCGAGACGCTCTTCAAGGCGCTGGCCCACGCGCTGTATCGCGCCAAGGAGCGCCCGGCGCCTTTCGCGAAGCTGATGGGGCTCGAGAACGTCGACAAGGTGATCGACATCGACCAGAGCCCGATCGGGCGCACGCCCCGCTCGAACCCGGCGACCTACACCGGGATCTTCACGCCGATCCGCGACCTCTTCGCCGGCGTCCCCGAGGCGCGCCTGCGCGGCTATCGCCCGGGGCGGTTTTCCTTCAACGTCTCGGGCGGACGCTGCGAGGCCTGCGAGGGCGACGGGATCATCAGGATCGAGATGCACTTCCTCCCCGACGTCTACGTCACCTGCGACGTCTGCAAGGGCCGGCGTTATAACCGCGAGACCCTCGAGGTTGAATACCGGGGGCTGAGCATCGCGCAGGTCCTCGAGATGACGGTAGGCCAGGCGCTCGAGTTCTTCCGCCACCACCATGCCGCGATTCGCGACCGGCTTCAGACGCTCAGCGACGTCGGGCTGGAGTACGTCAAGCTCGGGCAGAGCGCGACCACGCTTTCGGGCGGCGAGGCCCAGCGGGTCAAGCTGTCGCGTGAGCTCGGCAGACGAAGCACCGGGCGCACGGTCTACATCCTGGACGAGCCGACGACCGGCCTGCACTTCGCCGACATCCAGAAGCTGCTCGAGGTGCTCAATCGCCTCGTCGACGCCGGCAACACCGTTGTCGTCATTGAGCACAACCTCGACATCATCAAGAGCGCCGATTATGTCGTCGACCTCGGGCCCGAGGGGGGCGACGAGGGGGGCGAGGTCGTGGCCAAGGGCACCCCGGAGCAGATCGCCCGTGCCAGGAAATCGTTCACGGGACAGTTCCTGAAGCCGGTGCTCCGCGCCTGAGTGGCAGCCGCCGTCGCATCGACGGGCCGTGGGGGGTGCGCGTCTTGAGTCTTCCGGCCGTCCCGGCGCGAATCCCGTTCCCGAGGAGCCTCTCGTCCCCGAGCAGGCTGCGGAGTCCTGACGCTGCGGACCTCCATCGCGCTCCCTGCGGTCCGCCGCTGGAGACCTCCCCTCCGCGCCACCCCTCCACCGGGCAGGTGCTCAACGGCAGCGGCGTTCCTTTCAATCTCAGGTTCTGGGCGATTCTCCCGCTCCTCGTCGTGGTTTGCGGCTGCTCCACGGGCGGCGGGTGCGCCGGCCCGAAGCGGCGCGACCGGGACGTCGACCGTCTCCCTGCGGCTGTTGCCAGGGTGCCCCCGACGGCAGTTTCGCCAAGAGCGGGAGAGGCCACGAAGGCGGCACCCCGTCTCCCGCGGCAGGCAGAAGACGAGGGAACGGTCATTCGCGTCCGGGACGGCGACAGCATCGTCGTGCTGCGCGGCGGGGTTGGCGTCGAGGTCCGGCTCGATGGCATTGACTGCCCGGAATTGGCACAGGCGTTCGGAAAGAAGGCGAAAGGCTTCACCTCGGGGCTCGCTCTGGGCAGGCAGGTCCGCCTGGTCGGGGCCGGGAAAGACCGCTACGACCGGGAACTGGCCGAGGTCTTTCTGCCGGACGGCCGCTCGCTCAACCGCGAGCTGGTGTCCGCAGGCCTGGCCTGGTGGTTCCGGAAATACTCGACCGACCGGGGCCTCGAGATTCTGGAGCAGGAAGCGCGAATCGCACGTCGCGGTCTCTGGGCCCGTCCGGCCCCGGTGGCCCCGTGGGATTTCCGGGAGCGCCGGCGCATACTGCCCGGTCTCCCCTGAACGAAATCGGCCGCGGCCCCTGTCGAGGGCGGCGGCCGGTTCCGTTCAGCAGCGGTCGTACGCTGAAAGCAGCGCCCTAGCGGCTCGACCCGCCGCGGCTCCAGCCGGAACCGCCGCCGTAGTTGCCGCCACCGCCGCCGGAGCGATTGCCGCCACCGCCGTAGCCACCGCCGGAACGGCCACCGCCGCCACCGCCGTCGGTCCGGGGCTTGGCCTCGGCGACGTTGAGCGCACGACCCTTGAGATCCTTGCCGTTGAGCGCCGCAATGGCGGCCTGGGCCTCGGCCTGAGCGGCCATTTCGACGAAGCCGAAACCGCGCGACTCGCCGGTGAACTTGTCCTTGATGACGTTGGCCGAAGACACGGCGCCGTGGGCCTCGAAAGCCTCACGAAGGTCGGCGTCGGTGACCTGGCGCGAGAGATTGCCGATGAAGATGTTCATGCTCTGCTGCTCCTCCTGTTATCGTTGGGGCCGGCGCGCGGCCGATCCCCGGTTTTCGCGGCTGGTTCCTTCCGCGCCATGACGTCCATGAGAACACACCACCGCCCCCGCCGTCAATCGTCTCGCGGGGGCCGGGGCCGCCGACTTCCGATCGCCGCGGTAGCCGCCCGCCGAGCCCCCGGGCCGACCGCCCGGACGCCGGTCGGGCCGGAACTCCGGAGTGCCCGCGGCTGGCCTGGCCGTGTAGTCGAAACCCTCGAGGGTCTTGCGTGGGATCGGTGCGCCGAGGGTGCGCTCGATGTCGCGCACCATCGCGGTATCCTCGCCGGTGACGAAGGTAAATGCGTCGCCAGTGCGCTCGAGGCGCCCGGTGCGGCCGATGCGGTGCGTGTAGGCGTCCACGGTGTCCGGGACGTCGTAGTTGATGACGTGCGAGATCTGCGAGATGTCGATGCCGCGGGCGGCGATGTCGGTGGCCACCAGCACCGTGTAGGTGCCTTTGCGGAAGCCGTCGAGGGCCTCCTGCCGCCGGTTCTGGGAGAGGTTGCCCTGCAGCGAGGCGGCGCGGTGCCCGAGCTTCACGAGCTGCTCCCCGACGCGCTTGGCGCGGTGCTTGGTCTTGGTGAAGACCAGGACGGAGCCCGTGTCGGTGCGGCGCAGCAATTCGATCAGCAGCGGCGTCTTCAGGTGGGCGGCAACCGGGTAGAGGGCGTGGGCCACGGTGTGCGTCGGCTTGAGCGTGCCGACCTGGACAGTGACCGGATCGCGCAGGATCTCGGCGACCAGGTGGCGCACCTCCTGGGGCATTGTCGCCGAGAACAGCAGCGTCTGGCGCTTCGAAGGCAGGTGCTTCACGATCTTGCGGACATCGGGGAGAAATCCCATGTCGAACATCCGGTCGGCCTCGTCGAGGACGAGCACTTCGACGTGGTCGAGCTTCACGGTTCTCTGCCCGAGGTGGTCGAGGAGCCGTCCCGGGCAGGCGACGACGATGTCGACGCCCGCGCGAAGGGCGCGCATCTGCGGATTGATGTTCACGCCACCGTAGATGGTGAGGCTGCGCAGGTTCAGGGGGCGGCAGAGCGAGACCGCCAGCTGGTGGATCTGCTCGGCCAGTTCGCGCGTGGGCGCGACGATGAGCGCGCGCACCCTGCCGCGGGGGCCGGTCGCGAGGCGCTGGAGGATCGGGAGCAGAAATGCCGCTGTCTTGCCGGTACCGGTCCGGGCGAGGCCCATCACGTCGCGGCCCTCGAGAGCGCGCGGGACGGCCTGCTCCTGGATCGGGGTCGGTTGCTCCCAGCCGAGTGAGCGGATTCCGGCCAGAATGCGGGTGTCGAGATTAAACTCCTGGAACTGCACGAAAGACTCCTTCCGGTTGCTGTCTGTGGGACGTATCCATCGGTTCAGGGAGGGAACGTTCCGGTTACTAGTTGAAAAACATCCTGCTCAAGATAGGTCCCCGGTCGGGAATATGCAAGCGAATTCGGTTAGGTCGCGCTGTGCCCGCAGGGCGCAGCGCCCTGGCGCGAATGATCCCGGCGGTACGACGGCGTGATTCCCCGCGACATTTCGATCGGCAACATCGAGAGGAAACGGCCTGGTATCGCGGAGTTTTCGCAAAGCGTGGGTGTGGCATGGATACTGCAATCACTTCGGCCATGTCACCGAAGGTGCCAGGACAGCGCGGGAGAGAAGGGGGGTACACACTCCTCGAACTCGTGACGGTTGTCGCGATCGTGGCGATTGCAGCGGCATTGGCGTATCCCGCCCTCGCTGAACTGCGCCGAGGACAGGAGCTCGAGTCTGCCGCCGTCGGGCTGAGCCAGCGATTGCGGCTGGCGCACTGGCGCTCGGTCGTCACGGGGGCACGGGTGCGGGTGGCGCCGCAGCAGCAGCCGGACGGAGCGTGGCTGTTCGTGGTGGAGCGCGAGCGGGGCGAGGTGTGGGAGCCGGACGGGGACGAACAGTTGATGCCGCGCGGCACCGTCGTGGTCATCGCCGGAGTCGACGAGAAGGTCTTCAATCCTGACGGCACATGCAGCTTCGGGAGCATCTCCCTCCGCGGCACCGCCGGCGAGGTCTACAAGTGCACGCTGGCACCGGCGACCGGGCGGGTGCGGTTCTACCGCGGCGATCGGGAGGCTGGTCGTGGGATCTGAGCGCGGGTTCACCTTCATCGAGGTGCTCGTCGTGATGGCGGTGCTCTCGTTCGGCATCCTCGGTGTGCTCCAGACCACGCTGCTTGCGGCGCGTCTCGAGGCTCGAAGCCGCGCGATCACAACCGGGACGTTTCTGGCCCAGGAGCGTCTCGAACTCATCGGCGCCCTCGGGTGGGAGCGGGCCACCGCGGGTCTGACCACGGCGACACTCCCGGAGGGGCTCGACTGGGGAGGTGCCTGGCTCCAGGATGAAGTCGTGAGCTCGGGCGGCCGGTTTCTGCTGGTCTACGAGCGGGAACCTGAACCCGCTGCACCGCCGCGCTGCACGGTGCATTGCTTCAGGGAGCGTGCCAGCGGCGGCTTTGATCCGCGCCAGGTGGTGAGCTTGTCGCTCCGGAGAAGCCGGTGAGCGCGGTGTCCGGCGACGAGGGGTTCTCCCTTGTCGAGCTGTTGATGTCCCTGGCGCTGACCGCGATGGTCATGGCGATGACGGTGCCCTTTGCGCACACCCAGAAGCGGCTCTGGGAAAGCCAGGAGCAGGAGAGGGAATCCGGCAGAGCCCTGGCCGGGGCACTGGCGTGGCTGACCCGTGACCTTCAGCAGGCCGGCTATCACAATCCGGAGACACCGGTTCGTCAGGTTGCGTCTGATTCACTGGCCTATGTCGTGTCCCGCGACGAGGACGACCCTGCCGGGTTTTCGTCTTCGAATCAGCGGCTGATCACGGTCTGGCTCGACGGCAGCGACCTGAAGTACAGAATCCAGTCGCCGCTTGACCTGCCCACCGGGGGATGGACGAGCGGCAGTACCCAGGTGCTTGCATCCGGCATCACCGAGATGACGTGCCGGGGGCTGGACGGCGCCGGCGAGGAGACAACGACTGTGGCGGAGGTGTCGCTCGTGGAATGCACGCTGTCGGGTGCTGCGGGGATGCAGGAGCGAGCCATCGTGCGGCTTCGGCCCGGCGTGCGGGGGGCGGCACCGTGATTCCCGGCGACGAGCGGGGAAGCGCCCTGGTGGCCGTGGTCGGCGTGCTCTCCGTGATGACGCTTCTGGCCACGATGTCTCTGATGGCCGGCGGCGCGGACCTGGTGATCTCGAAGCGACTGGCCCGGGAGCGCTCGGCCTTCTACGCAGCGGAGTCAGCGTTGGAAGCCACGCTGGAGGAGTTCGCCGCCGCGGGCAGCACGATCCCGGACGAGGTGTTCCACGCTCCCTGGCCGGCGCCCGGTCTCGCCGTTCGACGCTGGGAGGACGGCGGATGGGCGCTCTCCCGTCGTATCTGCCTGATTCCGGATGTCGACGACACCGACGGCGACCCGGCGACGACGGTTGTGCTTTTCGACCGCAGCTTCGGTTATGCCGCATCGCCGCTGCAGAGGCTGGGGTACCCGGTGCTGCAGTTGCTTGTCAGCGCGGAGGGTGGCGAGAGTCGCCAGACGATCGTGGCCGAGGTGGCGCCGGTGACCTGCGCCCCGGAAATCACCGCCGGCTGGGCGGCCTCAGGGGCTCTCGATCTGACGGGGGACATCCGGGTCGAGGGGACCGAGCATCTTCCCGCGCTGGCCGGAAGGAGCCCGGCGCGGCTCTTCGGTGGTTCCGTCATCGAGGGTGACCAGATCGTCGACCCGGACATGGTTTTGCCTGCCGACGTGCTCCCGATCCTCAACGCAGGGGAAACGCTCTCCGTGCTGGAAAACCTTCCCGAGCCTTCCCCCGACGGCGTCCACAACGGCCTCTTCTGGTCGCGTGGCGATTACTCCGGCCCGCTCGACGGCGAGGGGATCCTCGTGGTGCACAATCCCGATTTCGACCCCGTCAAGGACGAGGCCTCCCGCATGGCGATCGAGGAGGGAGTCTTTGCGGAGGGGTATGACCCGGCCTACTCGCACCTCGATCCTTCAAGACAGCCCGCGCGCCTGGAGATCACCGTCGGCGGCGCATTCTGCGGGGTGATCATCGCGGATATGATCGGTAACGCGACGGCTGCGTTCACACTGACTGGAGCCCTCGTCACGCTGACCCGCTCGTCGCACGCGGTGACAGCCTTCTCGCCGTTGCTGATCAGCGGCTCTTCGGACGCGATCGAGCGATCCGGTCACGGCGACCTGCGCTATCTGACAGGCTTCCGTCCCGTGTCGGTAACACCAGAACGGCAGGACCAATGCCCGTGATTCGTTGACATTCAACGGGTGATATGGTGGAGTGTTGTTTGGTCATTTCCTTTTAATATCAGATGGATTGGAGCGCTGACCTCGATGGGGAGCGATTCGCGGCCGGCCGATGCCTGAACAGATCGTCTCGCGAGGCGACGGGCCCCGTGAGCTGCTCGCCCGTAGCGGCGCGGAGGCTCTCTCCGATGCCCAGCTGATCGCCCTGCTGCTGCGCACCGGCGCCTCCGGGCCCGGGGGCGCGGCGACAGAGGTGGGGGCCGGCCTGCTGGCGTCGCACGGGAGCGTCGCCGGGATCGATCGCGCCAGCCTGCGCGAACTATGCGCCACCCGCGGCCTCGGACCGGCCAAGGCCGCCAGCCTCAAAGCTGCGCTCGAGCTCGGCCGCCGTCTGATGGCCGACTCCGGCCGTCCGCGGACACGGCTCGCCTCAAGCCGGGAGGTGGCCGATCACTTCACGCCGCGGCTCTTCAACCTGCCGCGGGAGGTTTTCGTCGCCGTGCTGCTCAACGCCCGCAACGAGGTCATGCGCGAGAGCACCATCGCCGTCGGCTGTCTCACCGGAAGTCTCGTGCACCCGCGGGAGGTCTTTCAACCCGCGGTGCGCGACTCGGCAGCGGCGGTGATCCTGGTCCACAACCACCCGAGCGGCGATCCCACCCCGAGCCCCGAGGACATCCAGCTCACCGAGCGTCTGGTTGAGGCCGGCCGCATCCTCGGCATCCGCGTTCTCGACCACGTGGTGGTGGCACTCGGCGGGTACTCGAGCCTGATGGACCGGCCGCCCGGCCCCGTGAACTAGCAGACCGCTGAACCATCCCCGGCGCGTGCGCATCGCCATGAAGGAATGCCTGCTTTCGGCCATGGTCTGGGCGGAGGGGTGGCGCGGAGGGGAGGTCTCCAGCGGCGGACCGCAGGGAGCACGCTGGAGGTCCGCAGCGTCAGGACCCAGCAGCCTGCACGGTGACGGATGACTCCACTCCCGGTTGACGAGTCCCTGCCGCGCCTGCGAGACGCGCTCGCGGCCCACCGCGTGGCGGTGCTCACCGCGCCGCCCGGGGCCGGGAAGACCACCCGCGTTCCGCCGGCCCTGCTCGAGGCCCTGCCGGCCGGCGGGCGCATCGTGATGCTCGAGCCGCGGCGCCTGGCGGCAGTCTCCGCCGCGCGGTGGATGGCCCGCGCGTTCGGCGAGGCGGTCGGCCGCACCGTTGGTTACGCGATCCGCTTCGAGCGGTGCGTCTCCCCGGCGACCCGCATCGAGGTCGTCACCGAGGGGATTTTGACGCGTCGTCTGCAGACTGACCCGGCGCTCGATGGTGTGGCGCTTGTCATTTTCGACGAGTTCCACGAGCGCAGCCTCAACGCGGATCTGGCGCTTGCGCTCTGCCTCGATGCCCGCCGGAACCTGCGGGATGACCTGTCGATTCTCGTGATGTCGGCGACGCTCGACACCGCTCCGGTGGCAGCGCTGCTCGGCGACGCCCCGGTTGTCTCGTGCGACGGTCGTGTCTTCCCTGTCGAGGTGCGTTATCTTGGCGACGAGCGGGGCGGACGCCTCCCGGAGCGGATCGCCGGCGCCGTGACGCGCATCCTGGCGGAAACCGGAGGGGACATCCTGGCGTTTCTCCCGGGCGCCGGGGAAATCCGCATCTGTCAGAGGCTGCTCGAGGAAGCGCCAGCGGTTCGCGACGCTCATGTCGCCATCCATCCGCTCTTCGCCGACCTGCCGTTCGAGGCGCAGGAGCGCGCAATACTCCCCGGCCCCCGGCGCAAGGTGGTGCTCGCGACCTCGATAGCGGAGACGAGCTTGACGATCGAGGGCGTGCGGGTTGTCGTGGACAGCGGCCTGGCTCGGCGCCGCGAGCACCACCCGGCGTCGGGGATGGATCGGCTGGTCACGATGCCGGTTTCTCGCGCCGAAGCGGTGCAGCGCGCCGGCCGCGCGGGGCGCACCGCTCCCGGCGTCTGCTTCCGGCTCTACAGCCGGCACACCTTCGAGTCGCTGGCCGCCTTCGCGCTGCCGGAGATCCAGCGTGCCGACCTGGCCTCCCTTGCTCTCGAGCTGGCCATCTGGGGGGTGCGCGACGCCGCATCGCTCCCCTGGCTCGACCCCCCTCCGGTCTCGCGCCTGGCCGCGGCGCGGGACCTGCTCGTGCAGACCGGCGCACTCGATCCGGGCGGGCGGCCGACCGATTGCGGCCGGGCCATGGTGCGGTTACCGCTGCACCCTCGCCTGGCGCGCCTGGTGCTGCGGGCCGCCCAGAGCGGCGCGCCGCGGCTCGGCTGCGAGCTCGCCGCGGTTCTTGCCGGTCGCGACGTGCTCGCCCGGACCGCTGACCGGCGGGCGGCGCACGCTGGCGCGTGCGATCTCGAGGAGCGCGTGGCAGCGCTCCGGCGGTTCCGGCGCGGCGGCCCCTCGGAGGCCGAAACGGACGCCGCGGTGTTGCGCTCGGCTGCGCGCACGGCCGAGCAGCTCGAGCGGCTCGTGAAGAAAGGCGGCCCGGTGGGCGCCGGACCGGCGGCGTGGGAGCTGGGGCGCTTTCTCCTCGATGCCTACCCCGACCGGTTGGCGCGCAGGCGCGCGACCGGCGGGGAGCGCTACCTTCTTGCAAACGGTCGCGGTGCGCGCCTCTCGCCGTCGAGCTGCGTGCACGGGCGTGAGCTGATCGTCGCCGTCGATGTCGACGCCGGGGCGGCCGGGGAGGGGATCATCCATCTCGCCTCGGCGGTGGACGAGGCGCTGGTCAGGGAAGAGCTCCCCGGGCGCATAACATCAGTGAGGAGCGTCTCGTGGGACGATCGCGAGCGCCGGATCGTGGCCGTCGAGCGTGAGCTGTTCGGTGCGGTCGCTCTGGTGGAGCGGCAGTTCGCACCGGGCGACGGTGAAGTGCTGCCGGTGCTCTGCGCGGCCCTGCGCGCCGGCGGCGCGGCGCTGCTTCCCTTCGGTGAGGAGGCACGGCAGCTGCTGGGGCGGGTGCGCCTGCTCACACGGCATTTCCCGTCTGAAGGCTGGCCGCTGCTGGACGAGGCTGATCTGCGCTCGCGACCCGAGGAGTGGCTCGTTCCGTACCTCTCCGGAGTCCGCGGCGCGCGGGACCTGGTGGACGTCGACGTCGTCACCGCCCTGCGCGATCTGATCCCGCCGCGGTTGCGCCCGCGCCTCGAGAAATTGGCGCCGACGCACCTGACGGTGCCGAGCGGTCGGCGGGTCGCGCTCGATTACGCGGCAGCCGAGGGCCCGATCCTCGCGGTCAAGCTGCAGGAGCTCTTCGGTCTCGGGGAGACGCCCGCGGTGGCTGCCGGTCAGGCGCCGCTGCTATTGCACCTGCTCTCGCCGGCGGGGCGGCCGGTGCAGGTCACGCGCGACCTGTGCGGCTTCTGGGAGGGGGCCTACCGGCAGGTGCGCGCCGAGCTGCGCGGGCGCTACCCGAGGCACCCGTGGCCGGACGATCCCTGGAACGCGCCGCCGACGGCGAGGGTGAAACCTCGGGAACGGTGATTCCCCGTTGTTGACGTACAGCCCGGGTTGCGCGGGGACTAACCCGGGACCCGCTTGATCGTGCCGTCGCTGATCATCTGGTTGAACTGCGCGAGGATGGCGCGCTCCTGCGGGTCGATGTGCCCGTCCTTGTGCGCCTGGTCCATGATCTCGCGGTATTCCGACACGGTGATCTCGAGGTCGTCCATGGCGCTCTTCACCTTCTCGAGGAGCTTGTGTCCGCTCTGGTGCTTCGACATTTCAACCACCCTCCTTGTGTTTGTCCAGCCCGAAGTTCATACCCAATATCAGGCGCATCCTGGCCGTTGGCAAGCTGTGCATCTGGACCTTTTTATCAGCCTGCCCGTTTCGCGTTTTTCAGCAACCTGGTCATGATCAACCCGGCAATTCCCCGATAATCACGACTTTGTTGGTGCCCATGCTGCCCGAGTCAGTCGGGCGCGTCCAGGTGTGTCCCGGCAAGGCAGGCCCGAAGCCCGCGCGGAGGGCAGGGATGACTCCGCCGCCGGGGCGCGCCAGGGCCTTGCGACTGACCCGGGCTAATAAGCATGCTTGTTCACGAAGCCGTTCCAGAAGGTGAGCCAGACGATCTTCAGGTCGAACGAGAGCGACCAGTTCTCGATGTAGAAGATGTCGTACTCGATGCGTTTCTCGATCGAGGTGTTGCCGCGCCAGCCGTTGACCTGCGCCCAGCCGGTCAGGCCGCACTTGACCTTGTGGCGCAGCATGTAGCGCGGCACCTTGTCGCGGAACTGCTCGACGAACACCGGCCGCTCCGGGCGCGGGCCGACGAAGCTCATCTCCCCCCTGAGGATGTTGAACAGTTGCGGCAGCTCGTCGAGGCTCGTGCTCCGCAGGAAGGCCCCGAAGGCCGTGCGCCGGGGATCGTCGGGCCGGGCCCAGACGGCGCCGGTCTCCTCCTCGGCGTCGGTGCGCATCGAGCGGAACTTGTACATCGTGAAGAGAGTGCCGTCGAGGCTCATGCGCTGCTGGCGGAAAAGGACCGGCCCGGGCGACGTCAGTTTCAGGACGACCGCGATGACGGCCAGCAGCGGCGAGAGGATCACCAGCCCGAGAAGCGAGAAGACGATGTCGGCGGCGCGCTTGACCGGGGCGTACCAGCCCGAGAGCGGGGTCTCGGTGAGGGTGATGATCGGGAT
>CAZEOK010000091.1:0-13014 GCA_964513745.1 uncultured bacterium
AGATCGCAGAGCAGGGCGTTCTGGAGGTGGTTTTCAGTGCTGGTGATCCCGTAGACCTCCATCGCCTTCTGGTTGTTCTTGCAGTTGAGGACACCCTCCCCGACAAAGGCGACGACGGGGACGACTGAGTCGCCGTCGTCGAGGTAGATTTCGACCGACTGGCTCGCGATGGCGTGCGTCAGCGCAAGCTTCGGGTTCTCGCACTTGTAGCCGGCGCGCTGTACGAGAAACGCCAGATTCGTTGTCTTGGCCATGGTCACTCACCTCCGATGTGGAGGACCCGGTCGGCCGTGTGGCAGCTCGCCAGGTACCAGTCCATGCTCTTGCGGATGAACTTGGGGTGGTCGATGGTGTCCTCCTTGTGGAAGCCGCGCGCCTCGGCGCAGGCCTCGCAGGCGCACATGTTCATCCCCTTGTCCATTGCGGCGCGAATTCTCTTGTCGAGGTGCGAGTAATCCTTGAAGGACTTCTGCCCCTTTTTCGAGAGCATCACGGCGTTGCCGGACATCCAGAAGTCGACCTCGTGTCCCTTTTCGATGGCGGCTTCCGCCAGCTTGACGGCGAAATCCAGCGACATCGAACCTACGAGGGAGGAGAAACAGCCGATTGTAAGTTTTGCCATGGGTGCGCTCCCTCCTTATCCTAGAGCCAGGCGATCTTGGGATATTCGTTGAAGATCAGGTCCACGATCTCGCCGTAGCCGACGACCTTGGCCCGCGAATCGACCGCGTCGGCGGCAAATCCCCGGGTTTCCAGGTCCTCGCGCAGCACGTAGACCCGCGGGGCCGTGTCAAGGAGGGCCGATCCCTTCCCCTTGTCGAGGATCGCGGCATGGTAGACGCCGTTCTGGACGAGGAACACGCCGAGCTTGTCCGACTTCAGCCGCTCGAGCGTGTCCACGGTGGACGAGTAGTCACTGACGAAAACTCCGAGCTTCATAGCGCCCTCCCTTCTCGTTCCCTGGTGAATGGATGAAAAAGACCATAGGTATTCCTAGTCCGGCTGTCAAGAAAAAATCAGGACGTACACGGCGGCAACAAAGGCTTGATCCGCATGGACTCAAGGTGGAATAATGGTACAACAAGCTTTGAGCGCGGGGCGGAATTCATGGTTCTCATTGCGCGGGAGGGCCTC
Source organism: uncultured bacterium (assembly GCA_964513745.1). Lineage (GTDB taxonomy): Bacteria > JAUVQV01 > JAUVQV01 > JAUVQV01 > DATDCY01 > DATDCY01. Next base: position 1,135 of record CAZEOK010000091.1, read on the forward strand.
GTGCACGGTTGCTGGAAGTTCCTGCAGGAGTTCGAGGGATTCAGGATGCGTGCCCGCTGATGGAAGAGGAGCAGGACTACTACAGCCTCCTCGGGGTGGACCCGAAGGCCGGCGCGCGGGAGGTCAAGCGGGCGTGGCTCAAGCTCGCGCGCCGGGAGCATCCGGACGTGAATCCCGGCGATCAGGAGGTTGCGGCCCGCTATGCGCTGCTGCAGGAGGCATGGCGCGTTCTCTCTCAGCGCTCGCTGCGCGAGGAGTACGACCGGCGGGGCCGCCGCCCGGCGCCGATGTCCCGGAAGTCCAAGCCCGGCGGTGGTGCCGAGGGCATCAGCGGACGATGGGAGCAGGTCATCAGGGAATTGTTTCCGGAATCCGCGGCCGCCGCCGAGCAGGCGATGGCGCCGGCTCGAGGCGAAGACATCCACCAGGTGCTCGAGCTGAGCTTCGAGGAGGCGCTGCGCGGCGTTGTGCGCGAATGCCGCTATCGACGCGAAGGAATCTGTCCGGAGTGCCGTGGGCGCCGCTGGGCTCCGGGCGCGGCGATCGCGACGTGCCGCTCCTGCGGCGGGCGCGGCGTGGTCGAGATCCCCCACGGTCCGTGGACGGTGCGCAAGCTCTGCCCGACGTGCGGTGGGGAGGGGGAAGCGAGCACCGACTCCTGCCGGGTCTGCCGCGGGCGGGGGCATCTGCCGATTGCCGAGCAGCGCACGGTCAGGATCCCCGCCGGCACTGCCTCGGGCAGCCGGATCGTCGTCGCCGCGGCCGGGCAGCCGGGGAGGTGGGGGGGGGATCCCGGAGACCTCGTGGTCACGCTCAAGGTCCAGCCTCACCCGGTCCTCGAGCGCAGGGGGCAGAATCTGTACGCCACGATTCCCGTGTCCCTCGCCCAGGCAGTCCTTGGCGGCCCGGTGCCGGTGCCGACGGCCAGGGGCCGCGCGACGCTGCATCTCCCTCCGGGGACGCAGTGCGGCCAGGTCTTCACGCTGCGGGGCAAGGGAGTGCCCTCGCCCGGAGGGGTGGGGCACGGTGACCTTCACGTGACGGTGACAGTGACCCTGCCATCGGGCGATGACCCGCGGGTGCGCCGTGCGATGCAGGAGCTTGAAAAGGCGCTCGCCGCGCCGGGAAGGGCGGCGACGTGAGCCCGCGCGGACGCCGCCCCCGGCCGACGGGACCAGGCGAGGTCGCCGACCTGGCCGGTGCGCGCGCCCAGGGAGCCGACCGGGAGACGCCGCTGTACATGATCAGCGTGGTCGCGGAACTGCTCGGCATCCATCCGCAAACCCTGCGCCTGTACGAGCGCGAGGGGTACGTGCGGCCGCGGCGGACCCGTGGCGGCACCCGCCTGTACTCGGAGGCCGACGTGGAAACCGTGCGCCGGATCCTCCATCTGACGCGAGATCTGGGGGTCAACCTGGCCGGCGTCGAGGTGGTGATCGAGATGCGTCGCAAGCTCGAGCGGATGCAGTCGGAACTGGCCGAGGCGCTCGAGTTCGTGCGCCGCGAGATGAAGCGCGAGGTCGACCTGCAGCGCTCGCGCACCGCGCTGGTCCGCGTCGGCCCGCGCGCCACGGCGCGCCGGCCGCATGATCGCGCCGGGGGAGGCCGCGATGGCGGTTGACAGCCCCTCGTCGCTCGGCGCCTACCTGCGCGAGATCTCCAAGATCCCGATGATCCCCCGCGAGGAGGAGATCCGCCTCGGCAAACTCGCCCGCAAGGGCGACCAGAAGGCCATTCAGAAGCTCGTCGAAGCGAACCTGCGCTTCGTCGTCAAAGTCGCCAACCGCTTCTCGGGGGCCGGCCCCTCGCTGCTGGACCTGATCAACGAGGGCAACATCGGGTTGTTGCAGGCCGCGCGCCGCTTCGATCCCGAGCGCAACGTCAAATTCATCTCGTACGCCGTCTGGTGGATCCGCCAGGGGATCATGCAGATGCTCGCCGAGCAGAGCGGCCCGACGCGGCTGCCGCTCAAGCAGGCCGGCCTGCTCTACAAGATCCGCACCAAGACCGAGGAATTCACGAAGACCCACGACCGCGAACCGACGCCCCAGGAGCTGGCCGGCGTGCTCGGGGTCTCGCGGCGCGAGGTCGAGGAGGTCCAGCGGGTGGCGCGCCGCCCCGTCTCCCTCGACAGCCCGGTCACCGAGGACTCCGAGACGGCCTACCTCGATCTGCTGGCCGATGAGGACGCACCCGCGGTCGACCGCGACCTGCTCGAAAATTCGCTGCGTGGCGAAATCGCCGGATTGCTCGATAATCTGTCGCCGCGCGAACGCGAGGTGCTCGAGTTGCGGTTCGGGATCGCCACGGAAGAGCCGCTGACGCTCGAGGAGGTCGGCAAACGGTTGGAGCTTTCGCGGGAGCGGGTCCGCCAGATCGAGAAAAAGGCCAAGAAGAAGCTCCAGCGCCTTGCCCGCAGCCGACACCTGGCCGATTTCCTCGACTGACCGCCCTTTCCGATGACCGGAGCGAGCGGCTGGTCCCCGGGGTGGCCAGCGCTTCTCCCGCTGGCTGGATTCGCTTTCGCGCTCTCCCTGGGCATCTTCGTCTGGAGCCGGCGGGGCAATACCGCACTCCAACGCAGCTGCGCGGCATTGAACATCGCAGTCGCCGTCTGGAACCTCGACGTGTTTCTGCTGTTCACGCTGAGCGACGGCGCAACCGCCGCCAGGGTCGATCGGATCCTGCAGGCGCCCATCATTCTGCTGCCCTTCCTGGCGCTGCTCTTCTTGTTTGTCTTTCTCGAACGCAGCCTCTCGCACCCGATCCTCGTCGGATTCGGGGTCTGGGCGGGGCTGCTCGTTGTGCTCAGCACCGGGCCGGGCTACCTCGCCGGCTGGAGACGGCTCTGGTTCGGCTGGTACGGCACCCCGGGGCCGCTCTACCCGCTCTTCGTGGCCTACCTGGTGGCCTATCTTGCCGTCTCCTCGGCGCTGCTCGCGCGCGAGGCCCGCGCGACGCGCGACGATCTCCGGCGCACGCAGGCCCGGTTCCTGTTCGGCGCCAACCTGATGCTCGGACTCGCGAGCCTGACGAATTTCCTGCCGCTCTGGGGCGTGTCGTTTCTGCCCCTGGGCAACCTGGCCTCGGTGGCCTACGTCGGGGTCATGGCGTTCACGATCGCGCGCCACCGCCTTCTCGACGTCAAAATCCTCTTTCGTGCCGGGATGCTGTACTCGACGCTGACCTTCATGCTCACGGCGTTTTACTTCACCCTTGTGCTCGGGTTCCAGCGCTGGTTCCAGGACGCCGTGTTCGCGGGCTCCCTTCTGCTGCCGATGCTCCCGGCTCTTGCCGTTGCCCTGGCTGTCGGGCCGCTTAAGGCCTCGCTGCAGGAACGGCTCGACCGCGTCTTCTTCCGCTCGCGCTCCCAGATGCGCGCCCATCTCGAGGAGTTCGCGGCAGTGCTCTGCCGGCTCGAGCGCGAAGAGGAGGCCTGGCTGGCCGCCTGGGAGCAGGGGTGGCGGCACGCGCATCCGGAGGACGGCCTGGTCCTGCGTTACGCCGAAGGCACCTTTCTCACGGTCGGGGGGACGGGCGCGACGGGAGTTGACGCCGAGGCGGCGGGGCAGTTGCTCGCGGGGCTTGCCGGGCCCAAACGTCTTGCCGCCGGGGACCGCTTCCAGGTCGCGATCCCGGTCCTGGGCCGCGAGGGAATGCTCGGTGGGTGCCTGCTCGGGCCGACGTCGAGCGGCAAGATCTGGTCGGCGGAGGACCTTGCCTACTGCGCTGCGATCGCCGGCCAGACGGCGCTCGCGGTCGAACAGGCGCGCCTGCGCGGCCGGGTGAACCTCCAGGAGCGTCTGGCGGCGCTCGGGCGGATGGCGGCGGTCGTCTCGCACGAGTTGCGCAATCCTCTTAACGTCATTCGCAGTGCAACCGGGGTTCTGCGCCGCCAGATCGACGGTTTGCCCGGAGCAGAAGTCCTCGGGGTTGTCGAGGCGGAAGTCGGCAGGGGTGAGCGCTTCATCCGCGAGGTGCTGTTCGCGTGCGGCGAGCAGCGCCCGCACCTGGTTCCGATCGATCTCACGTTGTGCCTGCGCGAGGTTGCCGGCGCATGGGCATGCGTTGATCCTGCGGGCGCGCGCCTCGAGCTGAGCGCCCCGACTGCGGGCCTCTGGGTGCGGGGGGACACCTTTCAACTGCGCCAGGTTTTCGAGAATCTCCTGCGCAATGCGGCAGAGGCTGGGGGTGGCCGCGGAGGCATCGCGGTGACCGCCGTGCGACAGGCCGACGGGTGGGTGACGATCGCGGTTGCCGACGACGGCCCGGGGATCGAACCCCGGCTGCTCCCGGAGATCTTCGAGCCGTTCCGTACGACCAAGCGCCGTGGCACCGGCCTGGGCCTGTCGATTGCCAAAAGCGTCGTGGAGAAGCACGGTGGGCGCATCACCGCGGCGAACCGTCCCGACGGCGGCGCGGTCTTCCGCGTCTGGCTCCCCGGGATCGACGAGCCAGGCGGGCAAGGGCGGTTCCCGGACGCGAGCCCGGGAAGAGAGACCGGCAGCGATGGGTGACCTCGGTGCGTTTCTGGTACAGTTGCCCGCCCCTGGCCCCGTTTGTCCCCCGGGGTGTGCGGGAAATCGCAACTTCTGCGAGCATTCGCAGGCGGAGGGGTGGCGCGAAGGGGAGGTCTCCAGCGGCGACCGCAGGGAGCGCGATGGAGGTTCGCAGCGACAGGACCCCGCAGCCTGAACGGGGACGCAAGGGCGTCCCAAGAGGAGAAAATCGATGGCAGAGCCGAAACCAGCCGCACCGTGGAAAGTCCTCCTCGTCGACGACGAGCAGAGCGCCCTGCAGATGTACGGGGCGCTCCTGCGCGAGGACGGGATCCCGGTGCTCACCGCGGCCAGCGGGGAACGGGCGCGGGCGCTCGTGAAGGGCGAGGCGCGGCTCGGGCTCGTCGTGCTCGACCTTGTGCTCCCGGACGTCGAGGGCCTCGAGTTGTTTCGCGTCATTCGCGCCGCGCGCCCCGAGGTGCCGGTCGTCATGCTGACCGCGTTCGGAAGCGTGGATTCTGCGGTCCAGGCACTCAAGGAGGGGGCGTACCACTTCCTGACCAAGCCCGCTGACCTCGAGCAGTGGCGCGCGCTGGTGCGCAGCGCCCTGGAGCGCCGGTCGCTCGAGGAGGAGAACCGCAGCCTGCGCGAGCGCCTCGGGGAGCCCGGCGCCGGAGAGCTCATCGGGCGTTCCCGGCGCATGGAGGAACTGCGGGAGTTTCTGGCTGTCGTCGGCGCCTCGCAGGCCGCGGTGCTCGTCCAGGGCGAGAGCGGCACGGGCAAGGAGCTGGCAGCGCGCGCCATTCACCGGGCGAGTCCCCGGCGCGAGGGACCGTTCGTGAGCCTCAACTGCGGGGCCCTGCCCGCCCAGCTGCTTGAGAGCGAGTTGTTCGGCTACGAAAAAGGCGCCTTCACCGGTGCCGCAGGGGCGAAGCCCGGGCAGTTCGAGCTGGCCCACGGGGGCACCATCTTCCTCGACGAGATCGGCGAGTGCTCTCCGGAGCTGCAGGTGCGCCTGCTGCGCGTGCTGCAGGAGAAGGAGGTCCAGCGCCTCGGCGGCACGCGCCGCGTCCCGACGGACTTCCGGCTCGTCGCGGCGACGAACCGGGACCTCGCGGTGCAGATCAAGGACGGACGGTTTCGCGAGGATCTTTTCTACCGCATCAACGTCGTGGTGGTCACGATGCCGCCGCTGCGCGAGCGGCGGGAGGACATCCCGCTGCTGGCGGCATTTTTCCTCGAGCGCTTCGCGCGGCGCGAGGGTAAACGCTTCGAAGGGATTGCAGGGGCAGCGCTGGAGCGACTGGGCGCGCATGAATGGCCGGGGAATGTGCGTGAGCTTGAAAACGCTATCGAGCGCGGGGTCGTGGTGGGCCGCCAACCGCTGCTCGAGGCGGTGGATCTCCCGCCGCACCTGCATCCGGCAAGGGAATCCGGCGGGGCGATCGCCGATCTGGCGGGGCGGGACGTGCCGCTGGCCGAGGTCGAGAAGGCGGTTGTCGCGGCTGCAATGGCGCGCCACGGCGGCAACAAGAGCCAGGCGGCACGCGCTCTGGGGATCTCGCGCAAGCTCCTCTATTCCAAGCTCCGCGAGCACGGCATCGGCGGCGCGGAGGCGCCCGATGCCGAAGAGGCCTGAGCGCACCGACCTCCACGGCCTGCTGCTGTTCGCCAAGGAGGTCGGGCCGAGCTCGAACCAGGCGCTGCAGGAGCTGCGCCGTCATCTCGGCTGGGTCAAGGCCGGCCACGCGGGCACGCTCGATCCCGCGGCTTCCGGCCTGCTGCTGGTCCTGCTCGGCGAGGCGGTGAAGCTCGTGCCGTATCTGGCGGACCTGGAGAAGGAATACGTCGGGGTGGCGCGGTTCGGCGCCGAGACGGACACCCAGGACGCGGCGGGGACGCCGACCCGGAGGGCGCCGTGGGAGCATCTGAATCAGGAACTGATCCAGGCGCAGATGACGAGTTTCCTGGGCGAATCGCTGCAGGAGCCGCCGATGTACTCGGCGCTTCACGTCGGCGGCCGTCGGCTCTACGACCTTGCCCGCGCCGGCGGACAGGTGGAGCGGAGCTCCCGACGCATCGCGGTGAGCGAAATGCGACTGCTCGGCTGGCGCTCCCATGACGCGGAGTTTGTCGTGCGCTGCTCATCGGGGACCTACGTGCGCACGATCGCCCGGGATCTCGGCCTGCGTTGCGGCAGCGCGGCGCATCTGGCGGCGCTTTCCCGGACCGCGATCGGGCCGTTCCACCTCAGGGAGGCGGTGACGATCGCGGAACTGGCGGCGCTCCCCCGTGGTGGCGCTCCCGCGCTCGTACGCCTCGCAGGCGCGCTGGCGCACCTGCCGACGGTGGCGCTCGATGACCGCGAGGCCAGGGGCGTGCTCGACGGCCGGGCGCCGGTTGTCCGCACCACCGACTTGCAGGCGGGCGTTTCGCCGGGGACGATCCTCAAGCTCGTCGACGCCTCAGGTCGCCTGCTGGCTGTCGCCCGTCGCGCCGCGCCTGACTGCTCGCTGGAGCTCCTGCGGGTCTTCAGGGAGCCCTAGCGGGCTGCTGGTCTCCGTGATGCGCCGCTGTCTGGTCTCCATGGTCCTGATCCTGGGTCTTGCGTCCCTGGCGGTGGTCGTTTTCTGGCCGGTGAGGGACGCCGGCTTCATCCACTTCGACGATGACGAAAACATCGCGCGCAACCACAGGGTCGCGTCGGGGCTGACGCCTGCCGCCGCGGCCTGGGCGTTCCGCACAACTCAGACGGGAAACTGGCAGCCGCTCACCTGGCTGTCGCTGATGCTCGATGTGCAGTTCTTCGGGCTCGACCCCGGTCGGATGCACCAGGTCAATATCCTGCTGCACGGAGCCAACGGCGTCCTGCTCTTCGCGCTGATGCGGGCCCTGACCGGTGCGCTGTGGCGAAGCGCGCTGGTCGCGGCGCTGTTTCTCGTCCATCCGCTGCACGTGGAATCGGTTGCCTGGATCTCGGAGCGCAAGGACGTCCTCTCCACCTTGTTCTGGATTCTTGGCCTGGGGGCTTACGGTTGGTATGTGCGGCGGCCGATCCAGCTGCGTTTCGCCCCGGTGGCTCTCCTTATGGCCGCCAGTCTCATGGCCAAGCCGATGGCGGTCACCTTTCCCTTGACCCTCCTGCTGATGGATTACTGGCCTCTCGGGCGGCTGCGGGGACCCGGCGCCGCAGCGAATCGGCTCCTGGAGAAGGCCCCCCTGTTCGCGCTCTCTGCTGCAGCGGTCGCCCTCGCCATTTATGCCCAGGACAGGGGGGCTGCCCTGAACACCCTGGAGGGCTTTGCCCTGCCGGTGAGATTCGGCAACGCCCTGCTGTCGTACGGTTGGTATCTCGGGAAAACCGTCTGGCCTACGGACCTTGCATTTTTCTACCCCCACCCCGGCGCCTCACTCTCCTGGCCTCTGGCGGCGCTCGATGCGCTGCTGCTGGCGGGCGCCAGCGTGGCTGTCGTGCGCCTGCGGCGGCTGCCGTACCTGGCGACGGGGTGGTTCTGGTACGTCATCACCCTCGTGCCGGTGATCGGGATCGTCCAGGTCGGGGGGCAGGCGAAAGCGGATCGCTACAGCTACGTTGCCCTGACGGGTCTACTGCTGCTGGTATCCTGGGGCGTCGGGGAGCTGACGCGTCGTCGCCAGGGACTCCGCGTCGCCGTCGCGGTGGCCATCTCGTGCGTCGCGGCGCTCGCCGCTGCAGCGCGGGTGCAGGCCGGGCACTGGCGGGACAGCTACAGCCTGTCGAGACACGCGGCACGCGTCGCGCCCAGCTGGCTCGCCTTCCTCGACCTGGGCATCACCGCCCAGCTCGAGGGCTCCTCCGCGGAGGCCCTGGTCTTTCTCCAGCGCAGCCGGGATCTTGAGCCGGGGAACACCTTGGTCTGGTATAACCTCGGCTGGGTCCAGGAGCGCCGCCAGGAGTGGGGCGAAGCGCTCGAGGCCTACCGCCGGGCGGCCGTCCTGGGGCCGGGGGATGCTGCCCCGCCGACGGCACTCGGTGTCCTGCTCAGCGCTCTCGGACGGCATTCCGAGGCCATTCCGTGGCTGGAAACCGCGGTGCGTCTGGCGCCGGAGTCCGCCCGGGCGCACGGCGCGCTGGGCGGGGCCCTCATGCGAAGCGGCGAACGTCGACGGGCCGAGGCGCATCTGGTGGAGGCAGTGCGACTGAATCCCGGCAACATCCCGGCGCACCTCGATCTGGCATGGCTCCGCCTTGCGCAGGGGCGGCCCCGGGAGGCGGTTTCCCATCTGGCCGAAGTCCTGAAGCGCGATCCCGCCCATCGCGAGGCGCGCGCGTTGCTTGATCGGGCCGTCGCGTCACAGGGCCCATGATGGTCCCGTGGCCCTTCGCCCCGTCCACGCGCCGTCCCGCATGTTCACGGGACGAACCAGTGCCGGAGATTGCGATTTACTCCCCCTCTGGGATCGTGTAGAATCCCGCCAAAATCAAAGAGAGAAGAACGGGAAACGAAAGAGGAGGAAGCAAGCAGTGGTCATGGAGAAAGAGGAAAAGACCGGCGTCATCAGCAATTTCAGGCTCCACGAGAGCGACACCGGCTCCCCCGAGGTGCAGGTGGCCCTCCTGAGCGAGCGCATCAAATACCTTCAGGAGCACTTCAAGACCCACGCGAAGGATCACCACTCGCGCCGCGGTCTGCTGAAGATGGTCGGCCAGCGCCGCCGTCTGCTCAATTACCTGAAGCGCACCGACATCAAGCGCTACCGCGAAATCATCGAGCGGCTCGGCATCCGCAAGTAGCGGCGCCGCGCTCGCAGAACAGAAAAGGATAAGAACCATGAGCGTCACACGTGTTTCCATGGACTTCGGGGGTCGCACCCTGACTCTCGAAACCGGCAGGATGGCCAAGCAGGCCGACGGCGCCGTCTTCGTGACCTACGAGGGCTGCGCGGTGCTTTCGACCGTCGTCGCCTCCGACTCGCCGCGCGAGGGCGTCGACTTCTTCCCGCTGACCGTCCACTACCAGGAGAAACAGTTCGCCGCCGGGAAGATCCCGGGTGGCTTTTTCCGGCGCGAAGGCCGGCCCGGCGAGCGCGAGATCCTCGGCTGCCGCCTGATCGACCGCCCGCTGCGGCCGCTCTTCCCGAAGGGCTTCCGCAACGACGTGCAGATCATCGCGAACGTCTACTCCGCCGACCAGGTCAACGAGACCGACATCCTGGCGCTCAACGGCGCCTCCGCCGCGCTGACAATCTCGCGCATTCCGTTCGAGGGTCCGGTCGGCGCCGTGCGCATCGGCCAGGTGGACGGGCAGTTTGTCGTCAACCCGACCAGCGAGCAGATCGCCGCCGGCACGCTGAACATGGTGGTCGCCGGCACCGCTGACGCGATCCTGATGGTCGAAGCCGGCAGCCTCGAGGTGAGCGAGGACGCCATTGTCCAGGCGCTGCTCCTCGGCCAGGAGGAGATCGGGAAGCTCGTCGAGTTGCAGCTCAAGCTGCGCGACGCCGCCGGCGCCCCCCCTGCAAAGATGCCCTTCGCGCCCGCAGCGGTCGACCCCGATCTCAAGCGCACGCTCGAGCAGGAGTATCTCGAGCAGCTGCGCGAGGCGATGCTCGTGCGCGGCAAGTTCGAGCAGCTTGACGCTCTCAAGGCGGTGCGCACGCTGGCGCTCGCCGAGTTCTCCAGCGTCGAGAACGACCGCAAGAAGGAGATCATTTCGATCCTGGCCGACATCGAGAAGCGCGAGGCCCGCCGGTTCATCGCCGTGGAAGGGCGCCGCGTCGACGGCCGCAAGCTCGACGAGATCCGCCCGATCACGGGCGAGGTCGGCCTGCTGCCGCGCACCCACGGCTCGGCGCTCTTCACCCGCGGCGAGACCCAGGCCCTGGCCGTCACGACGCTCGGCACCTCCGAGGACGAGCAGATCATCGACGATCTCGGCCTGCTCACGCGCAAGCGCTTCATGCTGCACTATAACTTCCCCCCGTTCTCCACCGGGGAGGCGAACATGCTGCGTGGCACCACCCGCCGCGAAACCGGGCACGGCGCGCTCGCCGAGCGCGCGATCCGCGTCGTCCTGCCGGAGAAGGACAAGTTCCCCTACACGATCCGGATCGTGTCCGATATCCTCGAGTCCAATGGCTCCTCGTCGATGGCCACGGTCTGCGGCGCCACGCTTTCGCTGATGGACGCCGGCGTGCCGATCAAGGCGCCCGTGGCCGGGATCGCGATGGGCCTGGTCGCCGAGGGCGGCGGCTTCCACATCCTCTCGGACATCCAGGGCGTCGAAGACCACTGCGGCGACATGGACTTCAAGGTCGCCGGCACCGCGGCGGGCATCACCGCGCTGCAGATGGACCTGAAGGTCAAGGGGCTGACCCGCGAGGTCATGGCCCGCGCGCTCGGCCAGGCCCGCGAGGGGCGGCTGCACATCCTCGGTAAAATGGCCGAGGCCCTGACCGCGCCGCGCACGGACATCTCGGCCTACGCGCCGCGCATCCTGACCATGAAGATCAAGGTCGACAAGATCCGCGACGTCATCGGCTCGGGTGGCAAGACCATCCGCTCCATCGTCGAGCAGACAGGCTGCAAGATCGAGGTCCAGGACGACGGCACGATCAACATCGCCTCGGTGGACGAGAACTCGGCGAAGAAGGCGATGGCGATCATCAAGGAGCTCACCGCTTCGGCGGAGATCGGCAGGATTTACCAAGGTCGTGTCAAGCGCGTGATGGACTTCGGCGCCTTCGTCGAGATTTTCGCCGGGACCGAGGGGCTCTGCCACGTCTCGCAGCTGGCCGAGCACCGTGTGAACAACATCCACGACGAGGTCAAGGAAGGCGACGAGATGCCGGTGAAGGTCATCGACATCGATCGCGACGGCAAGATCAAGCTCAGCCGCAAGGAGGCGATGCGCGGCCGGGGCGGGGACGCGGGCAAGGGTCCCGCGGGAGCCTAGGTGGCCCGTCCGGGCACCAGGGGATTCTCCGCCGGTCCGCAAGTCTTCGGGCGGACCCTGCTTCCGAGCGGCGCGCGCGTCGTCACCGAGGAGCTCTCCGGGCGGCCGACCGTCTCTCTCGGCGTCTGGGTCGGCAGCGGCTCGCGCGTCGAGCGGGCCGGTCTCGAGGGCGGCGCGCACTTCATCGAACACCTGCTCTTCAAGGGCACGAAGAAGCGGACGGCGGCCGCCCTGGCGAAGGAGATCGACGCCATCGGCGGCCACCTCGATGCCTTCACGAGTCGCGAGTACACCGCTTTCTATCTGAACCTGCTCGTCGATCACATCGAGCGGGGGATGGAGATTCTCTCCGACATCCTGCTGCACTCCACGTTCCCCGCCAACGAGGTGGAGCGCGAGCGCCGGGTGATCCTCGAGGAGATCCGCAGCGCCGAGGACAACCCGGA
>CAZEOK010000092.1:0-13006 GCA_964513745.1 uncultured bacterium
AGGCGCCTCGTTGCGCTGGCAAGCGTGAGGTGATCGGCTATGATTCGCTGTAGTGATAATCTGGCCGTCATTGTGGGAAAATCCCTCAATGTGCACCGCCGTGACGCTCTTTTGGCGGGACGATAATGTTTGATCTGGTGGTGTGAAAGCTGCCGGGGGGAGATGGCGCCTGACCTGGCCGCCCGCGGCGACTACAGTCAGCGCGTCGATGAATCGTCTTTTGCATTATCCAGCTTCTTCAGCTAAATTATACTATTACGCTATTGAATGCGGGGCATCGCAGGGCCCCGCTGCGGCTGGAGGAGAAGGGGCATGGTGTTCCGCGAGGCGGCTCGATCAAGGTGGCCTGGGACACTCGTCGCAGTAGCCATCTTCGCCGCGGGGGCCGTCGCCGGCTGGGGTGGCCGCGCCCTCACCCAGCGGTCGACGACCACCCCAAAGCCGCAGGCGGTGCACCAGAACAAGGGGTATGCCTACATCAATCCCTTGCTGGAATGCGAGACCGTCGCCGACTCCCTGGACCGCCGCGAGTTGCAACCCTTCGACAGCGACATCGAACTTCTGGTCCAGGGGATCCTGTCGGGAGGCTCGGTCGGGCACATCTCGGTCTACTTCCGGGACTTGAACAACGGTCCCTGGTTCGGGATCAACGAGCGGGAGTTGTTCACCCCGGCGAGCCTGCTCAAGGTGCCTCTGCTGATGGCCTGGCTCGAGATCGCGGAGTCGAAGCCCGGCACCCTGGACAGACTGGTTGCATACCCGCGCGACGACCGGCCGGACCTCAACCAGATGGAGTATTTCCGTCCCGCGGACCCGATCGTGCCGGGACAGGTCTACACGGTCCGGGAGTTGCTGCGGCGCCTGATCGTCCACTCGGACAACAACGCCTGGCGGCTGCTCAACGAGTCGATTGACCAGTTCCTGCTCTTCCGGATCCTGCAGGACCTGGATATCGAACCCGGGACCCTGCTCGGGGACAACCAGACCCCCGTCAAGACCTACGCCACGTTCTTTCGCCTGCTCTACAACGCCTCCTACCTCAGCCGCGCTTCTTCAGAGGCCGCGCTCGCGCTGCTGGCCATGTCGGACTTCCGCGAGGGGCTCGTCGGGGATCTGCCCGCCGAGATCAGGGTCGCCCACAAGCACGGCGAGCGCAATCTCGAGGGCCCGCCGGCGGTCCGGCAACTGCACGACTGCGGGATCGTCTACCACCCGCGTCGGCCCTACCTGCTCTGCGTGATGACCCGGGGCGGCAAGCCGGAGGACCTCCTGCACGCGATCCGCCAGATCTCCGGCGAGGTCTACCTGCAGGTCGAGAAGCTATCCGTCGGCCCGAATTCCTGACAGGCAGACGGCGTTTTCTTTCGAGAAGCGCTTCGAGGAGAGCGACCTTTAATAAGGGCGCAAAGACATAACGCCCTTTGCCTTCTTTGCTGATCAGGCGGCCTCGCCGTGGAGGACGGACTCCACGGCGGAGAGGAACTCGGAGGGACCGAAGCCCTTCCCGAGCACCGGAACGCCAAGATCTTCGGACGTGTAGCGATAAGCGGTAACGGCGAGGATCTTGGCCTGGGCGTCGGCATGGAGAATTTCCCGGATCGCGGCATCGCCGCTCATGACCGGCATCTGGATGTCCATCAATACCATGTCAGGGCGGAAGCGGAGCCATAAATCCACTGCTTCACGTCCGTTTCCGGCCTCCATCACCTCGTAGGTATCGCCCAACATCAAACGATAAATAACCCTCAGATCCTCTTCGTCCTCCGCAACAAGTAATCTTTTCTTCATAACTATAGTATACATCTTCCTTCGATTTCGTGCAAACTGGCGTATCCTCTCGGGCAATGATGACGAGCAGAGCGTGGGGGCCGGGCATCGGGCTTGCGCTTTCCGGCGGAGCTGCGCGCGGGATCGCCCACGCGGGTGTCCTGGAGGTGCTGCGCGAGGCGGGCGTGCCGGTGCGGGCGGTCGCGGGCACGAGCGCGGGCGCGGTCGTCGGCGCCCTCTTCGCCGCGGGGGTGCCCCCCGGCGAAATCGGCCGCCTGGCGTGCGAAACGCGCTGGAACGACCTGTTCCGCGCGCGGGTGCCGCACGCCGGATTGGTTTCGGGCGAAGGGCTCGAGCAATTTTTCAAGCAGGTGATCCCCGCGCGGACGTTCGCCGAGTTGCGCCTGCCCTTTGCCGCGGTAGCGACGGATCTTGCGACGGGCCGGCGCGTCGACATCACCTCCGGCCCGCTGGCGCGGGCAATCCTGGCAAGCTGTAGCCTGCCGGTTCTTCTCGAACCGGCGCTGCTGGGCGGGCGGCTGCTGGTGGATGGCGGAGTCTCCAGCCAGATCCCGGTGCGCGCAGTGAGTGAAACGCTCGGGGTGACCCCGGTTGTCGCCGTGGATGTCAATGTCGGAGGCCTGGAGCAGCCGCGTCTCGACTCGCTGGTGGACGTGGCGGTTCACCTCGCCATGCTTTGGTCCGCCCGCACGGCACGGGAGGAGGCGATGGTGGCCGACGTGCTGATCGGCGTCGATGCCCGGGGCATCGCCCTGCACGATCTCGCCAAGGGTCCCGAATTGCTTCGGCGCGGGCGGGAGGCGGCCCGCGCCGCTCTGCCGGCAATCCTGGGGCTCGTCGCCGGTCGCTGATCATTTCGCGCGAGGGGACAGATTTTAAATCTGTCCCCACCGTCCGCCGAGGGAGACCTCCCCTTCGCGCCACCCTGCCGGCCGGTAACGGCCTGGCTAAAAGCGCCAGCGGAGCAGCTCTATCTGAATCATGTCGCCGCGCGCGGTGTCGTCGGCCGCGTCGTCATCGAGTCGCGGCGAAGGGATGGGCAGGCCGAGCCGCGCGCGGCCGTTGCTGAATTCGAGAAGGGCACCCGGGACGTCCCGGTTCGTGAAGGGTAGTTCCCACGAGCCGGCGGCGTAGAGGAAGAAGCCGATCCCGCCGGCCGCAAGGCCGCCATAGGCGAATTCCACGGTGACGACGACGCGCGCCGAGGCAGCAGAGGGCGTCGTGAGGAGCGGGAGGCACAGCAATCCGACGACGGTTGGTTTCCTCAAACGGAGCATTTCAGTCGTTTCCTCCGAAAGTGTCCGTGCACCAAGAATGCTCCCAAGGTGCCCGACGATGCAACCAGCGGGTGCCGGCCGAGACGGGAAAAGCGGCGGCAACCGCGCTTGACTTGCCGATCGGTGGGAGTAGCATACCGGCTTTACGAAAGCCTGCAGATCACGGAGGAGCACGGGCATGCCAAAGACAATCGGATCGCCCCCCCTGGTAGCGGCGCTGGCGCTGGCACTCTGCTGCCTGGCGGCCGGGCCGGCTCGCGCCCAGGAGGCGGCAGCTCCCCCGTCCCGTCCAGCGGAACCGGTGCGCTGGAATCTTGGCGACGTTCTCGCCATCGCGCTCGCCAACCACCCTGGTGTCGGGCAAGCCGACGCGGATGCGCGCGCGGCAGCCGCGCGGCGCGGGCAGGCGGCCGCCGCCAGGCTGCCCCAGGTGGACGCGGCCGCCGGTTGGAAATGGTCGGAGGCCTATTCCTCGACGAGCGCGGACCAGGTGCGCGCCACCTCGACGAGCGTGCAGGGCACCGTCACCCAGCTGCTGACCGACTTCGGCCGGACCGGGGCCTCGCTGGATTGGGCCGACAACCAGACTGCCGCAGCGGCGCAGAGCGCCCGTTCCTCCCGCGTGGAAATCTCGTACGCCGCGGGGGTGGCGTACTTCAATGTCCTGCGCGCCGTGAACCTTCAGGGTGTCCGCCGCGAAACGGTGCGCCAGCGCGAGACGCTCCAGCGGCAGGCCCAGGCTTTCTTCGACGCCGGCCTCAAGGCCCGGATCGATGTCGTCCGCTCCGAGGCCAGCCTCTACCAGGCCCGCGCCGACGCCGCCGGCGCCGACCACGAGCTGCGGATCGCGCGCCTGGCCCTGCTCAACCGCATGGGGATCGACGGCCCGGCCGACTTCGAGCTTGCCCAGGCTCCCGATGTTGTCGAGGCGGCCGGGACCATCGAGGACTGGCAGCTGGAGGCGCAGGAGAACAATCCGGATCTCGCCGCGCTGCGTCTGAAGCTGGATGCTGCCCGCAGCAACCGGCTTGTCGCGAGGCGCGGCGACAACCCGTCAATCACGGCGAACGGGAGCCTCGGCTGGTCGGGCACCGACGAGTTGCCTTCGCAGCGGGCCTGGTCAGTCGGCGCGCAGGTGAGCCTGCCGGTGTTCGATGGACACCTGACCCGCCAGCAGGAGGCCGAGGCCGAAGCGGGAGTCGCCGCCGCCGAATTCGCGCTCGGCGATCGCCGCCGGCAGATCCGTCTCCTCGTGGAACAGGCGACCCAGGCGATGAAGAACGCCACGGAGCGGCTGGCGGCGCGCGAGAAGGAGCGCGAGGCTTTCGCCGAGAACCTGAGGCTCGCGAGCGGCCGCTACGAGGCGGGGGCCGCCGACATCATCGAGATGATCGACGCGCAGGTTCAGATGACCGCCGCCGAGACAAACGTGGTCGAGACGCGTTTCGATCAGGCGCTGGCCCTCGCGTCGCTGTACCGCGCCCTCGGCCGCCTGCCCCAGCCAGGCCGCTGAAATTGCCATGAATGACCCTGCCATCCCGCCGTCGCCGGAAGCTCTCGCCCCGTCCTACCCGCCCGACTCCGTCGGGCTGGTCGCCCCCCGGCTGCTGGCGCCCGATCCGGGGCGCTCCCTGCTCCTGGAGTCGGGCGCGGAGCTTTCGCCGCTGACCGTTGCCTACGAGACCTACGGCGAGCTCAACGCGGCGCGCGACAACGCCGTCCTGATCTGCCACGCGCTCTCGGGCAGCGCGCACGCCGCCGGCTACCACGGCACCGGCGCGCACGAGAAGCCCGGCTGGTGGGAACTGATGATCGGTCCCGGCAAGGCGATCGACACGACCCGTTGGTTCGTGATCTCCAGCAACTTCCTCGGCAGCTGCTACGGGACGACGGGGCCGACGAGCGTGGACCCGGCCACGGGGCGTCCCTGGGGGATCCGCTTCCCGGTCTTCACGATCCGCGACATGGTCGAGCTGCAGCGCCTGCTCCTCGACGAATTGGGGATCGAGCGTCTGCTCGCCGTGATCGGTGGCTCGCTCGGCGGGATGCAGGCGCTCCAGTGGGGCATCAGCCACCCCGGCCGCGTCGCCGGCGTGATCCCTGTTGCAACCGCTGCGGGGATGTCGGCGCAGGGGATCGCCTTCAACGAGGTCGGACGCCGCGCGATCCTGGGCGACCCGCTCTGGCGCGGGGGAGACTACCCGGAGGACGATCCTCCCGCGCACGGTCTGTCGCTGGCCCGGATGATCGGGCACATCACCTACCTCTCGGAGGAGGCGATGCACCGCAAGTTCGGGCGCCGCCGTCTCGCGGACGAGCCGGGGACGGCGTTCGGGCGGGAGTTCGAGGTCGAGGACTACCTGCGGGCGCAAGGCGACAAGTTCGTGCGGCGCTTCGATGCCAACACCTACCTCTACATCACGCGCGCGATGGACTCCTTCGACCTCGTCGCCGACCACGGCTCGCTGCAGAACGCTTTCGCCGCCTGCACCTCCTCGTTCCTCGTCGTCTCGTTCCGCAGCGACTGGCTCTTCCCGCCGGCGCAGTCGCAGGCCATCGTCCAGGCGCTCAAGAGGAGCGGCCACGACGTCGCGTACGCGAATCTCGAGAGCGACCAGGGACACGATGCGTTCCTGCTCCCCGGCAACCGCCTCGGCGACCTGCTCTCGGGCTTCCTGGCCCGGCTGCACGCGAGGGCGCAGCCGTGAGCGAGCCGGCGGTTGCGGCGCGTCCCGTCGATTGGGGGCTGACGCGCGGGCGCGATCGCGCGCTCGACGACGAGATCGTCGCGCTCGTGAGCAGGGGCGAGCGCGTGCTCGATCTCGGCTGCGGTCGGGGCGACCTGTTGCTGCGCCTGCACATGGAGAAGGGGATCGACGAGCGGGGGATCGAGCGCGACGGCGGCGCGGTGGCCGAGGCAATCGCCCGCGGTCTCGCGGTCGTCGAGGGGGAACTCGGCGAGTGGGTCGACGATCTGCCGGCTGCTTCCTACGACCTGGTGGTTCTCAACCAGGTCCTGCCGCTCATGGAGGACCCTGTCGCGGTCATCCAGGGTGCGCTGCGCGTGGGAAAGCGGGTCGCGGTGAGCTACCCGAACTTCGCGCACTGGCGGATCAGATTGACCCTTGCGCTCGGCGGCAGGCTCCCGGTGAACCCCGCGCTGCCCTATCAGTGGTACAACACGCCGAACATCCGGCTCGTGACGGTAAGCGACTTCCGGCGGCTCTGCCGCGAGCGCGGCTGGCGCGTGGTTCGGGAGGCTTTCGTGTCGCAGCTGGGTGTGGATCGGGCGGCGCCGGTGCGCGCGCTGCCAAACCTGCGCGCATCGCTGGCCCTGGCGGTGCTCGAGAAATAATCTAGGCTTGCCCTGCCGTCTGCCGGCGGAGCAACTGCATCCCCGGCGCGTCCTCGGGTCGGGCGGCGAAGCCGTGCCGCGCGAAGAAGCCCTCTGTCCCGGGCGCCGCCATCAGTCCGATGAAGGCTCCCGGCTGGGCCACCTGCTCCAGGTGCCCGAGGATGATTTCCATGACCTTCGAGCCAATGCCCTTGCGCTGCATCTTCGGCACGACGAGAACGTCCTGCACCAGGAAAGTCAGCACGCCGTCCCCGATCACCCGCCCGCAGGCAACCGGAGTCTCGCCGTCAAGGAGCACCACCACGTTGAAGAGATCGTCGCGCACCGCCCGCGCGGCCACCGGGAAACCGAGTGCCGGCAGCCCCAGCGCCTCGCGCACGTGCATGAACTCCTGCGGCATGATCGAGCGGCCGATGTAGCTGATCTTCGCCATCGCGCGGGATTCTACGAGCGTGGCCAGCCGCTGTCAAACGTGACCTGAAGCTGCGCCGGGATTTCCGGGCGACCGAACAGAACGTGCACGCGTGCAAGGGAGCGCTCGAGAAGTTCGTGTGCCCAGGACTTCACCCGAGCGACAGTGGTATGCTAAAGCTGTTGTGGAACCGACCCTGATCGGCGAATTGCGCAAAGCGGCGGCGGTTCATTTCACCGGTTGCGGCGTGCTCGCAGCCTATGCCTACGGCAGCCGCGTGGCGGGAAACCCGCGAGCCGACAGCGACCTCGACGTCGGGTACTACCCGCTCCCGGGGAGCCAGGGCCTGCCGCTTCCGGTGGAGATGCTCCTGGCCGCGAAGCTCACCGAGGCGCTCGGCGTGGGCGTTGACCTCAGGAACCTTGCCGAGGCGCCGCTCGAACTGCGCGGTGCGGTCCTGGAGGACGGCGTCCGTGTGTTCTCCTCGAACGAGGAGTTGCGCGTCGACCTCGAGTCACTCATCCGTGCCGTTGCGTCTCACCACTGGCAGGTTACCGGCAAGAATTGCACTCTGGTGCACGCCGCAGATGGGCCTTTTTCAGCAGCCTGTCAAGGGCTGTAGAGGTCCGCAGCGTCGGACCCCGACGGGTAACCCGCGGGAAGGATTTCGAGTAAAAACAGAATAATGAAGGAGAGATCAATAAGTACACGCTTCGGCGTCGAGAGTCAGGTCCTGTTGAAAGAGCTCGTTGCTCCACCCTTTCATCGAGGGGACCGAAATGCTGTGGCGGAAGGAATGGCGTCTCCTGTGGCCGTTCTACATGATGGAGCTGACAGCGGCCGCTCTCTCCGTCGCCCTCCCCGTCTGGGTAGTCTTCGTCCAGCATAGGTTCAGCTTCTTCCAGATTTCCATCGCCGTATCTCTCCAGGCCATTGCCGGCCTTCTCCTCGAGATACCCACCGGAGCGTTCGCCGACACCTTCGGAAGAAAATATTCCGTCGTGTCGGGCTATGCGCTGCAAGCCTGCGCCTGGTTCGCCGTACCCTACGTGGATTCGCCTCTTCTCCTCTACGCGACCTTTGTTCTGATGGGAGGCGCAGGGGCACTGCAATCCGGAGCCGAGATGGCATGGATCGTTGACTGGTTGAAATGGCATGGCAAGCCGAACCTGGTCCACGACATGCTGATCAAGAGTCAGAGTCTGGTTTCGATCGGTCTCGTGCTGGCTTCTCTCTTCGGTTCCCTGCTCCTGGTCTTCCTTGAGGTCGAGGTGTTGTTCTTCATTCAAGGATTCGGTTACCTTGCCGTGGCGGTATTCCTTCTTCTCTTCTCCAAGGAACATCACCTGAGGAGGAGAAGGGTGCGAACGATCGAACTGGTTGGTGCCACCGCGAGCGCCATGCGGGACGGGGTCGGTTATCTCCTGCATCACCGGAGACTGCTCTATCTGGTTCTGGCCTCAGCGTTCGCGGTTTGCGCCAAGGATTTCGGGTGCCTCGCCTGGCAACCCCTCTTCGTGGATCTTGCGTTGCCGGTGCAATACCTTGGCATCGTCTTTTCGATCGTCAGCCTGGCTGGGATCGTCACGCCTTTCTTCTCGAAACGCCTCCTGGCAGGGCTGGGTCACGAACGGCGCTACCTGGCACTCACGACGTTCGCGGAATGCACCCTGCTCCTGACACTCTATTTCGTTCACAAGCCGCTCTTTCTCCTTGCGGGGCTGATTTATTTGCTGGTCTCCGTGCTGGGCGACCTCCAGTCGCCCGTGAGTACCCTCTGCTTCCAGTCCATGATTCCAAGCAACGTGCGGGCTACTCTCGGATCCGTACAATCCATGATCTTCGCCGTTTTCTCACTCGCCTCCACGACCGTCGGCGGCTATCTGATGGAGCACGAAGGGCCAAGAATCGCCGTGATGCTCTCGGCCCTCTACCTGATCCCGGCTGCGCTCTGCTATCTGCGCATGCATGCCGGCGTCCCGGCCGCGGCCGGTCCGGCGGTTGCCGATTGCGCCCGCACGAATCTGACCTGCAAAGCCTTGGCCGCGGTGCGACTGCTCCTGGGGAAGGGAATACCCTGCGGCATCCGGGCCTGCGTTCATCGAGCGTCCCGACCGCCACGGCCGACGGTTGCCGAGCTCGCGCGGCGCGGCGGGATTGCTATTCTCTCTCCGCTCTGTGGCGTGCCGTAGGGCCGAAGGAGTGCAGGTGGGGTCAGGGCCTGGCCTGGTACCTGATGTCCTGCAGTACGAGAGGCTCCAGGACTGCGTCAAAATAGTTCTTGCGGCAGTCCACGCCCTGCATGGTGCCGGTGTTCAGCAGCGTCATGTAGCGGCAGCCGCCGAAGCAGAGCGGGAGGTACGCGCAGGCGAGGCACTCCTCCTTCTTCCAGTTCGCCCCGGCCGCCGTCCCGCTGATGCCGCCGTCGAGATTGCCGATCTTGAACTCCTCCCGCCCGATGAGGCCCGGACACCCATAGAGCGCTCCGTCATGGTCGATGACCGGATGGTTCGGGAAGTCCATCATGCAGCGCGAGGGCATGATCCGCCCCGTAGCGTAGCCCCGCCGCAGGATCTCCTCGCGCAGGGCGAGGCTCGCCTCGAAGAGCCAGGGCTCGTCGAGGCAGGTGCAGCCGCCGTGGAAATCCGGGGGTGCGATCCCCTCGCGTTCCTTGAAAACGGGGTCGAAGCGGACCTGCGAGACGATGTCGGGCGTCAGCCCGGCGGCCGCGAGATCATCGAGCAGGCGCGGGAATTCCCTCCAATTCTCGCGGGCGAAGTTGCCGCCGATCTGGACGTCCACAAGATCGGCGACATCCCGGAGATTGCGGAGGATGACGTCGTAGCTTCCCTTGCCGTTGCGGTAGGGACGCGCGGCATCGTGCGTCTCCCGCGGCCCGTCGAGAGTGACGCTCGCGCTTTTTAACCCAAGGGGCCGGAGCTGTTCGACGCGGTCACGGGTCAGCAACGTGCCGTTGGTGATCAACGAGAAGTGGAACGGGATGCCGGCGGTCTCGCAGAGCGTCTTCATCCGCGCGGCGAGATCGAGCATGCGCTCGAGGCTCAGCAGCGGCTCGCCGCCGTAGAAGGTCACGCCGAGCTCCTTCCGGCCGGGGAGCGCATGGAGCAGCAGGTAATCGAGCATGCGATCGGCTGTTTCTTCCGAGAGGTAGTGCCGCCCTTTTCTGGAGCCTTCGAAGCAGTAGACGCAGGCGAGGTTGCAGTCGAGGTTCAGGACCACCGTCGGCTTGAAGCACCGGTCCAGCGCGGCGAGCTCGTCGAGAAAGCCGAGCATCTCGCGCCGTTCGGCCTCGGCACTCTCGACGAGGAAACCGTGCGTCGTGAGTGTCGTGCACTCCTCCTCGGAGATCGTTCCCTGCTCGATGTCCGCGAGCAGATCGGCGGGGACGAGCAGGGAGGCGGCGGTGCGGGTGGAGAAGAGGACGACCTGGCCGGGGTGGACAGGCGAGGAGTAGGCCCGGTGGTAGGTTGTCAGATGCAGCATGGAAGCGACGAGAGGGAGGCTTGCCCTCCCTCCCGCCTACACGTTCAGTTTATACGGGCATTCGCTGCCTTACAACAAGCCGCCTTCAGGATGTCCCGAGCCTGAACACCGGAAGCGAGAACAACAATACGCTGTGTCATTCCACCCCACCTCCTCTCGTTCACATTTCGGCCACGATCCTCTTTAAAAGATACCGCATTTCCCAGGCGAGGTTACATCGCGTCGGCAAGCCTTGCGATCGGCTAGAAAGAAAACCTGACGCCGCCCTCCACCCAGCGCTCCGGATTCTTGTAGATGTCCGCATAGTATTGATCGCCGTTGAAGAGGTTGTGAACGCTAAAGAATGCCTCCAGTGAAGTGCTCATGGTCACGGCGAACCTCTTGGTCAGGTTCAAGTCGAAGATGAAACCGCCGAGATCGGCGTCGTAAGCCGGATCGTAGTCCTCTTTGCGGTAGTTGCCGCTCAACAATGCCCGGAACGATTGCTCGTCGTCGTACTTCAAGCCGACGTTGAACTGCTGCTTTGGGACCCCTGTGACATCTTCGTGGGTATCCCGATCTTCGGCCTCCATGAACTCGGCACTGGCCGCCAAGGTGCAATGGCGGTAGGGCACCGTCTTGATGGCGAACTCCAAGCCCTGCCGCCGCTGGCGTCCCTGGTTAACATCGGTTTGAAAACCGTCGTCGAGGTCGATGCGTACGAATGCATCGTCCACGTCGTGCCTGAAAGCCGCGACCTTCAGCCAGAGGGAATCGAGAAGGTTTGCTTCGATACCCGCCTGGTAGGACCAGATCTTCTCCACCTCCAGATCAGGGTTCCCCCTGTAGCCCAGGAGCTCGCTCGTGCCGGCATTGGTGTCGATCGGACTCGGAACCGAGAAGCCCCGCGCCACCGTCGCACGGAGCAGGGTGTTCCGGGAGAGCGCGTAGGTCGCCCCGAGGCTTGGGCTCACAAAGCCGTCGCTGATCGAGATGTCGTCGTAGCGGATACCCGGAGTAACGGACAACGCTCCGAGCATTATCGTGTCGTTCGCGTAGAGGGCCCATTGGGTCACGTCCGGAGAGAGGCCCGGCAAGTCGCTGGTCTCGATCTCTCCGACCGAATAGTCGGCTCCGACCACCAGATCGTGCGCGCCATGGCTCCTGGTGTAGCTCAACCCCGCACCGGTGCGGTTCCACTCGACGGTGGATCGAGCCTGCTCCTGTCCATCGCTCAGGAGACGCAAGAAATAGTCCTCTTTCGCAGCCACGGACCAGAGCGAAAGATCCAGGTGGCCATTGCTGCCGACGGCGGAGCGGAGCGAGAGCTTCGACACTGTCTGCCGAGTGTCCCGGTCCCAGGCGAGATCGTATTCGGGGTAATTCCCCTCGCCGCGGGGGCCGCTGCCGTACGCGAGGTTGAATGCAACGGTGGTACGCTCCGACAGGGCATAATCCAGCTTTGCCCCGAGGGAGCCGGTGTGCACATCATAGCCGTCGGTCAGGCCGTCCGTTCGCAGGCCCGTCCCGCTGAGGTAATACCCGAGGCCGCCGAGCCGACCCGAGACGGCGGCGCGGTAATCGGCGCTGCGCTTCGTGCCGTAGTCGAGGGAGGCGTTCCCCTGGATAGGCTTGCTCCCCGGGCCCTTGGTGATGACGTTGATCACGCCGCCGAGCGCGGAACCCCAGGCCGAGGAGGCGGGCCCCTTGACGATTTCGATGCGCTCGATGTCGGTGACGGGGAAGAACCCGACCTCGGTCATATTGTCACTGACATTGCTCAGGGGGACACCGTCGAGGAGGACCGTCACCTGGCTGAACTCCGACCCCTGGACGTGCACGATCGCGACGGCGCCGAAGCGCCCGGTGAAGTTCACCTTGACGCCGTTTACGGTGTTCAGCACATCCGCCAGCGTGTGCGCGTTCATCAGCTCGATGTCGTCCGCGGTGACGACCTCGATGTTCTCGGCCACGCGGGCGATCGACTGGAGGCTGCGGGTCGCGGAGATCACGTGCAGCTCTGCCTCTGAGAAGTAGAGACTGAGGAAGCTCTTCTCGGCCTCGGAGATCGCCTGGGCGAATGGGGCGACCGCCAGAAGAACCAGGATCGCAGTCGTCAGCACGCCGATCAGCCTGCCCGAAAAACCAATAAATCCCGGTCTCATCTCGCCCCTCCCGTCGATCGGTCAATCCCCATCATGAATCCGCTTCACGTTATAACACAGCGGCCGGGGAGCGAAGAACCGGAAAGTGTGAGACATGACTGCACCATGACGCCGCGACAATACGCGGTGGATCGTGGGTTTATTGTATGGTTGACCTGTCGCCCGAATTGGTGGTAGGAGAGGAGGGCAACCGATCAAAAAATCTGGCTTGAACGGCAGGTTGCAGTTCCGAGTGTGCAATCTTGCTCGTGGTGCGTGCGCGTGGTGTCGCAGCCACAACCGTGAGGACGGGAAGGATGAAACCTGTTCAATGCACCCCGGAAAATCACGTCATGCAGGATCTGACGCCTTGCTGATCCGCTGCTTCGCCGCCGTTCTCGTCATCCTGCTGCTCTTCGCCGCCCCGGCACATGCGGGCCCCGCCGGCGAGGTGGCCGTGATCTGCGATCGGGAGGTCGCGCCCTACCGCGCTCTGCTGGAGGGCTTGACGAAGGCCTGCGACTGCACGGTGCGGGTCATCCCTCCG
>CAZEOK010000093.1:0-12962 GCA_964513745.1 uncultured bacterium
CGCCAGCAGTACGGCATGCAGTCCTTCGACCAGCACCTCACCGACCTCTACCGCGCAAAGATCATCACCCTCGAAACGGCGATTCACGCCGCGACAAACCCGAGCGACTTCGAGCGCGCGCTGAACTTCGAGTAGGGATAGAAAAATACTTCAGCCGGGAGCGGGCGCTCCCGGCTGAGTAACGTGCGTTCGAACCTCCCTCAAGCCTGAGCGACGTCGATCTTGATCTGCTTGGGCTTGGTCTCTTCCTTCTTCGGCAACACAACTTTCAGCACGCCATCCTTGTAGGAGGCCTTGATGTTCTCGCGATCGACCGTGCGTGGCAACGTGAAGCTGCGGTGGAAGCTGCCGTACGACCGCTCGATACGGTGGTAGTTCTCCTCCTTGACTTCCTTCTCCATCCGCCGCTCGCCAGAAACGCTCAGGATGTTCTCCTCGACCTTGATGTCGATGTCCTTCTCCTGCATCTCGGGGAGTTCGGCCTTCATGACGATTTCCTTGTCGGTCTCGTAGATATCGACCGCAGGCGCCCATGCCGACATCCCAAGGCCCTCATCAGAATGATAGGGGGGCTTCATGACGTCCTCGAAAAGCTTGTTCACCCGCTCCTGCATGGTCGACAGCTCACGGAAGGGGGTCCACCTGATGACTGCCATTGCAACCACCTCCTTAAGTTGTTGGTGCGAGAAATATAAAAACTTAGCGGCTCATTGTCAAGTTTTTCATCTCTAGCAAAACAATATTAAATATTGATTAGATTTCATATACTTGAAATATTCCCTTGCATCCTTGTCGTGACGCTCATGGCATCCAGGATGCCGGATCACGAATCATCCCAGTAGAGATCTCTCCCCGCATGCCGATGAAGCAGCCGCTGATGACCCTCTGGCATTTCATCGACGGCCGGTGACTCTTGTTCTCTTTTCCCGCTCTGTGGTAGTCTTTTTCTCAGCTGTAGTCGCCGGTGCGGGGCATTTCCCAATGCCCCTCGCAGGTTATAGCTTTCAGGAGGCTGATTCTCAAAAAGGGTAGCCATGCCATGAAAATTTTACTCGTACAGTCCCTCAGCAAGAACCTGAAGCCTGTCTTTCCGGTAGGTCTTGCCCGCATCGCCTCGGTCATCAGGGGCGATCACGATGTGGCTGTATTCGACCCGAATATCGCGGGGCACCGTGCCCGGACCGCCCTCGCCGAAAAGCTGAGCAGCTTCGATCCGGACGTGGTCGGCGTGTCCCTCCGAAACATTGACTCCGTCGATTACATAGGCCGTGAGTTTTTCTATCCCGACTTCGTCAAGCTGATCCGCTTCGTGCGGGAAAGGAAACCTCGGGCAAAGATCATTGTCGGCGGAAGCGGGTTTTCGCTCTTTGCACGGGAGGTCATGGCGGATAACCCCGATATCGATGTTGGAGTTTTTCTCGAAGGTGAAAACTCCTTCCCCGAGCTTCTCCGCTCGCTTGATAATCCTTCAGCGGTCAAGGGGTTGTACCTGAGAGAAGGCGGGCAGATTGTCTTTACCGGGCAGCGCGAATCCGTTGATTTCCTGAATCTTCCACGCCCGGCCTACGACCTTTTCGAACTGCGCCGCTACCTTTCGCGCACCATAGGAATCGGCATCGACAGCAAGCGCGGTTGTTGCCTGGGTTGCGCCTATTGTCCCTATTCATTCCTTGCCGGCAACAACGTGCGGATAAGGACCCCTCGGGACATCGTGGATGAAATCGAGTTTCTCGTCGCAACCGCCGGAATCCGGCACTTTGCCTTTGTCGACCCTGTCTTCAACATCCCCGTAGACCGCGGGGAAGCAATTTGTCGGGAGATCCTGTCCAGAAAACTCGACATCACGTGGTCCTGCTGGACCAACGAAAAGTTCTTTACCGAAAGCTTTGCACGTCTGGCCATGGAGGCCGGCTGCGTTGCCTTCCCTTTCTCGACGGATGCTTTTTCCGACGAGTCGCTGAGGCTCCTGAATAAAAACTACACCAGCAGAGATATCCTGAATGTCGTTGAAACGGCGAGCAAGATCGGGGATATCAACGTCGGCTTCAGTTTCTTCCTCAATCCTCCCGGCGCTACCCTGAGATCGCTGCTTGATATGATGATATTCCTGATACAAACGAAACGCAGACTCGGCCCGAGAATGAAGAGGATTTTCATGATCAACCGGATACGGATCGAGCCTCACACGAGAATGCGCGAGATCGCCATCAGGGAAGGGCTTATCAGTGAGCAGACCAATCTGCTCCGTCCGGTCTATTACACACAATCGTCCACCCGTATTGCAGAGCTGTGCTATGCAGCGCTGGTTTTTCCTTTGAATGCCGCCATCCGGCTGAGAAGGCTCGTCAAGAACCGTTTTAGAAGCCGGTTCTGAAGCCGGCGACGCCGCGGCCTCAGGGCCGCATGCCGAGCCGCAGCAGCGCCTCGCGCGCCTGCTCGTCGCGCGGATTTTGCCGCAGGATCGCGCGGAACTCCTCGACAGCCTCCGCGGTCCGTCCGCGCTCGGCGAGGCTGTAGCCGAGGTCAATCCGGGCATTCGGTTCCGCGGGGTTGATCCGCAATGCCTCCCGCAGCTGGTTCTCGGCGCGGCCGGCGTCCCCGGCGCGCAGGAGCGCGGCGCCCAACGCGGCCCTGACGCGTGAGGAGAGCGGATCGAGCGATGTCGCCTGCTCCAGCCAGGGGATCGCCTCGCGCTGCCGGCCGAGCGCCGACAGGACCGTGCCTGCGGCCGTCCGGGGCGCCGCGTCCCTCGGCATCCCCGCGGCAGCGCGCTGGTACCACGAGAGCGCCCCGGCCAGATCGCCGCGCCGCTCGTGCAGCCACCCGAGGTTGTAATGCACCTGTGGATTACCCGGCTCGAGGTCGTGTGCCAGGCGCATCAGGGCGAGCCCCTCCTCCCCACGCCCCTCGATCTGGGCGGTAACGGCCAGGTGCTGGAGCGCCATCCAGCTCGGCGCCACGCGGGCGGCGTGCTCCGCGAGCGAGCGCGTGTCCCGCCAGTGCGCAGCCTGAACGCGGGCTGCGGCACCGAGGCCCCCCACCCACGCCACGGCGAGCAGGCCGAGGGCCGCCGCGACTCGACGACTGACCCGCGCGGCGGGCAGGACCCACGCTGCGGCAAGGAAGAGACCGACGAGCGGGACGTAGGTGTAGCGATCGGCCCGGGCCTGTGTCCCGGCCTGCACGATCCCGATCACCGGGAAGAGCGTGACGAGGAACCAGATCCAGCCGGTCAGCAGGGCGGGCGCACGCTGACGAAAGCGCAACATCAGCGCGGTCGCCGCCAGGATTCCCGCGGACGCGGCGATTGCCGGGCCGACGGCGGTCGCGCTCCCCGGATGGGGATAGAAAAAGGCAAGGCGGGAGGGCCAGACAGCCTTGGCGCAGTACCAGACGATGGAGACCGCGGCGTTCGCCACGCGGGAGCCCAGCGGTATCGACTCCAGCGAGATGACGGCGCCGGCGAGCCTTTGGGCATAGCCGGTGTAGGCAGCGGCCGCCACCGCGATCGCCAGCAGCGGGATCTTCTCGATGAGCGGACCGAGCGCGCCGCCACGGAGCCGCCCGAGGGGCCAGAAGTCCAGCAGCACCAGCGTGAGCGGGAACGTGACGGCCATCGGCTTCGAGGCGAGCGCGAGCACGAGAAGCAACGCGACCGGCACGAACCGCGCCGCACCAGGGTGGCGCGCATGGCGCAGATAGCCGAGCGCGCCGAGTATCCAGAAGAACGTCGAGAGCGTGTCCTTGCGCTCCGACACCCAGACCGCGGGCTCGACATGAAGCGGGTGGGCGCGAAACAGCCCCGCAACGAGGAGGCTGCGGAAGAAGGTTCCCGTCAGGCCGCGCAGCAGCAGGAAGAGCAAGACGCCGTTGGCCGTGTGCAGCAGCAGGCTCGTGCCGTGCATCCACCGGGGGTCTGGTCCGAAGAGCTCCACGTCGAGCATCAGCGAGAGCCACGTGAGCGGGTGCCAGCTCCCCATCGTCGTGGTCCGCAGCGCCCAGGCCGTCCCCGCCGGGGTGAGCCCGGCGAGCACATGGGGGTTGCGCACGACGTACTCCTCGTCATCGAAGGCGACGAAGCCGAATCCCGCCGCCCCGTGGAAGACGGCGGCGCTCAGGAGCGTCAACAGCAGCACGCCGACGGCAAGGCGAATGGTAGTCCGACCGTTCAACGGCAGGATCTTCGCGTTACCGGAGTCCGCCGAAACCCGCGTCATCGGCAAGTGCGGACGACCAGATCCAGCAGCTCGCCGGCCAGCCGACCGTCAATCTGCCGGAGGACCCCGTACTCCTCCAGCGCCGTGGCCTTCTGCCCCAGGAGTACGCTGGCGCGCCCCCTGTTGAAGTGGGCCTGGGCCATGCCCGGGTCCAGACGCAGCGCCGTTTCGATGCTCTTCATGGCTTCCTCGGGACGGCCCAGGTCGAGATGCGCCGCACCGATGTTGTTGTGCGCCATGGCGTCGCCCGGGTTGATGAGGACGGCTCTGTTCAGAGATTCGATGGCCTCTCGGGTGCGGCCACTGAGCCCGAGGGCACTGCCGAGATTGTAGTGAGCGCTCGATCGCCAGGGATAGGCCGCGATTGACGCCCGGAACTTCTCGATGGCCTCGGCCGGCCGGCCGAGAGAGGCGTAGGCCATGCCGACCTGGTCCAGCGCGATGTAGTTCCCGTCGGTCACTTCGATCGCACGACCGAAGATGGTCAGGCTGTTGCGCCAGAACCCCACCTCCCGGCGGGCGAGGGCAAAGAGTACCAGGATCGCGACAGCGGCGGAGGGCAGCAACGCTTTCCCGAGGGCAGGTCGGCCTCGCAGGAATGCCGCGCCCCCCCAGGCGACCGCAATGAAGAGCCCCACGAGGGGGAGGTAACTATATCGATCGGCCACGACATGATCCCCGATCTGGACTGCTCCGGCCACCGGGATGAGCGTTGTGACGTACCAGCACCACCCCATCAGCAGCCACGGCTGCCGGCGCGCGGCGCGCAAGCCGTAAGCCGATGCTGCGATAAGCATCAGCACCGCGACGGCAACCATCCAGACGGGGAAGAAGGTGCGGGGATGGGGGTAGAGGATCGACAGATCGACGGGCCAGAGCATCTTCCAGACGTAGAAGGGAAAAGAAACGAGCGAGTTTACCAACCTCATGCTCAACGGGTAGATCATGGGCTGGCTGACTCGGCCGGCGACGAGAACGGCCTGGCTGGGGAGGAACATCGGGATCAGCGCCCCGGCGGCGAGAAGCATCAGGGGCAGTTTCTCGGCCACCGCGCGGACAACGGCGGCAGTGGCGGAGCGCCCCCCGGGAAGCGTCGACGACGCGCTGCGCGGGAACAGGCGGCCGAGCGGCCAGAAGTCCAGAAGCAGCAGCACAAGCGGCACGGTGACAAGCATCGGCTTGGCCATGAGCCCGAGCGCGAAAAGCAGAAGCACGAGGAGATAGCGCCCGGGGCCGGGGCGTTTCGCATAGGCGAGATAGGCGCCCAGAACCAGCATGAGGAAGAAACCGCAGAGGACGTCCTTGCGCTCGGAGATCCAGGCGACGGACTGCACGTGCAGCGGGTGGAGCGCGAACAACACCGCGACCAGCGCGCTGCGCCAGAGCGTGCCCGTCATGGCAGCCAGGACGAGGAAGAGGACGACCGTGGCGGCGCCATGGTAGAGCACGTTGACGAGGTGATGCATCCCGGGGTTCACGCCGAAGAGGGACACGTCGGCCATGAGCGAGATCCAGGTCAGGGGGAGCCAGAGCATGCTCCGATCGCCGAGCGCCCAGGCGATGCCGCCCCCCGTGAGACCGCGCGTGACGTGGGCGTTGTCGAAGACGTAGATCGGGTCGTCGTAATTGATGAACTCGAAGCGGGCGACGGGGAAGAACACGAGCCCGGTCAGCGCCACAAGGGCGAGCGCAAGGAGCAGCCGGATCGCTCGCCGGCGCCCCGGCTCGGGGCGGCCCAATTCCTTCATCCCGGTCCCGAACAGAACGACCGCTGGTCGTAACGCCTCTTGTCCCGCATCCCGGCCTTGCGCGGTCATGGTCACCTCTCTCCTGTACTGAATGGCATAGTATAGGTCCAGTAACGCGCCTGGTGCCTTCTGACGCAGGCGAGTGACACAAGATCGACATGGTCAACGGCTCGAGGAGAGGTGGCACCGGCCCCCGTTGACAGGAATCAGCGCCCCGGGTTTGACAGCCCCTCTGCGCTGTGAACAATTGCACCCGGGGCTCATCACGGGAGGCAAGACGTGCGCGCTGCGCTCGGCGGTCCGGCGGGAATCCCTCCGGCGGCCGCTTCCACGCTCATGTACCGCTCCCTGGCGGCCCTCATCTCGCTCGCCGCCTCCCTCTACGGCATCTTCCTGCTCGGCTGGGATGCCGCTGCCCTCGTCTTGCTTTTTGTCCTCGACGGCGCCTGTGTCGCGCTCACCGACCTCGTCCGGTGGGCGTTCCTGACGGACCGCGCGGGTCGGCAGACCACCATCGTCGTCGAGCTGGCGTTCATCCTCTTCTACGGATTCTTCGCGATGATCGTGTTCGGGCCTTACCCATCGCTCCAGGAGGCGGTGGACGACGGCTTCGCGCGGATCGGCGCGCTCGTCGCGCACGACATCCGCGCGCCGCTCCTGGCCGTTATCGCAGGCCGCCTGCTGCGCCTCGTGCAGGATCTCTTCGCCGCCCACGCGGGGGCGGGCACGACGCGGCGGCCGCTGGAGCTTGCCGGCGGGGGCACGATGCTGCTCCTCTTCTTCGCGGTCATGGCCGCGCCCTTTGTGACGCGCCACGGCCCCAACCCGGTGGCCGGGATGGCCGCGATCACGATCCTCAAGGAACTGGGCGAGCTCCTCGACCTCTGGGCACCCCGGCTCCTCCAGGCTCGGGAGCGCAGGGGGCGGGGGTAACGCCCCCCACCGTGCCAAAGGCCGGGTGGCGGATGGGTGCCGGTCAGGGTAGGCTGTGTTATTGAGCAGTCTTTCAAAGCCCATCGGCGGAGGAGTGCTGGAGGGCTAGGGCGAGAGCGCTGCGCGCCTCGGTGTTGCCTGGATCAGCAAACAGGACACGCTTGAACTGCGCCGTCGCCTCGGCGTGTCTTCCGAGCTCCGCGTAGGCAACGCCCAGGTACAGCGGGGCGTTGTTGTCGCGCGGATTCAGGATCCGGGCTTTTTCCAGTACCGCCGCGGCCTCCCGGAATCTCTTGATCCTGAGATTGCCGATCCCGAGGTTGTAGGCGGCGGTGAAGTGCCGGGGCCGGATGCGCAGCGCCGCCTCGAAGTGCGGGATGGCCGCCTCGATGCGCCCCAGGCGGATCAGGGCGCTGCCGAGATCGTTGTGAGCGATGTAGTTCGCCGACGTGACCGCAAGGGCGTGCTCCATGAGACTGACACTGTCGCGCCAGTACCTCGCCTGGGCGGCGGTTGCGATGGTGAGGGCGGTGAGAATCAGGGCCGCCAGGGGAGCGAACGCCACGCGAAGGCGTGGGACTGCTCGGCATAACGCCACCCCGCCCCAGACGAGCGCGACGGCGATGCCGGTGGAGGCAAGATAGGTATAGCGATCGGCCATGGCCAGCTCGCCCACCTGGATGATGCCGATCACGGGTGCCAGCCAGGCCAGAAACCACAACCAGGCCATCGACAGGAAGGGAAGGCGGCGACGCTCGCGGATCACGAGCCAGGTGATCGCGGCGAGCAATCCGAGCGCGAGGAACGCCTTCCCCCGGGGGATCGGCGTGGGCGGGAAGGGGTAGAAGACGGCAAGACCGCCGGGGACGAGCAGCTTGCCGATGTAGGCCCAGCAGGAGATGACGGCGTTGGCCAGCCGCTCACCCAGGGGGTGCCGGACGATGCCGGTTGGCAGATAGTGCTCCTTTTGGGCCAGGGAAGTGACAACCGTTGCGAGCGCCGACAGCGTCAGGAACGGCACCTTCTCGAGGAGCAGCCGCCCCAGCGGGATCGGCGCCCTGCTCGCCTCGCCGTCAGGCTGCGCAACCGGCGGAGACTGCCGACTCGAGGGCTTGCCGGCCCGGAAGCGGTTGCCGGGAGATCGCCGGGAAGTCAGGCGACCGAGCGGCCAGAATTCGAGGATGAGGAAGGCGAGCGGCAGGGGAACAAGCATCGGCTTGGCTGCGAGACCGAGGGCGCAGGCGACAACGGCGAGCAGGTAGGCCCCGGGCGACGGGCGACGGCAGTAGGCCAGGTAGGCCCGCAGGCTCGCCAGGGCGAAGAATGCGGCAAGCACGTCCTTGCGCTCGGAGACCCAGACGACGGACTCGAGACGCAGCGGGTGAACGGCGAAGAGCGCGGCCACGAAAGCGCTGGGCCACCGGGCTCCCGTCATCCCATTGAAGATCAGGAACAGCAGAACGGCGTTCGCTGCGTGAATGAGAATGCTGGTGAGGTGGTGCCCCCACGGCGTCAAGCCGTAAACCTGGACGTCGAGCATGTGCGACAACCAGGCGAGTGGGTGCCAGTTGCCGAAATCGACGCTGGTCAAGGCCCACCTGGCGCCCGCCCACGTCAGGCCTTGTGTGACGAAGGCGTTTTCATAGACATAGATGTTGTCGTCGTAGTTGACGAATTCGAAGGTCACCGCCCGGGCAAAAACCGCCAGGGTCCATGCCGCCAGGAACATGCCGATCAGGAGACGGTGGTTTTTCCCCATGGGACGTTCCTTCTCCCTCTCGGGGCAAGCGAACCGGCCGCGCTTTTCCGTTCGTCGTGGGAAGTTTCGCGTTGCCGCAAGCCGAAGTCAAGGTTCGGACGGCTCGTGACCCCGGGCAGAGCCCTCGGTGGTCCGCGGAAGACAGCGGGTACCTTCACGCCACGGAGCACTGCCTTCTCCGCTCAGGCCTCGACCCTCTTCACGGCCAGCAGCGCGAGCACGAAGAAGCCCGCGGCGAAGAGGATCAGGACTGCCAGGTCGACCGGGTCGGCGGGCCTGCCGAGGAAGGCCCCCCGGATGACCCGCACCGAATGGGAGAGGGGGAGCAGGGAGACGGCCAGCTTGAACTGCGCCGGCAGCCGCTCCAGCGAGAAGAACGTTCCGCTGAGGAAGATCATCGGGGTGACCACGAAGTTGGTCACGGCAGCCTGCCCCGCATGGTCCTGGACGAGCATTGCGAGCGCGACGCCGAGGGCCGCGAAGATGAAGGTGTGGACAGCCAGGGCCGCGAAGAAAAGCGGCGTCGGGGCGAACGGGAATTCGAAGGGCAAGGCGATCAGGAGGATGAGTGCGGCGCTCACAAGCCCGCGGAGCATGCCATAGAGCGTCTCCCCGAGAACGATCCCGAGCGGGGTGACCGGGGCGATCAGGAACTCGTCGAAGACGTGGAAATAAAAGCGTGAGATGTTCAGCTCCTGGGCGATGGCGTAGCTCTGGTTCAGGCTGCTCATCGCGATGAGACCGGGGACGAGAAACGTCAGGTAGGATACCCCCTCCATGGTCACCCCCCGGCCGAAGCCCCAGCCGAACGCGACTAGAAAAAGCAGTGGCGAGATCAGGGAGGCGAGGATCTGCTTGCTGGCGCGCCTGGAGAAGACCTTCAACTCTCGGTAGAGGACGCCCCGCACCCCGTTCCACATGAGAGTCCCCTACCGCTCGATCCGGCGGCCGGTCAGCCGCAAGAAGACATCCTCCAGCGTCGCCTCCCGCACCTTGCACGATCCGGTGCAAGTGCCCAGCTGGGCGAGCGCCTCCTCGCGGCTTTCGAAGATGGCCTCCTCCATCCCCTCGTCGTGCAACAGCTCCACGACGAATTTCCCGATCCCCCGCTTGAGATCGCCGGGAGCGCCTTCGGCGGCAAGCCTGCCTTCGTTGAGGATCAGGACGCGCGAGCAGAGCCGCTCCGCCTCCTCGATGTAGTGTGTCGTCAGAAGTATGGCGGTCCTTTGGGACTGGTTGATCCGGATGATCAGGTCCCACAGGTCCCGCCTGATTTGCGGATCGAGACCAACCGTCGGCTCGTCGAGGAAGAGCATCTTCGGCTCGTGCAGCAGGGCGCGCACGATCACGAGGCGACGCCCCATGCCGCCGGAGAACGTCTTGACCGGTCGGTCCCCCGAGGCTTCAAGACCCGCAAAATGCAGGGCCTCCTCGATCCTCTCGCGCCGCCGGGCGCCGCCGAGACCGTGCAGCACGGCGTGCAAGGTCAGGTTTTCGCGGGCCGTGAGATCGCGGTCGAGGTTGCTGACCTGGTGTACGACGCCGAAATCCCGCTTGGCCCGGAGCGGGAAGCGCAGGAAGTCGCGGCCGTAATACCGGATCGTGCCGGCACCGGGACGCATGAGACCGGTCAGCATCTTGATCGTGGTGGTCTTGCCTGCCCCGTTGGGCCCGAGGAGGCCGACGAACTCGCCGGCGGCAAGTGAAAATGTCAGCGCGTCCACAGCCCTGACGCCCCCGAAGGTCTTGACGAGGCCGGCGACCTCCAGGAGAGGTGACGCCGCGTTTTCAGCGCATGCCTGTTCTGCCTGGGTGACGCCCTGCGAATCGCTCATGGGACGATGATAAGGGTTCTTCCCCCTGGGGCAAGGCCCCGCAGGTGTCGCGCGGCCACCTGGAGTGCGCTGACAAGGACGCGGGACATCAGGACCCCTCACCCCGTGACGTCCCGATCAGCGACTGCGCCGGGACGGGGAGCGCCGCGGGGGCCGGGCCCACTGGCGAGAACGGCGCCTTCCAGCCCCAGGGAGTGGGGTCGGGCGGCGCCCAGAGCGTGTTCAGACCTTTCGCAGTCGCGAACGAGATCAGGTCGCGATCCGTCCAGAACGAGAGCGCGGCCCCGTGGTAAGGAGCCCCGCGCGCGGAGCATGCCAGGAGATCCACGCGGTCCCCCGGCGCTAGCGGGGACGGCAGCGGGATGAGCGCCTGCACCAGGCGCGGCTCTTCGAAGAAGCGCACCGAGGTGAACAGTGGTCGACCGTTGAACCACACCCGCACCGAGCGGCCGCCACCCACGCCGAGCCACCCGGCCCCCCGGTGCGCGTCGATCTCGGCCGCCGCTGGCTGCAGCCGGACACACGAGGCGCTGCCCGCGGGAGGTGCGTGGCCCCGCGCGGCCACGTAGGAAGCCAGGTCGAGCCAGGCCGCCCCTGCCGCGGGCGAAAGCGTCTCCCAGGGGACGTCCCTCGCGGAGGCGATGGCCGGGAGGTTGATCACAGCTGCGGGCGGCGGCGACCACGCCCGCCAGGAGACGGCGAACGCCGTGCGCGGTTCCGGCAGCACCTCGTAGAGGAACGGCTGTTCGGAGACCCGCGTCACCTCGGCGAAGTCCCGGGGATACCGGCGTGCGAAGCCCGGCTCACGCTCAAGGCGCTCCACGACCCGGGCCTCCCGGCTCAGGACCCAGCGAGCCCCGATTCGACGCATCAGGGCCCAGGGGTCCGGCAGTTCGCCCCGGTTGAACGCGCGTCGCTCCGCCGCGAGGCCGGGCGCGGCCGCGACGAGCAGGCTCGGGTCGAGCGCGTCGAGCACGCGCAGATCCGGCCGCTCGAGCAGCAGGGGCGGCGTCAGGTACCACTCGCAGTTGAAGACCAGCCCCCCGTCCCGAGGGATGTGCGCAACGGCCGCTCGAACGCCATCGTGCGCGGTATTCTCCGCCGGCTCCGATCGCCAGAAGGCCAGGGCGGCAGCCACGTGCAGAAGCGCCAGGGCGCAAGCCGCAGCTTGCGCGAGCCGGCCGTCGCGGGATGCCGGCCAGAGACGCGAGAGAGCGATCACCGTGGCGGGTACGGCATACTCCACGCCGCGCGGGCTCTGGAGCGTTGCCACCCAGAAGATGCCGGCGGTCGCGAGTGCCACGTCCCCGTCGAGATCGGCCGCCGCGCCGCGGCGCGCGCGGGCAAGGGAGATCACCGCGGCCAGCGTGAAGAGCAGGAGCGGCACCGCGAACGCCGAGAGAAAGACGTTCCCGGAGAGCGGGATCAACTCCGCACCGTAATCCAGACCCTCCGAGGCAGGACGGCTCAATGCGATCCCGAGGTGGATCCAGGTCAGTCGCAGCGTTTCGGGGAAGTAGGGATTGAGGAAGACTCCCGCACCGATCCCGAGCGCGCCGGCCGCTCCCGATCCAACGAGTCTGCGGTCGTGGCGCAGGCCCAACGCCATCGCCACGGCACACAAGGTCAGCGGCAGATAGAAGGCGTGGTACGCCAGGGCGTAGGCCAGCCCGGCCGCGGCGGCCCAGCCCCGGCGCCGCGCGAGCAGAGCCAGCCAGAGCGCGCAGAAACACGCCACCCCGAGCGTGTGGGGACGCACGAAGAGCAGGCGCTTGGCGAACTCCGCCGTGCCGAGTGTCCCCAGGCCGACGAGTGCCACCGCCCCGAGCGGACCGACACCGCGGCGGGCTGCAAGCAGCAGGAAGATCAGCGTGGCGACGGTGGGCAGAGCGCTCACCAGGTAGAACCCCGCATCGCCGGCGGCGGCCGTGCCGGCGGTCGTGAGGGCGTGGAAAAGGAATTCCTTGTCGACGAACTGCCGGTCCCAGCCCAGCCCCGTGAGCTGCGGGACCTGCCGGACCGGGAAGCGTGCGAGGCCCAGCCGGCTCAACGCAAGATGGAAATGCCAGTCCGGATCCTGCATGATCCCGATACGCTGCACGTTGCGCAGCACCCCGAAGGCGGCGAGCAGGACGGCAGCGCCGAAACAGGTCCAGATCCCTGCACGAACACGGGTGGCCATCAAGGTGCGACGCCGTGGTGGTCACTCATCAATGTCACCCCACGCCGGTCTGGCCCTCGAATTTCGCGGATGTTGTTCACCCAACGGCGATCGATACACCCCTCGACGTCCCCGGCGCGCGGGTTGGCTCGCTCTGGACGGCAACCGACCGTCTACACGGGCGCTATCGCTCTGCAGTCGGTCGTGGGGATTTTTGCGTCGCCGGAGGCGGAAGTCAAGGTTCCTGAACTTAACACTACAGCGAATCATAGCCGATCACCTCACGCTTGCCAGCGCAACGAGGCGCCT
>CAZEOK010000094.1:0-12381 GCA_964513745.1 uncultured bacterium
CTGCGCGCTTTCGCCCGCGAGCGCGAATGGGAGCAGTTCCATGCGCCGAAGAACCTCGCGATGGCCCTCGCGGTCGAGGCCGCCGAGCTGATGGAGCACTTCCAGTGGCTCACCGAACAGGAGAGCGGCCAACTGCCGCCCGAGGCGAAGCAACAGGTGGCCGAGGAGCTCGCCGACGTCTTCATCTACACGGTGCGGCTGGCGGACCGGCTCGGGGTCGACCTGGAGCCGGCGGTCGAGTCGAAGATCCGCGCGAACGCCGCGAAGTACCCGGTCGAGAAGAGCCGGGGAAACAATAAGAAGTATTTCGAGCTCGAGTGAGGCCGGGGAAGGGAGCGATATGTCGATCGATCTGATGAAGGGCGACCTCGTCCGTCATGAACGGAAGGGCCCGGGAGTCGTGGAGGAGACGGCGGGGTACGGCGACTCACAGGTGGCGGCAGTTCTCTTCGCCCGCCAAGCCGAGCGCCTGACGGTGCCGAGCGCGGAGCTTGCGCTTTTTTCCGACATCGAGCGGGAGGCTCACGACCTGCTGCGGCTCGCGCTCGTGCAGCAGGAGCGCGAGGAAACGCCGGCGATCGCGATCGGTCAGCGCTGGCAGGGCGGCGAGCTCGTGCTCAAGCCGCAGGACGCGGCACAGGCGCCCAAGAGCGTTCCGATCGAGGCCTTCTTCCACAAGATCATCATGGTGCGCGACCGGCTGCGCGTTCTCGAAGCGCAGATCAACGCACACAAGGTGCTGACCGACGCGGAGAAGGTCGATCTGCAGCAGTACATCACGCGGGTCTACGGATCGCTGACCACCTTCAACGTCCTCTTCCGCGACAAGAAGGACTTCTTCGTCGGCCAGAAAGGCGACCGTGACTAGCCGGCCGCGGAACTGAACTTTGTCTCTGGTGTCCATGTGAGCGTGAAACGCGCACTCCCGGTCAGTCTCTCGCTTCTCGGCGCGCTCGGTGCGGCCGTGCAATCCCTGCTGCTGGCGATGCGGGGCGAGGCGATCTGTCTCGATGAGGGGTGCCGCGTTGTCGAGGGGCTGACGCGCCTGCCGCCCCTGTTCATCAACCTCGCGGGTCTCGCGTTTTTTCTCGGGGTGGCCGTTCTTGCATGGCGCGCACAAGCAGCGGGGATCGCCAGGCGTCTGCTCGGCCTGGTCCTGCTGGCCGGAATCGCGGTCGAGGGCGTGCTCTTCGGTTATCAATATTTTGTCGCGAAGGCCTTCTGCGCCTGGTGTCTCACGGTCTTCGCGCTCGTGGCGCTGCTCAACCTGCTCGTCGGGACGCGGCAGGCGCTGCGGGCGGCCGCAGTCCTCGCCGCGTCGCTGGCGGCCTTCTCCGTGCTGAGCTTCGGCATCGTCCAGCCCGCGTCCGGAGGGCGCGCGCTCGACGGCGGGACGTACGGGGTGCGCCGCTGCGCCGCCCCGGCCAAGCAGGTCTACCTGGTCTTTTCGTCGAGCTGCCCCCACTGCGCCGAGGTGCTGCGGACGCTGGATCTGTGCAACAGCTGCAATTTCCACTTCAACCCGATCGATCAGATCGCCGGACTGGACCTGCCGGGGGTGGAGCGCTCGGCCTCCTACGACCCGGGGATAAACCGCGGGCTGCTGGCGCTGCTCGGGATCGAAGAGGTGCCGGTGCTTCTGGTGCCCGGCCCCGAGGGGATGTCGGTCATCCGCGGCGAGAAGCGGATCCTCGCCTACATCCGCGCCGAGTGTTTCCGCGCCGAACCGGTGCTCAACATCGACCCGTCGCGCCTCCTGGGCGCCGGATCCCTGGAGCTCTTCCGCGACGAGAAGGACGACGGTTGCAACGTCAAGGTGGACTGCCCGCCGGGGGAGGAGCCGAAGCAGCCCTGAGGGCCGCTCGCTACCCTTGAAAAGGTTCCCATCCGGCTTCCCGACGCGAAAATTCTCTCGGGCTGCTCCTGCGGTTGTTTGCCGGGGTGTTCCTTCCGGGCAGGCTTGCGTCAAATTTCGAGGGTATTCAAAGTCGATCCTGAGGGAAAAGGGACTGTCGCCTTACGCCGACCAGGTACCGAGGTCGGAGGTCCCCTTCGACTCCACGCCGGAGAAGGACTTCGCTGCGATTCTCGAGCAGGATTCGGCGGTGCTCAAATGGGTCCGCCCGCCCGAGGGAAACATCCCGATCTTCTGGCGCGGCAGAAACTACAATCCGGACTTCATCGTCGAGACCGCCGATACAAAGTATCTCGTCGAGGTCAAAGAGAAAGCCGTCGCTGCGCTTCGTTGGTGTCAGACGGTATCAGATATTCCGGACGGTAAGTCTTGGGAATACAAGCTGATTCCGGACGATATCATCGAGGCGGCCAATGATCTGAAGTTCACCGTGAGCCATGCGCATCGGTTCGAGGATGCAAGCCGGTAAAACTGAGAGTATGTAATTTAAGACCCGCAAAGTTACATCGGGTGACGGTATTGTAACTTCAACTGCATGAGAGAACTGGATCTGCCGCCCCCTCACCGCCCCGGTTTGATCTCCTCCCGAAAGGCCTCCCGCAGGATCCGGCTCTGCAGCTCGAACGCCTTGCGCGGGTTGCGCGGGTTCTGCATCAGAGCGATCTCCTGCGCGAAGAGCCGGGCGACGTGCATCGTAAAGGAGCGGGGGCTGTCGGACTCGCGGTCGAAGAGCGGGTGGTCGGCATTGAGGTAGATCGCGTTCTCCTCGCTGAAGACCTCCGGCCCCTCGGCGCCGAAGTGGTCGATGACGCAGGTCACCGCCATCTTCCCGAAGCGCATCCGCTTGACGACGGCGTCCGGAGTCAGGCGCTTGAGGAGCGGATTCGGCTTCCTCGGCTTGGGCGGCTTCTTCGGCTTCTCGGGCTTGGGCTCGCCCGGCTCCGGTACGGTCTCCCCCGTCGGTTGCCCCGCGCCCGCCCCCTTGCCGCCGACCACCGCCGCGCCCCCGAGCCCGGGCTGCTTCTCGCCGTAGGGGATCGGGCCGAAGGGGGAGAACTCGGGGTTGCGCGCGAGCGCGCCGTGGATGCGCTGCAGGACCTCCTTGACGGCCTTGCCGGAGCGGCGGGTCTCCCGCACGGCGGAGGTCTTCGCGAGGACTCGGGCGACCTCGTGCGCCACCCGCCCCATCGCCTCGCGGAAGGCGAGGTGCTCGGGCGAGTCGAGGATGAAGCCGCTGCGGTCGGAGGTCACGGGGAGGAAGTCGGCGTTGACCTCGCCGCGGACCCGGGTCGCGTCCTTGCCCGCCGCGATCTCCAGGCCGAACAACTCGCGGCGGACCATGACGCCCTTGACGCGGATCTCGATGCCGACGTCCTTCGCGTCGGCGGCGCTGGCCGGGACGATCACGATCTCGCCGTGGATCGGCCCGAAGGGCGAACCCTCGAGGATGGGCAAGCGGGCGCCGGTCAGGCTGCGCGGCGTGACCGGGTGGTCGTTGAGCAACACGCGGAAGTGATCGGCGCGCAGGGGGGTACCCGTCACGAGGCGCTGCTCGACCTCGGCCGGGTCGAAGGAGCGCGTCAGCCCGGTGAGCGTCACCGTCGTGCCGTCGGTTGCGCGCGCGTCCGGATCGAGCACCTCGAGCGGGAGGCTCCAGGTATCCCTGTCGGCCTCCCAGGCCGTCTTGTCGAAGACCACGCGCGCGGCGAACTTCCCGCGCCGGGTCAGGACCTCGAAGCGCTGGGCGATCGTGAGTGAGGAGAACTTGCCGATGCCGAACTGGCCGATGCGCACCCGGTGAAAGCGGGGGGAGCGGCTCTGCAGGCGCTTGCCGGGAGAGCCGATGTTGAAGTACTGGACGAGCCCCTCGAAGTCCATGCCGCTGCCGTCGTCGGCGACCGCGATCCGCTCGGGCGAGACCTCGACGCGCACTTCCGTGGCGTCGGCATCGAAGGCGTTGTTCACCAGCTCGCGCAGCAGCTCGATGCTCTCGGCGTAGAGCTTCTCGCCGAGGACGGTGATGTGGCTCTTGTCGACGGTGACGGGGATGCTCGCGGGATAGTTCATCCCCTCACTCGTCCCGATAGCCGCGGATCTTCTCCGCGAGCTGCTCCTCGAGCGCCCTGACCTTCGCGCCGGCATCATCCGCGCGGCCGCGCAATGCGGCGAGCTTGTCCTCGGCGGCGGCGAGCGCGGCCATCCACTTGGCCCGCAGTTCGGCCTCCTTCGGCTGATTGTAGTTCACGGAGCCGATGTTCCGTCGCAGGCGCTCCTCCTCCTCGGCGAGCCGTCGCATCTGCTCCTGTCCCTCGTTGATCAGGCGCTGCTGCGCGGACTTCGCGGCCAGCAGGTCGCCGATCTCGACGAGAAAGCGGCGCGTCTTTTCGGAGAGGTAGGGCCCGGCCGCGAAGAAGCGCAGCCGCGTTTCGTCTTCGTTTGCCAGGTAGACCGCCTCGCTGACCTCCCGGCGCTCATCGACGCCGAACTCCTTCGTCTCGCCCGGCGCCAGCACGACCTCGAAGCGGTAGTTGCCGCCAACCTCCTTGAGCGGCTTTTCGGGTTTGGCGAGCTTGTAGAGGGGATTGACAGGCTGATGCAGCCAGAGCGTCGCCCGCTCCTTGCCGCGGTTGACGAGGGTCCAGGTGCTCGCGAGAACCTCGACCCTCGTGAGCTGCAACACGCCGTCGGCGACCGTGCCGCGGATGTACGGCTCCTGCCGTGACGAGATCTTCGGCGTCACGTCCACTGACGCGTCGACGGCGTACGGGACGACTTCCTGTCCGCCGGGAGGAAGGGTGTGGCCGAGGATCCCCTCGCCGAGTGATGTGCTCCCCTCGAAGAGCGTCACCGCGCCGGCCTCGAAGGTCAGGTCGGTGTCGTTGGCGAGGACCCAGGCGTTCACCGGCCGCGGCGAGAAGGAGGCCTGGTAGACCAGTACCCGGCGCCCGGCGATCCGCTTCGACACGATCGGTACGAGCGCCGCCTGCCCGCGCGGGATGCTGACGGGGTCGCGCGCCTCGTAGCTGAAGAGTTCGCCGACGCGGGCGCCTTGCGCCGCCGCGCCGCCGCTGGCCTCGACCAGCGCAGCCAGTTGCGGCTCCTCGAGCGCGTCGGCCTCGGCGGGCCGGTCCATGCGCTGGGCGGCGAAGCCGGCGGCGGCCGGTGCGGGGGCGTTGGCCGTCTCGAGCCGGCCGAGATTGCTCCGCTGAGGCGCCAGTGCCTGGATCGACTTGCGGCCGCCCGACGCGTCGTCCCTGGCCTCGGGCGCCGACCCCGCGCCCCAGTTCACCGCGAGGTTCTGCAGCCCGGGCACCGGCACCTGCGGTCGTGGCACGAACAGCGGCGTGTACATGTCCATCGAGAACGAGAGCGGGTTGCCGGCGACGAAGGAGATCCCGATGTTCTCCCAGTCCTCGCCGCTGGTGTTCTCGGCCTGCGCCCACCCCTGCAGCAGGGCTTTCTCCTTGTCCTCGGGATCGAGGATCAGCCGGTACGAGCATTTCCAGACCGGCATCTCGACGAGATAACCGACACGCAACTCCCGTTCCCCTTTGCCCGAGGCGGTGACCGCGAGCCGCTTGGCGTCGGCGCGTCGCCCCTCGAGCGCCAGATCGAGTAGCCGCACGACGTCGGCCCGCAGCCCTTCGTCGAGGATCGAGAGCTCCGCGATGCCGGTGAGATCCGCCGAGCGCACCGCCCCGCCGTCGGTCAGGATCACCAGGCGGTGGCCCTGCCGCACGACCCCCATGTCGCTCGCCTCGGTGAACGGCTCGAGCCCGAGCACGCGGCCGGCAAACTCCTCGCCGGAGACCTTGGCCGAGATCCGCGCCCCCTTGAGCTGCGGCAGGAACTGGCTGAGCGCGGCCGACTCCGGGACCTTGATCAGGATCTCCTGCAGCCGGCGCGCAAGCGGCTCGGCGGTGTCGTAGCGCACCGAAGTGATGGTGCCGCCGCCCAGGTCGACCGCGTAGAAGCTCGTGAGCAGGTCCTTCATCTGGTCGGCGCGGAAGCTGAACGAGACGGTCGCGTCGCCGCTGACCTTGCCGCGACGCTCGAGGTAGCCCATGCCATGTTTGTACAGGACGACTTTGCGCACGGGCAAGGGGACCCCGGCGGCCAGCGTGCTCCCGGTCGCGGTCGTCAGCAGCGCCACGCAGGTCAGGAAGGCGACGCGCCTGCCCCTTGATTGCACGTTCCGTAAGATGACGCCCATTGGATTCTCCTCCCTCGTCTCCGATGAAATGCCCGATCGGGTCCTCGCCCGCCGCCGGATTCGCCTCGGGAGGGGGCGGGTGGATTCTCCGGCTGCGGGCCGGGGAAAGTCAAGGTCGGAACGCCCGCCTCAGAACTGCAACGTCGTGTTCGCAGTCAGGGCGTGCAGCGACTCGCCGCCGTCATCCCCGGACGCGCGGGTGAGCACGTACTCGATGCCGCTCGACAGGTGTTCCGACCAGACGTATCCCAGGGAAACGGACCCCGAAACGCGGTCTTCCTCCTCCCGGACGACGGTCTGGTCATACCCCCGCGACAGGTGCTGCCGCCCCATTCCCGAGCCGCCGGACCCCTGCGTGTCGCCGCTGAGGAAGTCGCCACGGGCAAACTCGCATCCGGCGCCGAGTGTCCAGCGTTGATCGAGGTAGACGCGCAGGGCGAGACCGGCGGCCACTGTTGTTCCGGAGTACACCTCCTCGCGCGCCCGCAGATCGCGGTAGGAGAGGTACTCGCTGAGGTCCACGGCGCTGGAGAGCCGCTCGCGCAGCCGAGCGCTGCCGCCCCACCCCCACGCGCTCTGTTCGTTGTCCCGAACGAGATGCCCCTCGGCCGAGAGGGCGAGTGCGAGGTCGACGCGTGGGGAGATCACGTAGTCGATCCCCGGGCTGACCTCGACGAAAACCTGATTCAGATCGCTGAGGCGGGCGTAGGCAGTGCCGCCGGCGAAGAGATCGAGCGTGAGCATGAGCGGCCCGTCAGTTCCGTGGGAGAGAGAGTGGGTTGCAGTCGCGCCGGCCCAGGCGTCCCCCTGGGACTGACCAGCCGTTCCGCCGGGTCCCGAATCATAGCCGGCGCTGAATGCGAGATCTGCAGCCGCTGCTTCCCCTACACGGACCAGGGCGAGAAACACGAACACGATTAATCTGGACAGACCTTTGCTCGAGAGTGCGTACATGCCGGCGAA
This sequence comes from uncultured bacterium, assembly GCA_964513745.1. GTDB lineage: Bacteria > JAUVQV01 > JAUVQV01 > JAUVQV01 > DATDCY01 > DATDCY01. Next base: position 7,092 of record CAZEOK010000094.1, read on the forward strand.
TCCCCTTTCCCGGAAGTCAGCGATGGCCGGAGCTTCCGCCGTTTTGACCATGTCCCGTTGCCGGCCCGCGGCCCTGGCCAGTCCCGCCGCCCCGCATCTCCCCACCCCCGTGGCTTCCCCGCCAGAGCGGTAGTCCGCGGCCGTCCCGCAGCAAGACCAGGGACGAGGTGCCGTCCTGGCGCAGAATCGTCTGGGCGATGATATAGAGCTTCCCGTCGGCCCCGAGGGATTTCGACCCGTGCACGGCAACCGAGTCTCCCGGGGCGAGACGCAGGTCGGCCATCTTCCAGAACCAGGCGGGGGAGGCGAGGACGACCCAGCGCTCCTCGTCGCCGGTGATGGCGAAGCTGACCGGACCTTCATTCGGGATGACGATGTCGGAAACTCGACCCTGCACGTCACCGACGGTGTTCGGATCGTAACCGCCGGGGTAGCCGATGCCGCACCCGGGGAGCACCTGATCCTTCGACTGCTGAGCGCTGGCGGAGAGACCGACGCCCAGGACGAGCAGGAGGGCACAGAGCGCGGACACCAGGGGGGCCTTCGGAGCCGCCCCCCTGACGCCCATGCCCGATCTCCCTGCTGCCGTCGGGGTTACTGTTGGGACGGAGCGCCGTACCCGGTGCCGTCCTGCGGGCCGGTGCCCTGGTTGCCGGTGCCGTCGCCGGGGCCCTTGCCCTTGGCCGCGCCGCCGCCCGAAGCCTGAGCGCTCTGCGGGCAGGACGTGTTCCCGCACGACCCGTCCCGCAGCCGCTGCCGGTCCTGCGTGCAGTTCTGGCTGTTCTGCTGGCACGGGGACTGCCCGCACCGCCCGCGGCTGGCGCCGCCTCTGCCCTCGGACACCGCCGGCAACAAAGCCGCGGCCCCGAAGAGCACGCCCGCGAGCACCACTGCACCTGTCTTCATCCTCATTGCGTGTTCCCCCTTTTCGGGTTGGTTGTTGTACCCGGGAGAACTGCATGAGACGTGCCAAGGGCGGGCGGGCTTTTGTATCACGCCGAAAATCAAAGAGAATCATACTTCGAGGCGCTGTCGGGGTTGCGTCTATGGCGGCCCGAGCGCAAAGGGTGCACCGGTTGCGTGCAGAATCTGCACCTCTTCACGGCAGACCGTACCCCTTGATCCGGTATTGCAGAGTCCGGAGGGATATGCCGAGAGCCTCCGCGGCCCGCCGCCGGTTTCCGCCGTTTTCCCGCAGGACACGCTCGATCGCCTCGCGCTCCAGGTCCTTGAGCACGCCTTCAGCCCGAGGCGGGCAGGTCTCGAGGCTCTCCAGATTCAGGTCCCTCAGTTCGATCGTCCCCCGCGCCAGGATGACCGCACGCTCCACGACGTTCTGCAGCTCCCGGATGTTGCCGGGCCAGCCGTAGCGCAGCAGCCCCTCCTGCGCGGCCCCGGAGAAGCCCGCGACCTTCTTGGCGAAGCGCCCGGCGTACCGCGCCAGGAAGTGCTCGGCCAGCGGGAGGATCGCGTCGGGACGCTCGGACAAAGCCGGCAGGCGCACGGGGAAGACGTTGACGCGGTAGTAGAGGTCCTCGCGGAACTTCCCCGCCGCGACCATCGCCCGCAGATCGCGGTTGGTGGCTGCGATCACCCGCACGTCGACCGCCACCGGCCGCGCCCCGCCGACGCGCTCGACGACCCGCTCCTGGAGAACCCTCAGGAGCTTGACCTGCACGGCCGGCGCGATCTCCCCGATCTCGTCGAGGAAGAGCGTCCCGCCCTCCGCCAGCTCGAAACGCCCCTTGCGCGCCGCGGCAGCCCCGGTGAACGCACCGCGCTCGTGGCCGAACATCTCGCTCTCGAGCAGGCTCTCGGCAAGCGCGGCGCAGTGCACGGCCACGAAGGGCCGCTCCCGTCGCGGGCTCCAGGCGTGGATAATGCGAGCGACCACCTCCTTGCCGGTGCCGCTCGCACCGCTCAGCAGCACGGTGGCCGTCGTCGGGGCGACCTCGCGCACCGCGGAGCGGAGCCGCTGCATCGCCGCGCCGAGGAAGATCAGCTCCTCGGGCGGGAAGTCCCGGCCGGCCTCTTCCGTGAGCAGGCCGACCCGCGCCTCGGTCTCGGCCTGCCTGAGGACCCGCCGCGCGACGAGGCGCAGCTCCTCCGGGCTCCCGAATGGTTTGAGCAGGAAGTCCGCCGCGCCGGCCTTCATCGCCGCCACGGCGGTCTCGATGCTGCCGTGCGCCGTGATCACGACCCAGCGGGCATCCGGCTGCGACGTCCTGCCGCGACGCAGAAGCTCGAGCCCGTCCATGCCCGGCATTTTCAGGTCCGTGATCACCAGGTCGAAGGGCTCGCGGCCGAGCCGGCCCAGGGCGCTCTCGGCGTCCGCGGCGACTTCCACACGGTAACCCTCACCGCCGAGGACGTCCGCGACGAACGAACGCATCAGGGCGTCGTCCTCGACGACGAGCACGGGGCGTCCCACGTCAGCTCCGCGCCTGCGGCAGGAGCACGGTGAGGACGGCGCCCTCACCGTCCCCGCGGTTTCTCAGGTTGATCGCGCCGCCCATGCCCTCCACCACCTTCTTTGCGTACGCCAGGCCGAGACCGGTGCCGGTCGTCTTCGTAGTGTAGAAGGGCGTGAAGATCTTGGGAAGCGCTTGCGCGGAGAGCCCGCCGCCGCCGTCCTCGATCGACAGCTCGACCCGCCCGCCCCGGCGGCGCAGCCCCAGGCGGAGCACACCCGCATCCCCCATGGATTGCACGGCATTGCTCACGCCGTTGGCGAGCACGCCCTCGAGCTTCTCCCGGTCGGCCAGCACGCGCAGCCCGGGGTCCACGTCGAACTCCGTCCTCCCTGCCCAGTCCGAGGACCGCGCAGCTGCCGCGAGGAGCGGCGCAGGGTCGACGACCGTGATCTCGTAGCGCTCGTCCCGCGAGTACCGGAGCAGGTCGCCGACAAGTGTCTCGATCCGCTCGACGCCGCGCAGAACCGTCGCGAGATCGCCGGCACGGGTGTCGCCGGGATCGGTTTTTTCGGCGGCGAGCTGGGCATACCCCTTGACGCTGCCGATGGCGTTGCGGATCTCGTGTGCCAGCGTCGCCGTCATCTGCCCGATCAGCGACAGCGCCTCGCGGCGTTCGTACTCCCTGCGCAGACGCTCGGCCCGCGACGCGAACAGCACGAGGAGAAGGCCCGCCGCCCAGAGGAGCGTCAGAACCGCGCCGACGCTCCACCAGAGTCTGCCGACGCGCGCGAGCATGCGGTCGGCTGCCGCGGTCTGCAATGCGATGCGCAGCAGCGCCGGACGGCCGTCGGGTGCGCTCAGCGCCTGGTCGTGGATCCAGACCGGTCGACCCGTGCCGAGCACGTCGCGACGTGCGGCGGAGCCGCCGCCGGCGAGCAGCCCCAGGGCTTCGGGGTCGTCGAAGGCGGTGCCTCGCAGTTCGGTGTTGGTGTGGAAAAGCAGGACACCGTCCCGGTCGGCGAGCAGGGCGTAGGCGACGACCCGGTCGGAAAACAAGCCCCGGAACTCGACACCGCGGCTCCCCTCCGCCCTGAGCACCTGCCCTGCCGCGCGCGAGAGGCCGGCCGCGACGCTTTCGAGGGACTGGACCGCCAGGGATCGCATCGCCTGCCCGGCGAAGAACGTCGCGGAAATGCTGCCGGCAGAGGCAACGGCGAGGACGGTCAGGACGGCGAGGACCGGGAAGGCCCGCGCCAACTGCGCCATTCTGCCGCCCGCCGGCCGGATCACAGTGCCCCCGTCATCGCTCGTCACCTCCTCCCGGGCAACGGGAACAGAGTCATTTTACGCGCCCGCTGTTCTGGATGCGGCTGCGAGAAACGCAAAATAAATCTGTTCCCATTAAGTTACGGTTACACTGGGACGATGGCGCCCCGGCCGTCGCGGCGATACGGAATCCAGGCCAACGCCACCCTCGAGACCGCGACGTCCTTCTTCTTCGGGGCGAGTACCACTTTCTCGAGCTGCTCGGTGAGCGGGTCAGACGCCGCCTGCACTCGGGCGATATCGTCGTCCATCGCCCGCTGCAGCTCGTCACGCTGGGCGGCGAGCTGCTGGACATTGGCGGCAGCGCGGTCGACGTCCTCGCGCTCCTTCATCGTCCGCCCGGCGCCGCGCACCGCGGTCGTCGCGCGGCCGATCGTCGAGGCACTGACCTTCTTGCGGCCGAGGAAGGCGCCGAGGATCGTCGCGCCGACCGAAACCGCAGTCTGCAGCGACTGCTGCGTGGACTGGGCCTGCTCGCGCGCCACGGCGGCTTCGGCGGTGCGGATGCGCTCCTCGAGGCGCGCGATGCGCGGGGCGTAGCCCTGACGCACTTTCTCGACCACGGCATCGCGTTTCTCCCGCGCCGTGGTCTGCAGGCGGATGCGGAAGTCTCGCTCCTGCTCCCCGGGCTTCGAGACCAGGCCGGAGGCCGGGCTGCGGAGCAGCTCCAGCCGGCGCGTCCGGTAAAGCCACTCGACGAAGGCCTTGCCCCACTCGAGGTAGCTGCGCCCTTTCGCGGCCTCGGCAGGCACCAGGCCGTAGAAGGCGTCCTCCACGGCCGGGACCCGCTCGAGGTCCGTATCGCGCACCGGTGTCGCCTCGGCGCCGTCCCAGTCGATGCGGGCCGCTGCGTCGGCGAGCACGGCAACCTCCTCGTCAGTCGCGACACCCGCCTTGGCGTCGGCGTAGTAGATTTTTCCGACGGCGAGGATCTTCGGTTCGTAGGAGATCTCGCCGCCGATGTCACGCGGGCGCACGAAGCGCTGCGGGACCTGCGGCGGGAGCACCGGACGCGCGTGCGTGGCCGCCTCCCCCGGCGACACCGCTGACCCGAGCCCGCGCACGGCGGCGTTGCCGGCGATGGCGGGTGCCGTCGCCGTCGCGGATTCGGCCGGCCGGCCGGCCATCAGCTGCTTGATCTGCACCCGCGTCAACGGCCCTCGCAGGTACGACATCGCCCAGCGGCTCTCGAAGACCACGGGCGCGTCCTCGTGGACGTTGTGCATCAGGAAGACCCGGCTGCCGAGGCCGGCGAGCGTGCGCTCCAGCGCGCCGCGGTCGAAGCGCGCCCCGCCCGCGGCCCCTTCGAGTCCCTCGAGTACGCGCTCCTTGTCGCGCTCGGTCTGCAAGCGGCCCAGCAGCCAGGTGCCGGTGTTCCCGAGGCCCTTGTAGTCCAGGTCCGCCGGGTTTTGTGTCGCGAGTACCACGCCGACGCCGAAGGCCCGCGCCTGCTTGAGCAGCGTCAGCAGCGGCTGCTTCGAGGGTGTGTTGGCCACCGGCGGGAACAACCCGAAGATCTCGTCCATGTACACGGGCGCGCGCCGGCTCGT
>CAZEOK010000095.1:0-12161 GCA_964513745.1 uncultured bacterium
GCGGCGGCGCGGGCCCGGCGCAGGTCCTTGTGCGGGAAATCCAGGATCTTCTGGTCGTTGGTGTAGGAGTGGATCGTCGTCATCTGGCCGCGCTTGACGCCGAAGGTGTCGTGCAGGACCTTGACCACGGGGGCCAGGCAGTTGGTGGTGCAGGAGGCGTTGGAGACGATGTGGTGCTCGGCCGCCTTGTAGGCGTCTTCGTTGACCCCCAGGACCACCATGACGTCCGGGTCCTTCGACGGAGCCGAGATCACGACCTTTTTCGCGCCCGCGGCGATGTGCTTGCCGGCACCCGCGCGGTCGGTGAACTTACCGGTGGACTCGACGGCATACTCCACGCCGAGCGCCTTCCAGGGCAACTCGGCGGGGTCCTTGGCGGCGAGCACCTTGACGGTCTTGCCGTCGATGATCAGCGAGTCGGGACCCGCTTCGACGGTGCCCTGATAGCGGCCGTGGACCGAGTCGTACTTGAGCAGGTGCGCGAGCGTCGCGGTGTCGGTGAGGTCGTTGATCGCAACCACCTCGAACTCCGGACGGCCCGCGAGCGTGCGAAAGAACACGCGGCCGATGCGACCAAAACCGTTGATGCCGATGCGAATTGCCATGAGCGAATCCCCTCCCCTGCGTCGTGAGTTGATTGAAATGAGCGTTTGAATTTAGCAGATTTTATCGAAATCTGTCAAACGTTCGCCGTGCCGCAGCGGCAGCAGCACCCGCGCCGCCACCGCGACGCCGACCCAGGCGGCGCCCGCCTCCTTGAGCGTGCGGCTGCACCCTTCGGCCGTCGCGCCGGTCGTCAGCACGTCGTCGACCAGCGCGATGCGCCTCCCGGTGACCAGCTCCGGGCGCCGCACCCTGAACGCGCCGCGCAACTCGCGCGTGCGCTCCTCCGGGTGCAGTCCGGCGAGAATCCGCGTGTGGCTCGTGCGGCGGAGGGCGTCGACCGCGACGGGCGCCCCGAGCCCTCTCGCGACGTCGCGCGCGAGGAGCGCAGCCTGGTTGAAGCCGCGGCCGCCGAGGCGCCGGCGGTGCAGAGGGACCGGGACCACCAGATCGACGCTCCCGGGGAACGCCGCTGCGGTTCGCGCCGCGAGCAGGCCGGCCAGGAAACATCCGGCGGCGAAATCCGCCCGGTACTTGAAGCGGTGCACCAGTTCCTTCGCGGTGCCGGCGTACGGCGTTGCGTAAACCACGGCGTCGATCGCGTACCTGTCCCGGCAGGAGAAGCAGAACGTCCCGGCGTCGGCCGCGGCGGCGATCCCGCAGCCGGGGCAGAGCGGCTCGCCAGGCAGCGGCAGATCGCTCCTGCAGGCCGGGCACAGCTCCCCGCCGGCGTCCGGGTCGAGGCTCCCGCCGCACCCCGGACAGTGCGGCGGAAAGAGCAGATCACGGGCGTCGACGGCAAACCGCGCGGCACCGGTCGCGATGTGCCGCACCAGCGCCGGCAGCGGGCTCACGCCGTCGCCTCCGCGCCAGCGCCGGCACGCAGCCCGGTTCCCGCCGGTTCACCGTGCGCCGTCCCCGTCGCGGTCTCCCCGATCACCGTGTCGGGCGACACGACAGCCGCCGCTGCCGACACCGCGGCAGCCGGCAGGCTGATCGTGAAGACGGTCCCGGCGCCGACGGCGCTCGCGACCTCCATCTGTCCCTTGTGCTCCAGCACGATATTGCGCGAAATGTACAGCCCGAGGCCCGTGCCCTTGCCCTCGCCCTTGGTCGAGAAGAACGGCTCGAAGATCTTCGCGAGTATCTCCGGCGGGATCCCCGAGCCGGCATCCGCGATCCGGACCGTGACGCACGGCGCGGCGGGCCGCTCTCCGATCGCGGCTCGCGACCACCCGGCGCCGTCGCCTGGCAGCGGCGGCACTGCGCCCCCCGGTCCGATGGTGATCACGTCGAGCCCTCCGCCTTCGGGCATCGCGTGCGTCGCGTTGACGATCAGGTTGAGGAACACCTGTTTGAGCTTCTCCCCGTCGCCCCAGACCGGCTCCGCGGCGGGGTCGAGCTGTTTGTGCGCCCTGACCTTGCCCTTCTTGAGCTCGTACTCCACCAGGCCGAGGGTGTCCTCGAGCACGCGATTGACGTCGGTCGCCTTCATCTCCGGCTTCTGTGGCCGCGCGAACGAGAGGATGTTCTGCGACAGCCGCAGGATGCGCTGCGACTCCTTCTGGATGATGTCGGCGTACTTGAGCGTCTTTTCCGGCAGGTCTTTCGTCGAGACGATGATGTCGCTCATCATCATGATCGAGGTCAGCGGATTCTTGATCTCGTGCACGATCCCCGAGCCCATCCGCCCGATTTCGGCGAGCTTTTCGGACTGGATCAGCACGTCGAGCATGTGCTTTTTCTCGGTGAGGTCCTGCGAGATCGCCGAGGTCCCGACGACGGCGCCCGTCGAGTTGCGGATCGTCGAAAAGGCGATCTCCACGGGAATCGCGCGGCCGTCCTTCGCCGCAAGCAAGACCTCCAGGCTCCCCGCCACGCCGCCGGCCGAGATGCTGGCCAGGGCCTGCGTGACGGGCTCCTGCGCCTCTGGGGTGAGCAGAAACGACCAGTGCCGCCCGAGCGCCTCGCCCTCGGTCCAGCCGTAGAGCCGCGCGGCACCGGCGTTCCAGCTCGCGATGTTCCCGGCCGGGTCGAAGCTGAAGATCGACTCGACCGCGGACTCCACGAGGTGCCCGAGGTACTTCAGACGCTCGAGCGCGCGCTGGCGCTCGGCGCGGGCCTCGATCTTCTGGGCGGTCGTCACGAGGACGTAGGCCGCGAGGACCGCGGTGAGCGGCGCCACCAGCGGCACCAGCCAACCCCCTCGCGTGAAGGCAATCACGACTCCCACCGCATAGCCGCCCCCGGTGAGCGCCGTCAGCGCAATGCTCGCAATGGGCCGGTAGCCGAAGGTGAACACGCCGATGGCCGCGCCGAGCAGCATGCAGACGAAGAACGAAAGCCACGCGGGCGGCCGCCGGGGGAACTCGCCGCGCAGGATGTTGTCGATCATGGTGGCCTGGACGAGGAACATCGGATAGGCCGTCGAAAAGGGAGTCGGCTGCAGATCCGCATTCCCCGCAAAGGTCACGCCGACGAGCACGATGCGGTCCTTGAGCACCGAAAGATCAACTGCCCCCACGCCCGGATGCGCGTCGGCTTCGAGGACCTGCCGAAACGAGAGCCGCACCGGGAACGCGCCGAGCCCCCCGGCGAAGTTGACCGGGCTCAACCCCTCCTCGTCGACCGGGATCCTGATCGGCGGTCCTCCCGGCGGTTTCACCTCGATGTCCCCCCCGGGCGAGATGCGGACCGAGTCCCACGGCACCCCGAGGCTGTCCACCGCCGCACGCAGCGCCGCGGTGGGATAGAGCGCCCCGTTGTTGCGGACCACGACGGGGATCCTCCTCGTCCCGCCGTCGATGTCGCGAATCGCGTTGGCATGCCCGACGCGGCCCGTCGCGCGCAGGCCCGGAAGCGGCTCGATGAGTCCCGAGCCATCGAGTACCCGGTCGGGGGCCCCTGGTTGAGCAGGGACGAGCGTGCCGAACGAGGAGATGAACTGGACGTTCCCGGCCAAACGCGTGGCGCCGGCGAGCACCTGCTCGTCGAGGCGCGAGGGCGCCTCGGCAAAAAGAACGTCGAAAAGGACCAGGCGCGCGCCGGCCCGCCGCAGCGCGTCGATGAGCAGGGCGTGATAATCCCAGCTCCACGGCCAGCGCCCGTATGCCGCGATGCTGTCCTCGCCGATGAAGATCACGGCGATCGGCGTCTTCACCGGTTGGGGGCCGCGCAGGCGAAACCGCAGGTCGACGGTCCGCAACTCGAAGGCGCGGAAGAGGTCAGTGCCGTCGATCAGCGCGGCGAGCGCCGCCACCAGCAGCCCGAGCAGGGCAAAGCGCAGCAGCCCCCGCCCGAACGATGGCTTGGCCATGCAGCTACTTGGCGGCCGGCGCGCTCTCGTTCCAGTAATGCTCGCGCTTGAGCTCTCCCGCCTTCTCCTCGGTCTTCTCGGTTCCACGCACACCCGTCAGCGGCGTGACCTGCATCTCGGCCTTCGTGGCGTCCGTCGGGACGCCGATCTTGGCCCTGGCCTTTTCGAGCCTGGACTTGAGCAGAAGATCGGAGACGGCAATCTCGACTTTTTCGCCGAGCTTCGCCGGCGCCTCGCCTTCGAAGAGGATGTCGGCGCCCGAAGCCGCCGCGGTTCGGATCGTCTGCCCGTCGAAAAGGCTCAGCTTGGCCGTCGCCGGCTGCCAGATCCCGTCACGCCCAACTTCCACCGTGCCCGTGACCGCAACCACGGTGCCCACCGGCATCGGACCTTCAGCCCGTGCAGCGGCAATCCCCGTCATCGTCACCGCCAGCAGCACCACCACGATCATCGCCCTGCGTCCCATGGCCCTCCCCCTTTCGCCGCCCTATCTGGCGGCATCCCCGGTTTCAACCCGCCCCCGGGTGACTGATTCACCCTGGAGTGTACCACCCTCATCGAGCCCGCGTCCCGACCCCCTCCCCGCCCGCCGCCGGCGTCCCGACCCGCCCGGGCTCGAGCGTTGGATCGATCCGCATCGCCCGCTGGTAGTGCTCGCGCGCACGATCGAATTTCCCGAGCTCGCACCAGGTGAGCGCCAGCTCCACGTGCACCTCGGGCCGTTCGAAGCGGGCGAGCGACTCCTCGTAGCTGCCCACCGCCTCCTGATACTTCCCCTGCTCGTAGAGCACGTTGCCGAGGTTGCCGTACCCACCGGCGAAGCCCGGGAGCAGCTCGATCACGCGCTCGAAGTGCGCCACCGCCCTGCCGAGGTAGCCGCGGCGGGCCAGCAGCACGCCGAGCGCGTTGAGCGCGACGGCGTCCCGCGGGTCGGCCGCGATCCGCTGCGCCAGCTCGCGCATCGCGGGGCTCGTGAGCGCCTCTTCCTGCCGGCGCAGGTCCTCGGCGAACAGGGCGCGAACCGCCGCCACCGGCGGGGCATTGATGTCCGGAGCGGCTTCACGCAGGCGCAGCGGCGCGTATTTTTCCCAGGCCTGCTTCATCTCGATCACCGTGTACTTCCGGCTCCCCATCGTCGCCGCCCCTGACTCCCATGCGGCACTGAAGGAGCCGCCCACGAGCGTGACCTCCACCGGCACCCAGACTCGCCCACGCTCGTCGACGTGCAGCAGCCCCGGGTCGCGGGCCAGCTGGGTAAGGCCGCGCGCGGTCAACCCGGTGTCGAACATCACGAAGACGTGGTCGAAGACGTCCACGAGGGCGGTGTCGATGCCGATGTTCTGGAGCAGCGCCGCATAGAGCACCGCCAGGTCGTCGCAGTCGCCGGTGCGCAGCCTCAACGTCTCGCGCGGCAGGCGCACCGTGTCGAGCACCGGCCTGCCGGAGATGATGCCCCCGTAAGGGTTCTCCGGGTCGGAGACGTATCGTACCCCGTGGGCCGCGAGCGCGTCGAACAGCTCCATCGCCCGCAGCAGGTTGTCGTAGACGATCGCGCCTTGCTCGTCCTCCCGGAAGCCGCGCACGGTTTCCCGGGCGAAGCGCTCCACGGCCTCGTCGAGATGGGTCACGTAAAGGCCGATGCGCTCGGGCTCCTCCCAGACCATGCCGTGCTTCTCGATCACCGTCACGGCGTGCGTGCTCTCGGACTCCTTGCGCTCGCCCGCGAGAGCGTACTGCAGGGTCAGTCGCAGCTGGCGCGACTCGCTCTTCTCCAGGTCCAGCGCGCGATCGCTCAGCTCCACGCGCAACGGGACGCGTACCGTCTCGCCCGGCGGCACGGTCGCCACCGCGTCGGTGGGGAAGTCCATCAGGTCGGTGAGATAGGCGCTCACCTTCACGCGCAGCGGCCGGTCGTAGCGGTTGCGGATGTCGACGCGCCCGGCCGGCCGACGCTCGTACTCGGGGTCGTTTGCATAATACTGGTAGAGCGAGGCATAGAGCGGGCCGAAGGAATAGTCCACCAGCTCCAGATCGAAAAGGCCGGTGTTTACCTCGAACGCGACGGCGGCGGGAGTCGGATCCTCGTTGAGCTCCGCGTCGAGACAGCGCGCCTCGAACAGGTGACTGCCGTTGGCCAGATCGGTGACCCGCGCAAGCGGCTCCGCGGACCAGCTCGTCCAGGGACCGCCGTCGATGCGCCAGGAATAACGCAGGCGCCGCGGTGGGGTTTCGAGATCGCCGCCGGCCAGCTCGAAAAAGTATGACGATGCAGCGACCGGACCGGGCGGCGGATTGGAGACGGTGGTCCGGGGCGCAGAGCGATCGGGGCGGTGGACGCTCACTGCCTCCGCGGTGCCGAACCAGAGCATCCCGTCAACCTCGGTGATCGCCGCCACACGCGGCGACGGCAGACCGTCCTGCTCGCCGAACACGCCCCAGAGACCCCGGTCGAAAAAGGAGACGCCTTCCTGCGTGCCGATCCAGATCCGGCCGCTCGCGTCCTCGAAAAGCGTGAGCACGCGATCGCTCACCAGGCCCTGCTTCGTGCCGAGCGTGACCCACGTCTCGCCCTCGCGGCGGCTGACTCCCCGCTCCGTTCCGACCCAGACACGGTCTGCGCGATCCACAAGAAGAGCGGTCACCGCGTCGGCTGCGAGGCCGGTGTTCACCCCGTGCCGGCGCCAGACTCCCGCCTCGAGCATCCAGAGCCCCTTGGAAGTCCCGACCCACACGCGCCCCCTGCGGTCGACGGCAAGCGACGAAACCGGGTCCGTGAGCGAGGCGACGCCCGCGTCGGCCAGATCTGCCGGACAGCTCCACGCACCCGAGCGCAGGAGGCTCAGCCCCCCGGGAGTGCCGATCCAGAGCCCGCCCTCGGCGTCAGTGGCGAGGGCCGTCACCGAATTGTCCATGAGCCCGTGGTAACGGTCGCAGACGACCTGCTTCTCCATCACCCTGAGACCCCACTCGCGCTCGACCTGGACACGCGTGATCTCGGTGACGTGCTGCTCGCGCACGGTGCCGTCGTAACGCGCCAGACCACGGTCGGTCCCGATCCAGAGATCCCCCGACGCATCCTCGACAAAGCAGCGTACCCGCCCCTCGAGCCGCTCGCGCGGCCCGACCGTCTCGGCGACACGCCCCCGCACCACGGTAAAACCCTGCTCCGCGCCGATGAACAGAGCGCCGTCACGGCCGCGCAACAGGGGTGCCCGCGGGGACACGCCTTCACGCAATGCAACCGCGGGGATCGCCCAGGTCGTGTCGTAGCGGGCCAGGCCCCGCGGCGTGCCGATCCAGATCGAGCCGTTGCGGTCCGAAGCCAGCGCGAGGACCTCGTCTGCCGGCAGTCCCGAGCTTGCCGTGAACCAATGCCACTCGTAGCCGTCCGAGTACCCCGCGCCAGATCGTGTGCCGACCCAGAGGCGGCCCTCGCCATCCTGCGCAAGGGAGGTCACCGCCGCGACCGGAATCTCGGCGCCGAAACGCGCCGGACCCCAGGTAGCGCCGTCGAACTCCGATATCCCGCGCTCGCCGCCGCACCAGATCGTCCCGCTCGCGTCTTCGAGGAGGGCGGTCACGGCGCCGCTGGAGAGCCCGGCTGCCTCCTTGACCTGTCGCCAGCGCTCCCCCTCGTGCAGCCAGAGATCGCCGGCCACGCCGGCCCAGAGCCGGCCGTCCCGGTCGGCGAGGAGCGCACCCACCGGTCGACCCGCCAGATCCGGGACCGGCTCGAGAATCCCAGCCGTTCGATCGAAGCGCAGCAGCCCGCTCGCGTGGCCAAGCCAGGTCACCCCGTCCCGGTCCGTGACCACGACGACCCGTTCGCGTTTTTCGGTCGTCGCACCCGGAAGGCCCAGACGGCCCCAACGCCCGTTCTCGATCAGTCCGAAACCCGCGCCGGCGCCGACCCAGAGCCGGTCTGGGCCCTCGGGGGCGAGGGTGTGCACATCATCGGCGGGAAGGCCGTCGGCAACGGTCAGCGTCTGCCAGATGGCGCCGTCGAAGCGGCTGAGCCCGCCGCGGGTGCCGACCCAGAGGCCGCCCGCCCCGTCGGAAACGATCGCCTGGACTGTGTTTTCCGCGAGCCCGCGGGTCTTGTCAAAATAGGACCAGGGCGAGTGCGGCGCGCCGAAGGACGGCCCGGTTAGCAGGCAGATCACGATTGCACTCGCGACCAGGGACCCACAAGCACGGGAGCATCTGCCCATCGCCTTATAATACGCGTGCACGGGCGCGGAGTTGCGAAACAGCCTCAGCAACGTCCACTGCACGCGCTGGCGGAGGGGTGGCGCGGAGGGGAGGTCTCCGCTCAATCGAGGTGGAATTTCTCAAGACGGTACAGGAAGGTCTTGTAGCTCATCCCCAGCAGCTTCGCGGCTTTCGTCGCGACCCCGCCGGCCTTCTCCATCGCCTTGCGCAGCAGCTCCTTCTCAAGGGCCTCGAAGTCCAGACCCTCGTCGGGGATGTCGAGACTCGCCGGCGCGGCCTGACCGTGCGCGAGGCGCAACTCGCCGCGGATGTCCTCCTCGCCGATGACCCCGCTCTCGTTGAGCAGCACCGCGCGCTCCATCACCGAGGAGAGCTGGCGGATGTTCCCCGGCCAGGCGTACTCGGTAACAGCCCGGAGCACCGCGGGGGAGACGCCCTTGACGCGCCTGCCATACTCGCGGTTGTACCGCTGCACAAAGTACTCGATCAGCTCCGCGAGATCCTCGCGGCGCTCGCGCAGCGGCGGCAGTTCGACGGTGACCACGGCGAGGCGATAGTAGAGGTCCTCGCGGAACCGACCCTCCGCCATCTCCCTCGCCAGGTCCTTGTTCGTCGCGGCCACGACCCGCACGTCGACCCTGATGCTCTCCTTGCCGCCGACCCGCCGGATCTCCTTGTCCTGCAGCGCCCGCAGCAGCTTGGCCTGCAGCGGCAGCGGCAGGTCGCCGATCTCGTCGAGAAAGAGCGTCCCCCCCTCGGTCAGCTCGAAGAGCCCCTCCTTGCGCGCCTCGGCCCCCGTGAACGAGCCGCGCTCGTGGCCAAAGAGCTCGCTCTCGAAGAGCTGCTCCGGAATCGCCGAGCAGTTCAGCGGCGTGAAGGGTTTCTTGCGCCGCGGGCTGTTGAAGTGGATCGCCCGCGCAACCAGCTCCTTGCCGGTGCCGCTTTCGCCGCGCACGAGCACCGTGGCCGGCGAGGGCGCGATCTTGCGCAGGACCTCAACCGCCTGGGCCATCTTCGGCGAGCGCCCGACGATACCCTCCATGCGCACGCGCCCGAAGAGCTGGTCCTGCAGCCGCAGGTTCTCCTTGAGCAGCGCGGCCCGCTCGGCGGCGCGGCGCACGGTGAGCAGCAGCGTGTCCTTGTCGAGGGGCTTGGCGAGGTAGTCGAACGCCCCCTTCCTGACGGCGTCGACCGCGGAGGCGATCGTCCCGTGGGCGGTCATGATGATCATCGACGGCTCGAAGGGCTCGCGGGGGACTGCGGCAATCAACTCGATGCCATCCATCCCGTCCATGCGCAGGTCGGTGAGGATCACGTCCGGCCGCACGCTCTCGACCAGCGACAGCGCTTCCTTCCCGGAGGAAGCCGTGTGCGTCTCGTAACCTCCCTTTTCGAGGATCGTCTTGAGAATCCCCACCTGCAGAGGCTCGTCGTCGACCACGAGCACCACAGCCATGCAGCTACCCCTTCGCCTTCCCGAGAGGCAGAACGAGCGTCACGGCGCTCCCCCGCCCCTCCTCGCTCTCGATGCCAACGCGACCGCCGTGCTCCTCGATGACCCGTTTGATCAGCGCCAGACCAAGGCCGAGCCCCTCGGTCTTGGTGGTGAAGAAGGGGTCGAACACCTTGGCCAGCTTCTCCTTCGGTATTCCCGTGCCGGTGTCGGCAACGGTGAGGGCCAGCTGCCCGGCCGTCTCCCGCGTGCGCAGCGTGAGCGTACCACCGCCGGGCATGGCCTGGAAGGCGTTGAGGACGAGGTTGTAGAGGCAGGTGCGGAAAAAGTCCGGGTCGAGCTCGAGCTCGGGGGACACCGCCAGGTCGCGCACGATCGCGATCCCGTCATGCTCGGCCTTGGCGGACACGAGCGCGAGCACTCCTTCGACAAGCGGCGCAAGCGGCACCGGCCGCCGGTTGAGCTCGAGCGGGCGACCGAACTCGAGGAAACTCTGCGCGAAGCGGCTGACCCGCTGGATCTCCTTCTTCATGTTCTCGCAGAGCGCGGCGAACTGCTCGGCGTCCGCGGGGTCGGCCGGCGGATAGGCTTCGCGCAGGTGGTCGATCGAGAGGCTGATGAAGTTCAGCGGGTTGCGGATCTCGTGCGCGATGCTCTGGGAGAACTGGCCGATGCCCGCGAGGTGCTCGGCCTTGCGCAGACGTTCGCGCAGGTCCCGCTCCTCGCGCAGGCGCCCGACCATGTAGTTGAAGCTCTGGGCGAGCGCGCCAATCTCGTCGCGCCGGTCCACCGGCAGCTCGGCCGACAGATCCCCGGCGGCCACGGCGCCGGCGGCGCGCACCACCCGCTCGACGGGAGCCGTGTAGCGCCCGGCGAGGTAGACCGCGACGACCGTCCCGAGCGCGAAGACGATCAGCGCGGCGGCGATCCGCCGCTTCATGCTCGTCTGCAGGAACAGGTCGAAGTCCTCGGCGCCGATGCGCAGGTTCACGTAGCCGAGCTGCTTGCCCTGGGCGATCACCGGGAGCGTGACGTTGTAGACCTGCCCTTCGCTCTTCATCGGCTGGCCGAGTTCGGCCTGGAAGATCAACTCCTTCTTGCTCTGTGTGATGTACTTGCCGACGTTGTTCGGGTCGGTGCTGGCCACGATCCGGTCGGTCGTGTTGATGATCGAGATCTCCCGGACCCCCTTCGGGTTGAGGCGCTTGAGGTACGCCTCGAGGCGCTTCTCGTCGGGCGGCCCGCTGCCGCTGACCTCTTCAAGCCCGAACTGGATGGCCCGGGAGAGCTCGGAGGTCCGGCGTTCGAACTCGTTGTAGAGGACCTTCTCCGACTGATAGTAGAGCAGCACGAGGGTGGTGACGAGCCCGAGCGAGAGCAGCAGCATCATCGCGACAAGCTTGAACCGCAGGGTGAAACGGAAGGGGACGCGGGCCATGGCGGCTGATGCTACCGCACCGCGTGCGGTCCTTCAAGGAAAAGGAAGGAAAAGGGACGCGTTAGCGCGGCGGGATCAGGATGCCGTCGAGACCCTCGAAGAGCGACCAGTACAGCCGCCGGGCGTCCTCGGGTCGCAGGACCAGAAAGACCGTTGTGGTCTCGTGCCGCTCACGGCGCTGCCGCAGCGTGACCAGCGGCCGCGAGAGGTTCCAGCGCCAGACGCGCAGACGCTGGCGCCAGATCGGCCAGCGTCCCTCGGCCAGCGGGAAGATCTCGACATCGACCTCCCCGGACAGGCCCAGGCGGTACGAGGTCGGCATGTCGGCCAACTCGAGAAGCTGCTGGTCGAGCGTCTCCTTGGTTTGCTCGTTGCCGGGGATGACCGCAGGGCGGACGAGCGCGTCGCGGCGCACGACCGCCGTCGGGCCGACAGCCAGCCGGCGCCCCCAGACCCCCATCTGGTGGACGGGCATCTCGAAGAGGATCATCCCCCGGCTCTTCAGGGCGATGCGCCGGGCCTCGAGATCGAGCTCGAAATAGGGTTTCGGCGTTGCTGCCAGCGCCGCCTCGGCCATGAGGCGCCGGTTCTCGCGCCAGAGATGCAGCGCGTCGTCCGCCGAACGCGCCGGCGGCGCGGCAGCGCCGAAAAGGGCGGCGACAAGGAGCGCGGGCACCGCTATGCGTCGCATGTTCACGTCCCCTAGAAGAGGTAAACCTTCGTTCCGAGGGGAACCGTCTTGTAGAGGTACTCCAGGTCGGCGTCGCCGATGCGCACGCAGCCGTGGGTCACGTTGCGGCCGAGCAGCCGCGTGTACAGCGTGCCGTGGAGAAAGAAGCCGTTGCCGATGCCGAGAGCGTAGTCGCCCATGACCCCCTCCTCGGCGCGGTCGTCGTACTTCTTCGGGATGGCCTCGCCCTCTTCGATGAACGCCCAATCCGGCTTGATCCAGGTCGGGTGCTTGACCTTGGACTTGATCTGGCGCTCGCCGCGCGGGGTGTCGAAGACCCAGGAGCGGCCGCCCTTGGGATCCTCGAGCACGCCGCCGCTGCCGCAGGAGACGACCACCTCGCGCACCACGCTGTCGCCGTCGCGCACGATGAGGCGGTTCTTGCCGGTGTCGACGACCAGGAACAGGC
>CAZEOK010000096.1:0-12025 GCA_964513745.1 uncultured bacterium
GGCGCGAAGACGAAGAGGACCCACATCCCGAAGATGATGCGCGGAACCGCGGCCAGCAGTTCAATCGCCACGCCGACCGGCCGTCTGACTGCGGGCGGTGCCAGTTCGACGAGGAAGAAGGCGATCATCAGGCTCAGGGGCACCGCGAGCAGGAGAGCAATCAGCGTCGAGGCGAGTGTCCCGTAGATGCTGCTCAGCGCACCGTACGCCCCGGTCACGGGATTCCAGGCGTTCGACCAGATAAAGCCAGCGCCAAACGTGCGAACG
Source organism: uncultured bacterium (assembly GCA_964513745.1). Lineage (GTDB taxonomy): Bacteria > JAUVQV01 > JAUVQV01 > JAUVQV01 > DATDCY01 > DATDCY01. The sequence continues at coordinate 268 of CAZEOK010000096.1, forward strand.
GCGGGAAGCGACTTCCACGCCAACGTCGACACCAGAAGGAGCAGGAGCAGCAAGACCGAAAGCGCGCACAGCACCGCCGCGGACCGGAAGACGCGGTCCGCGGCGGGAGAGAGGATGCGCCGCTCGCTCAGGGCCACACTGCCTTCCCGGCGGAGCGCACCTCGCTCTTCCAGGTCGCCTCCACCAGGTCGATCACGCCCGCCGGGAGCGGGACGTAATCCAGTTTCCCGGCCTGCACGGCGCCGTTGCGCAGACACCAGTCAAAGAAGGAGAGCATTGCTTTGGCGCGCGCGCCATCGCCCTGCTCTTTCTGTACGAGAATGAACGAGGCCCCGGTGATCGGCCAGCTCCCCTCGCCCGGTTGGTCGGTGAGCACCAGCGAGAAGCCCGGGGTACCTTTCCAATCAGCCCCGGCTGCCGCAGCCTGGAACGATGCAATCGAGGGGGGCACGTACTTTCCGGCACGGTTGCGCAACTGGACGGTCGCGAGCTTGTTCTGCACAGCGTAGGCGTACTCGACATAGCCGACCGTCCCCTCCGCCTGCTGGACGAATGCCGCCACGCCCTCGTTCCCCTTGCCGCCGACACCGGCCGGCCAGGAGACGGCCTTCTCGGTGCCGACCTTTCCATGCCACTCCGGCGAAACCTTGTCGAGGTAGTTGGTGAAGATCCAGGTCGTGCCGGAACCATCGGAACGGTGCACGACGACGATCTCCTTCGCCGGGAGATTCACGCCCGGGTTCTCGGCCTTGAGCGCCGGGTCGTCCCAGTGCTTCACTTTTCCGAGAAAGATGTCGGCGAGGAGCGCGGGCGTAAGCTGGAGCTTTCCGGACGCGATCCCCGACAGGTTGACTACCGGAACCACGCCCCCGATCACCATCGGGAACTGGACCAGCCCGGCGTGCTGGAGTTCCCCGGCCTTGAGCGGCGCGTCGGAGGCGCCGAAATCCACCGTCTTCGCCTTGATCTGCGTGATTCCGCCGCCGGACCCGATGGACTGGTAGTTGAGCTTGACCCCGGTGGTCTGCTCGTACTTGTACGCCCACTGGGAGTAGATCGGGAATGGAAAACTCGCCCCCGCCCCGTTGATGGTCACCGGGCCGGCGGCGAGGACAGTCCCGGCGGAGATGCCGGTGATCAAGACCAGGAGCGATGCAAACAGCTTCTTCACGGCGTTCCTCCTTAAATTCGGTTTCTCTCTCTTGTCTCTCTTTCGCATGCCGTGAAGATAAACCGCGCCTGCAAGGGCTTGATGAGGGAATCGTGAGATTTCCGTTAGCAGGCTTGGCTCACACCCAGTTCGCTAGTCGACGGCGGCTCCGCGCATTTTCCCTCAGTGACTCCCCAGCCGACGCACAGTTGTCCGTGGCGGCCAGTTTTTAAGCGCGTACTGGGCGGAGGGGAGGTCTCCAGTGGCGGAGCGAGGGGAGGCCGCTGGAGGTCCGCAGCGACAGGACCCCGCAGCCTGCACGGGAATAAGCGTTGCTAGACGACGGAAGTCGGCACCGGGATTGTGATCGTGAAGGTGCTGCCTTTCCCCGGCTCGCTCTCCACGGAAACCGTCCCGCCGTGGACCTGCGCTATGTGCTTGACGATCGCCAGGCCGAGACCGGTGCCGCCCAACCGGCGGCTGCGGCTCTTGTCCACCCGATAAAATCGCTCGAACAAACGCGGAAGGTGCTCCCGCGGGATGCCGATGCCCCGGTCCCGGACCTGGATCGAGACAGCTTCAGCGGACACCGCCCCCCGCACCTGAACACGCGATCCGGGCTCACTGTAGGTCACGGCGTTGTCGATCAGGTTGACCACCGCCTGTGAAAGCAGCAGGGTTTGGGCCGGGAAGGCGCGGTCGTCGGGGCACTCCAGTTCGAGGAAAATCCCTTTCTTCCCGGCGCGGTCACGGGTCGCCTCGATCGCCTCCGTCAGGAGGCTGCAGAGGCACGAGTCCTCGAATACGCTGCGCTCGCTCCCGGTCTCCTGTTCGAGCCGCGCGAGGCTCAACAGATCGGTCACGATGGCGTTGAGCCGCTCGGCCTGCCGGCGGATGATCTCGAGAAATCTCTCCGAAGTGGCGCGATCGTCGAGCGCGCCGTCCAGGAGTGTTTCGACGAATCCCGCGATCGAAGTGACCGGCGTCTTCAATTCGTGGGAGACGTTGGCGACGAAATCCCGCCGCACCCGCTCCAGGCGGTGCAGCTGCGTGATGTCGTTCAGGACGATGAGCGCCCCGATCCTCCCGCCTGCGCCATCGTCGAGGCGGACGCCGCGCGCCCGAATCAAGAGCGCACCTTTCTCCCCGGCCGTTATCTCCTCACCAATGGGTTCGACAGCACCGAGAGTCCGCACGACAAAGGCTTGCAGCGAAACGTTCCGCAGCAATTCCAGGATGCCGCGGCCCTGGGCACCGGCACGGTCCACACCCAGCATCCCGGCCGCCGCGCGGTTGAGCAGCAGGACCCGCTTGTCCGTATCCACCGCAACCACACCCTCGGCCATGCCCTCGAGGACTGACTCCAGGGTGTTGCGCTGCTCCTGGATGGTCGCGATCCGGCTTGAGAGCTGCCGTGCCATTTCGTTCATAGACGCGGCAAGGGCGGCGATCTCCACGATGGCGGGCACCGGGAGACGGGCACCAAAATCGCCGCGGGCAAAACGGTCCGCCCCTTCCCTGAGGTCCTCGATAGGCCCGACGATCCGTCGGGAAATCAGGTAGCTCGCTCCGGCGCCGAGCAGGATGGTCACGACGGCGGCCCCGAGCAGATGGATGCGGATGGTTTTAAAGGCTTCATCGACGGCAGAAACCGGAACCGAAAGCCTCACGACTCCCGCTATCGCGCCGGCCTGCTGCAGCGGCACTGCAACATAGAGAGCCTGTTGCCCGAGCGTTGAACTGAACCGCATCGCACGCCCGGTTTTTCCGGAGAGCGCCTCCCGGATCTCCGGACGGTCGGCGTGGTTTTCCATCCCGACGGGGTTCTCGGCGGAATCGCAGAGCACCGTGCCCGAGGGGAGGACGAGCGTAAGGCGCAGCCCCGTCTTCCGGCCCAGATCGCGGCAGTTCGCCTGGAGCGCTGTCGGTTCGCTCTGTGAAACTGTCGCCAAGGCGGACTCCGCCAGGCGCGCGGCAGCCTCCAGATCGTCGCCCTTCTGCTCCAGCGTAAAGCGCCGCAGATGGTCCGCAGCGTACCAACTCGCAGCCGACACCGACACGCCAGCGACAAGAAGCAGCATGGGAAAGACTTGCCAGAAAAGTCTTTTCACCCGCATAGGCACCCTAGTCGCGGAAACGATAGCCGACGCCGCGAACAGTCTCGATCAGGGCCCCGGCCTCCCCGAGCTTGCGGCGCAGGCCGACGATCTGCACGTCCACTGCGCGCTCTGTGACCGGGTAGTCCGCCCCGCGTACCGCGTCAACGATCTGGGCTCGGGTGAACACCATGCCGGGACGGCTCGCAAGATACCAGAGGACTTCGAACTCCGTGAATGTCAGCTCGACCGGATTCCCTGACGCCGTGGCCTCCCGGCGGCCGCGATCCAGGAATATGACCCCCGCGGCAAGGGTGTCCCGCGTCACCGGAGTCGTTGAAGTTCGCCTCAGGGTGGCCCTGATGTGCGCCAGCAGTACGCGGGGGCTGAACGGCTTGGTGAGATAATCGTCGGCACCAAGTTCCAGCCCGGCGACGATATCCGCCTCTTCGCCCCGGGCGCTGAGCATGACCACTGGGATGCTCTCGGTCTCCTTGCTCTTCTTCAGCAGCCGGCAGACCTCGAGCCCATCAATGCCGGGGAGCATCAGATCGAGCAGGATCAAATCGGGAGTTCGCTGTCGCGCGAGGGCCAGCCCGTCTTCGCCGCACCCGGCCGGGATGACGGTGAAACCGGCCTTGTCGAGGTTGTAACTCAACAACTCGAGGATGCTCTCTTCGTCCTCGACGACGAGCACGACCTTCCGCGTGTTGCTCATGCTGGCAGGATAGTTGGTAATTGTTAGAAAATGGTGAGGAATACGCAAGATGGCCGAGTTCTCCTCCCCAAAGAACACCGTGATTGTCACCGGCTACGGCTTCGACATGCTCCACGCCGGCCCGCGCGAGGCCGTGCTGCACGCGGTCTTCCGCCAGAACACCGGCTGCACGCACCTGATCGTCGGCCGCGACCACGCCGGTGTCGGCGACTACTAATGCGGCTTCGACGCCCAGACGGTCTTCGACGAGGAGGTGCCCAAGGGCGCGCTGCTGATCGAGATCTTCCGGGCGGACAACACCGCCTCCTCCAAGAAGCTCAACAAGGACTGGGTCACCCTCTCGGGCACCAAGGTCCGCGAGATGCTCTCCAAGGGCATCGCGCCGCCGCCCGAGTTCTCCCGCCCCGAGGTCGCCAAGATCCTGATGGAGTACTACCAGTCGACCCTGGCCCAACTCCAGGCTGACGGCAGTTCACGGGGCCGCGGGATTCGTCCCGCGGTCCCGTTTTTATTCCAGGCCCAGCCGTGGAGACCCTGGTTACAGGAAAGCCTTGTGACCGTACGTCGCTCCGGGGTCCTCCCCGACCGACCTCGCCATTCTGCGCGGCAGGGGCACTATTGTGACTGACAAGAATCCCGGTGACGGGTATCCTTACGCGATCAGAGCGGCCGTGGCAGGGGACCTCCTCGTCGTTGCCACCTGCCTGCTGAGGGAGAAGGCTGGCGCGGCCGCCAAGCTGGCATTGAAGGCGCTTCGGGAGGCGGAGCAGAATCGGCAGCAGGTTCCGTTCCACCACGTGGATCCAACGGTCGGGGAGGATCTCGTCGCTGGGTGCTTTGTTCGGGCTGGTTCGCCTGGTCGTGATCACCTGGATGATCTCGGAGAAATCCCCCACGAAGCCCCCCAGGTACGGGGAGTTCCCCGATGAGCAGCGGAGCGTCGAACAGCGTCTCGCGGCGCTCGAGCGTGAGGTGGCCTGGCTGCGCAACCAGGTCGCCGTTGCGCGCAAGGCCGGACCGGTCGTTGCGGAGCAGGAGTATGTCGAGACGAGCGAGGCCGAGGCGCCGGTCGAGCCGTGGCCGCACTGGCCCGAGCCGCAGCCGGGGAAAGCCGCTGCGACTTCTGAGCCCAAGGCGCCAGCGCGTCCGGTGTACACGCCGACGCCGGCGGCACCGCGGCCCGCGCAGGACAACCCCGAGCTCTCGCGGGCCTTCGAGCGGCTGACGGGGCGCGAGATCCGCGAGGGGGCCGCGTCCACCCCACCCGCACCGCCGCGCAGGTCCACCCCGGCTCCCGCACCGACGCCCGGTCAGGCGATCGACTGGGAGAGCTTCATGGGGATCAAGCTCTTCGCCTGGCTCGGCGGTTTCGCACTGTTTCTGTGTGCAGCGTTCTTCGTAAAATACTCAATCGAGCACGACCTGATCAGTCCGCTGATGCGGGTCGTCCTCAGCTTCGTCGTCGGCGCCGGGGTCATCGCCGGCGGGCTGCTGCTGCGCCCGCGCGGCTACGCGGTGACGGTGCAGGCACTGTGCGCTGCGGGCGTGACGATCCTGTACGCGGACATCTTCGCGGCGCGCAGCTTCTACCAGTTCATCTCGCAGCCGGTGGCCTTCGTGTTGATGTCATTGGTCACGGCGGCGGCGATCCTGCTCGCGCTGCGTCTGGACGCGCGCTACGTCTCGGTGCTCGGCGTGATCGGCGGCTTCCTGACGCCGTACCTTCTCTCGACCGGCGTCGACAACCCGGTCGGGCTCTTCGGCTACCTGCTGATGCTCGACCTCGGGCTGCTGGCTGTCGCGCTAAAGAAACGCTGGGACTTCCTCGTGCCGCTCGCCGTCGTCGGCACACTGGTGCTCGAGATCGGCTGGACGCTGAAGTTCTTCAGCGACGAGAAGGCCCTCACAGGGGTCATCGTCTGGCTGCTCTTCGGGGCGCTCTTTCTCGTCGCTGCGTACATCGCCGGGCGCATGGAGGCGCGCACGCCGCTGCTCGACGCCGCGGCTGCGGTCCCCGCGCTGGCCGCGATGGCGTTCGCCGGCTTCATGGTCGGCGCGTACCACCTCGGCGCGCGCCCTGGGCTGGTGCTCGGCTTCCTGACCGCGCTGCTGCTTGGCGTCAGCGTGTTGTCGCTGCTCGAGGAGGGCTTCGAGTCCGTCCACGCGGCCGCCGCCGGCCTGGCGTTCACCGTGCTGTTGTACTGGACGACGGCGGCCCTCACGGCGGACCTGCTCCCGTGGGGCCTCGCGTTCTACCTCGTGTTCGCGGTCCTGACCGCCGCCTTCCCGCTGCTGCTGCCGCGCGTGCGCCCCGACGCGATCCGCGCGCCCTGGCTCGGATTCCTGCCGCTGGCGGCGCTGCTACTGTTTACGATGCCAGTGGTGCAGCACCTGACCGGCTTCGTGATCTGGCCGTTCCTGCTGCTCGCCGACATCATGGTCCTCGCGGCGGCCTGGATCACCGGCACTGCGGCGGCCGCGCTGCTGGCGGTCGCCTTCACCTTCCTGCCGATGGCGGTCTGGGTGACGGGCCCCCGCCAGTCGGTCGAAATTCCGCAGCTGCTGGGCGTGGTCGGGTTCTTCGCAGTCGCGCTGTTCGCGGCCAGCCTGCTCTGGCTGCGCCGGCAACAGGCTGAAAACGCGAAATCGCTGCGCACCTCGCGCTCGGATCTCCGGCAGGGGGAGCAGTTCCTGACGAGCTTCATCGATCCGCCGGCTCTGGCCGCGATGCTGCCGTTCCTGCTGCTCGTCGGCGTGATCGGGAACCTGCGGCCGCCGTCGCTCTCGCCGGTGTTCGGGCTGGCACTGCTGCTGACGGCGCTGCTGCTGGCCCTGGTCCGCTGGCGCTCCGCGGAGGCGATGGGGCCGGGCTCGCTGTTCGCGACGAGCCTGATGACGCTCGCCGCGCTGCTGCTGCAGTACGACAAGCAGACGCCGGGACCGCTGCTGGCCTGGGCGCTGGTGTTCGTCGGCGTCCACCTGGCGTTCCCGCTGGCTTTCGTCTCGGCGTTCTCGTCGCGTGTCGTCCCGTGGGGGACCGCGGCGCTCGCCGGGCCGCTGCTCTTCTGGCCGATCTATCGCTCGGCGGTCGAGATCTACGGCAAGGAGGCTATCGGGCTGCTCCCCGCCGCGCTGGCGCTCGCCTACCTCGGCGCGCTCGTCGTGCTGATCAAGGCGCTCCCCGGCGAAGAGCCGGCGCGGCTCGCGCAGAAGGCGTGGCTCGGCGGCGCGACGCTCTTCTTCGTGACGCTGATCTTCCCGCTGCAGTTCTCAAAGGAGTGGATCACGATCGGCTGGGCGCTCGAGGGGGCCGCTCTGGTCTGGCTCTTCCGGAGGGTGCCGCACCGCGGTCTGATCCTCTGGGCCACGGGGCTGCTGGCGGCCGCGTTCGTGCGGCTGGCGCTGAACCCGGCCGTCGTCACCTACCACGAGCGCGCCGCGTCGCCGATCCTCAACTGGTACCTGCTGGCATACGGTGTGACGGCGCTGGCGTTCTTCGCCGCGGCGCACCTGCTGCCGCGGGACGTCGATGTCCGCTTCCAGGAGATCGAGCTGCGCGGGGCGCTGCGGGGCCTCGGCACCGTGCTGCTCTTCCTGCTCGTGAACATCGAGATCGCCGACTACTTCAGCACCGGCTCGACGCTGACCTTCCGCTTCACCGGGAGCTTCGCGATGGACGTCGCCTACTCGCTCGCGTGGGGGGCGTTCGCGCTGGGGCTGCTGATCGTTGGCATCCGCACCGGGCACAAGGCGGCGCGCCTCTCGAGCCTCGCGCTGTTCGCCGCGACGATCGGCAAGGTGTTCCTGCACGACCTCTGGCGGCTGGGGCAGCTCTACCGCGTCGGGTCGATCTTCGTGCTGGCGGTGCTGCTGATCCTCGTGTCGTTCCTCTACCAGAGGTTCATCGCCCCGGAGCGGGGGGGGGGCCGGCGGGTGGAGCCCGCTGCGCCCGGCGGGGACGCGGAGGAGGGGGAGGAGTGAGCGAGCGCAGGCGCTCCACGCTGTCGCTCGGCTTCGCCGCGGCGATCGCGATCGCGGTCGCCGCAGTGCCGCTGCCGTCGCTCGCGGCGCCCCCGGTTCCGTCCGGTTGGGAGTACGCGCAGGAGCTGACCATCGCGGCGCCCGGCCTGGTCGAGCTGGCGATACCGCCGGCGGCGCTCGACCGGGCGCTGGGCGGGCTCGAGGACGTCCGCGTCGTCGACGGCGCCGGCCGGGAGGTCCCCTACCTGTTCCGCGCGAAGCCGCGGCCCCCCGTGCGGACGGAGGCCGTCGCGACCGAGATCAGCCAGTCGGGCGTCGAGGGCGCCACCGTGGCCGTGTACCGGACCGCCGCGGCCGGCACGATCGACACGATCACGCTGCGGACGCCCGCCCGCGACTTCATCAAGCCGGTCACCGTGGAGGCGTCCGGGGACCGCTCCCGGTGGTGGCCGCTCGCCATACGCTATCCCGTGTTCCGCCAGTCCGACGGCTCTGAGCGCCTCGCGATCCGCGTCGCCCCGGGCAGGTACCCCTACCTCAGGATCACGGTCGGCGACGCGCGCGAGCGGCCGATCGCACTGACGTCGGTGACGACGTACCAGACGCCGCCGGAGCCCACGGAAGCCCAGGTCGTCACGGTGGCTCTCGACACGGTGGCGACGGGCGGCGCCTCGACGCGGCTGCTGCTGAACCTGCCGGCGCGGCACCTGTCGCTGCGCCGGATCGCGCTCGACCCGGACGATCCCGTGTTCAGCCGCGAGGTCGCCGTCGCCGTGCGCACGACGGTGGACGGGGAGGCCCGGGAGCAGGTCATCGCGCGCGGTCGCATCCACCGCGTCTCCCTGGCCGGTGTTTCGCGCTCGGAGGTCCTGTCGATCCCGCTTCCGGGGCAACCGCTCGCCGGGCGCACCCTGGTCGTGACGGTCGAGAACGGGGACAGCCCGCCGCTGTGCCTGCGGCAGCCGGTCCGGGTGACGTTCGAGCTGCCGCGGCTGCGCTTCTCCGCGCGGCCGGGTGGACGGTACGCGCTGGCGGTCGGCAATCGGAGCGCGAAACCGCCGCAGTACGACCTGGTGGCGCTCCCGGCGCTCGGCGAACTCCCGGCGGTCGCGCTGGCGATCCCGGGTCAGCTCGAGCGCAATCCCGCATTCCGGGCCGAGGAGGCGGCCAAGGGCGCCCCGGCGGAGGGTGCGGCCATCGACGGCACGCGCTGGCGCCGGCGCCGGGGGGTCCGCTGCCAGGGAAGCGGCGTCCAGGCCCTCGAGGTCCCGCCCGAGGTGTTGTCGCGCTCACCGTCGCTCGGCGACCTGCGGCTGGTCTCCGGCGGCCGGCAGATTCCGTACATCCTCGAGCGCGGGTGCCTGGCACGGCGCCTCGACGTGACGCTCGAGCCGCTGCCGTCCGAGCGCGGCGCCAGGTTCAACCGCCGGCGGGTGAAGCTACCCCACAGGGGCCTGCCGCTTGAGGAGATCCGCTGCACCGTGGCGGACCAGGTCTTCCGCCGCGAGGTGAGCATGTACGAGGAACTCCCAACCGAACGCGGCGGCCGGCGGGCGCTCGGGAGCGCGATCTGGGAGCGCCGCGGCCAGCCGGGCGGGGCTTCGTTTGCCGTCGGGATTGGGGGTCGCCCGGCGCATGGCGCGCTGGTCATGGAGATGGACGACGGCGATAACGCCCCGCTCGCGCTGAAGGAGTGCAGCATCGGCTGGCACACCGCGCGGCTGCTGTTCAAGGCCCCCGCCGCCGAAACCGTGACGCTGCTCTACGACAACCCCGACGCGGGGGCGTCCCGCTACGACCTCGCGCTACTGGCGGACGAACTGCTGGCGGCCGACGCGGCAAACGCGACGCTGATGCCTGACGACGAACGCGCGCGGTCCGCCGGCGCCGCCCTCCCCGAAGGTTGGGAGCGGTGGGCACTGTGGGGTGCGTTGGCGCTCGTCGTCGCCGTCCTGATCGTCGTGATCGCGAAGCTGCTCCCCGCCCAGCCGCCGCGCAGCTGACGAGGGAAATGGGGACTGATTTATTTTTCCGTCCGGGAAAATAAATTTGTCCCCTCAAGATTTCTTCCCTGCCCCGGGAACCTCCTGAACCCAACTGCGTATAGAGTGCCTGATGCAACAGAGGCGACACCTGCGGCAGATGAGCGATGACCTCGAGATCGTGCGGCGCGTTCAGCGCGGGGATACTCAGGCTTTTACTCTGCTTGTAGAGAGGTATCACCGCCATCTGCTCAATTACATTTTTCGGCTGGTCCGGGACGAGAGTGTCGTCGAGGACATCGGCCAGGAGGTGTTCCTGAGCATCTACCGCGCGCTGTCGACTTTCGACGCGAGCCGATCCGTTCCCTTCGCCGCATGGATCTTCATCGTTGCCCGGAACCGCTGTATCAGTGAACTGCGCCGACGACGCGGCAAGGTGTTCCTGCCGGTCGATGATGTGGCCGGGCTTGCTGCGCCCTCTTCAGGTTCGCCGGAGGATCTGGCGATCGGCGCCGAAGAGCAGCAGGCAGTTTCCGCCACGTTGGAACTCCTGCCGGAGCCGTATCGTCGGGCTCTGATCGCGAGCCTGCGGGGGGATGCCCTGGGAGAGCAGGCGCTCGCGGAGGGAATCGCCACCGGGACCGCCAAGTCGCGGCTCTCGCGGGCGCGGGAAAAACTGAGGCAGCACCGATCACCCCTGGGATCGCTGGTACGCGTTCCTGGCGCTCTGGCTGCTCGGATCGGTTCTTCTCACCGGCTTCACGTACGAATACGCCCGTACCAACTACATCGAAGCGTTCAAGATCCCGAGCGCCAGCATGGAGCCCGCGGTGCTGCACGGCGATCGTATCCTTGTCGACAAGACCGCCTACCGACGGATGCCGCCGCGCGTTGGCGATGTCGTGATCTTCGTCTCCCCCGACGACCGGAGCAAGATGTTCATCAAGAGGTGCCGGCCTGCCCGGCAGTCAGATCGCCCGCCCCGACGGCATGGAGGAGGCTGTGCCGCACGGCATGGTCTACGTCCTCGGCGACAACCGCGGGTCCAGTGTCGACAGCCGGAGCTCCTGCGGCGCTGGTGACGGCGGGGCCGTACAGCTGGACGAGAAATCCCATGTACCTGGGAATGGTGCTGCTGCTGTGCGGAGCAGGATTCTTTCTTGGCACCATCATCGCGCTTCTGGCGCCGCTGGCGTTTTACATCATCGTCAACGAAATCTTCATCCCCTTCGAGGGGCGTTCCCTGGCGTTGATCTTCGGCGACGGATACCGCGCGTATCAAGCTCGGGTCAGACGCTGGCTGTGAACCTGCTCCCGGCCGGTACGTGGCCGATTCCAAACCTGCATCTCGTATTCTTTCTCTCAGATGCGCTGGTACAAGGAGTCTGGCAACGATTTGAGCAACCAGGCGACGAGCCGCCAGCGTTTCGTGACGTAGGCGTGCGATTTACGCGCGAGGATCGTCTTGTAGATCTGCCGCGCGGCCGTGGGCGCCGATGCCACCCAGAACAGGTTCTCGCCCTTCGCCAGGGCGGTGCCAACGAAACCCGGCTGAATATCGGTGACCGCGATCGGCATCTTCGCTGTGCTGGCTTTCTTCCTGAGCCCCTGCAGGCAGGAGGAGACGAAGGCCTTCGACGCATTGTAGGCCGGGGAGCTGTCGTCGCCCCGAATCGCGGCAATCGAGGAGATACCCACCAAATGCCCCTTGCCTTGAGAGAGAAAGTGTCGCATGGCAACGTTGGCCGACGGGATCCTGATCCACATGCTGCCTCGAAGAAGCTCAACAAGGTCATCATGATGCGCGACGGCAAGGACCACACCAAGGAGG
>CAZEOK010000097.1:0-12022 GCA_964513745.1 uncultured bacterium
GGTGACCTCGAGGCCCAGCTCAGGCAGACCGGCCTCAGCGAGGAGTTGCGCACCTCCAAGACGCGCACCCTTGAGATCGTCCAGGCCAGGGTCGAGAACCAGAAGCGACGCGCCCAGATGGGCGAGGAGATCGAGAGCGAGCTCAACCGGATCGAGGCGCAGTTCGACCTGGCTCTCGAAAATGCCGCGATGAGCAGCACGCCGCAGGCGATCTCCTCGGATCTGGCCATCGACCTGGCGCGCTTCGACGCGGCGCTCTCCGCGTTGCCGCACGAGGTTGAAATGCCCCCGGCACCTGGCGCGCGGCGCGCGGCCCCCGTCCGCGGCAGAGCGCGCAACTGACGATGGGGAAGGATCAGAGGGGGCTGCCATCCTGGGCGCGCGAGCTGGTCGGCAGCTACGAGAGCGGCGCCGCCTGCCAGTTCGTGCTGCATGGCAACGTCCACGACCGCGTGCTCGTCCCGGGTCAGACAGGAAGCGCGCTCGGCAACCTGCGCGACTTCCTGCACGGGGTGCTGCTCGCCCCCTTCGACGTGGTGCTCAGCTACGACCTCGGCAACGGTATCCGGGTCGAGCGCGGCGGCGAGACCTTTTCGACGTGGCCGGCCCTGCAGCGGTTGGGCGATCTGCCCCGCGCGCCGCGCGGCGCGGTCGAGACGCTGACGCATTACCTGCGCTACACCGCGAACCTGAGCCGCCTCGGCAAGCCGGCGCCCCGGGTGGCGGTGCTGCTCGAGGCGGCGGAGCTGATCGCCCCCGCCGGGGATGGCGGAGGCTACGACCAGGGTGCCATCGTCCTGCTGCTGCGCGAGTGGGCGAACGACAGCCTGATTGCCGGGCACCAGATCGCGACTTTCCTGGTGGTCGAGAACCTCAACGACCTGCACCCGCTGCTTGCGAGCAACGCCCACGCCGCGAAGATCAAGGTGCCGCTGCCCGACGAGGCCGCGCTCGGTGAAACCCTGCGGGTGCTCGAACCGGAGTACGCCGCGGCCCTTTCCGGGTACGCCGGCCGGCTCGGCGCGCTCGCACACCAGCTGGCGGGGGTCGCGCTCAGTTCGGTGGAGCAACTGCTGAAGACCGCCCGCCACGAGGGCCGGACAGTCGATCCCACGGGACTCGTCGCGCTGAAGAAGTCGCTCGTCGAAAAGGACTACAGCGGGCTGATCGGCTTCGTCGAAAGCCATCGCACGCTCGACGATATCCAAGGGAGCGAGCGCGTCAAGGCGTGGCTGCGGCAGGATATCGCGCTGTGGAAACAGGACGATCTGAAAGCGCTGCCGATGGGCTACCTCTTCTGCGGGCCGGTCGGGACCGGGAAGACGTTTTTTGTCGAATGTCTTGCCGGGGAGGCTGGTGTCCCGGTCGTCAAGATGAAGAATTTTCGCGACAAGTGGGTCGGGAGCACCGAGGGGAACCTCGAACGGATCTTCCGGCTCCTGCACGCGCTCGGCCGCTGCATTGTGTTCGTCGACGAGGCCGACCAGGCCCTCGGCCGGCGGGAGGCCACCGCCAACGACGCCGGCGTCTCGGGACGCATCTACTCGATGATCGCCGAGGAGATGAGCGACACCGACAACCGGGGCAGGATCCTCTGGATTCTCGCCTCCAGCCGCCCGGACCTGATCGAGGTTGACATCAAGCGGCCCGGGCGCATCGACATCAAGATCCCGCTCTTCCCGACGCTCGAGCCGCGCGAGGGCTTCGCGTTGCTGCGGGCGCTGTGCAAGCGGGTAGGGCTGGCGATCCCCGAGGCGGCGTACACCGGCCTTGAGGCGAAGATTCCCGAGATGCTCACCCCGGGCGCTGCCGAAGCGCTGGCCGTCAAGGCGTATCGCATCGCGCGCACCCAGGCGCTCGAGCCGGTGCCGGCGCTGGCCGCGTGCCTCGAGGGCTACCAGCTCCCGGTGCCGCGCGATATCATGGATTTCCAGATCGGGCTCGCGGTGCGGGAGGCGAGCGACCTGGATTTCGTCCCCGAGAAATTGCGGCCCCCGGCCGTGCGCTGAACAGGGGCGATCCGGTGCAGCGGGCCCTATCCGGGTCCCGTCCCTCCTCTTTTCATCCGGGCCAGGAAAAGCAGCAGGACAAACCCGCCCAGCCAGGCCATGCTCAGCCAGGGTTGGGCCGGCCACCGCGCAGGCGGCAGCAGCACGTAGAACCTCTGAATGTCGGCGAAACCGAACAGCGGATGGTAGCTCCGAAACCAGAACGAGGGGCGGGTTGCGACGAGCAGGCTGAGCACAAGCCCGGGAATGCCGAGCAGGTACACCAACGGCACCAGTCGCCGCCGCCATGCGGAAAGATCGCTGCACAGCAGGCGGACCACGGGAAAGGCAAGCAGATATGCCGGGATGACCTGGTACCGCCCTGCCGGGCAGGTTCCCGCCCTGACGTCAGGGAACGAGGCAACCGCGGCGAGTATCCCGGCGAACAGCCCCGCCCAGGCGAGATCGAGATGTTTCCTGAGGACGAGCAGATTCACGATGCCGGCGACAAGACACACCCACGTCACGGGGCTGAGAAACAGGAGACCGACGTCGTTCCCCAAAAAGAAGCGAAGGATCCCTTCCGGCAGAAAAGCCGGGCTGTTGCGGCTCCCCGCGTTCTGGTTCGGCACTATCCAGGAGCCCCAGACCCAGAGGTTCCAGAGCACGTAAGCCAGCCAGCCGAAAACGAGTGCGCCGACATTGACATACCGGCGCTCCTGCCAGCCGCGCGCGGCCAGAACGGCTGACGCGGCAAGAATCCCCGCCGCGACTCGTGGTGTCGTCCAGAGACAGAGGACCAGCAGGGCGTTACCGACGAGACTGGCAAAGCGTCCGCCGCGGGTGTGCAGGGCAAGCGAGGACAACAGCAGTACGCCAGTCAGGGTTTCAGGAAACATCTGCGTCGTGTAATAGGCAATGGGGATGCTCCCCAGGACAAACAGAAGCGCCGCAGACGAGTGGATGCCGGCTCTCGGGTCGGCCCACGCGACGAGACCCGCGAACACCGCGGCCATGCCTGCCACGAGAAGCGCCTGGAGGAACCCGATGAGCCAGCGCGGCTGACGGGAGCGGGCGACCAGCGGTGAAATGACTGCGGAGAACAGTGGCAGGCGCGGCAGAACCTGGCGATCGCCCCAGGCCTCCGAGCGGTCGATCCAGGGGGTGAACCCGAGCGACCGATAGAACTCCCACGTCCACTGGTCCGGTCCGATAACCGCTCTCGACTGATACGACAAATAGGAGCCGCGCTGATGTGACGGCCCGACATTCAGGCCATCGCCCGATGCAAGGGCTTGAGAAAGCAGCAGATAGCCCGGCTCATCGCCGGTCAGCAGCCACTGGGCGCGCTCGAAATCGGCACCGCGGGGGATCAGGTGAGAACGATGCCAGGAATAGACGGCCAGAAGGATGCACCCGCAGGCGAAGGCCGGGAGAAGACGCCCGAGCGCCGCCAGCGATCCGCCGGATCCTGCGAGCTTATTCCTCCAGTACATCAGCTAGTCCTCCCGGGAGCGTGCCTGTGGTCATGACTCGACGCGGTACTCGACAGTCCCGCGACTCGTTTGTCAAAGCCGCATGGACAGCCCCCCGGGCCGTCAAACAACGAAGGTCGGGGGGACCCGGCTACTTCGCAGGGGACGTCTCCTGTTGCGGATTCTGGGGACAATCAGGCTGCTGTCGGCACTTGCAGTCGCAACCTTGCTTCTTCGGGCAGCCAGGGCCACCGGGTCCGCCGCGGTATCCGGGGTGCATGCAGGCGGCCGGCAGCGTCAGCAGCAGTGCGACGGCAACCGCGAACAAATTCCTCTTCATGGTCTTCCTCCGGGTCAAGGTTGTTTCGTTTTGGCGGCGATCGCCGCCTTGATCGCCGGCAGTGCCGCGAGGGTCGCGGCCTCACCGGCCTCGATGAGCAGTTTTTTTTGCGTGAAATCGTCGTAGGCTACGGAACCGACGTCGGGATTGACGACGACATCGGCTTCGAGGGCGCGCAGCCGTCCGATCTCCGCCGTCATCACCGTCACGGCGTGGTAGGCGATTTCGATCGGCGTCTGCGGTGTCTTTGCGGGCGTGGCCTTCGGAATCGCCACCGCGATCACGACGTCGGCGCCGAGAGAGCGGGCGACGTCCGCGGGCACCGGGTTGGTCACCCCGCCATCGACCAGCGTCCGGCCCTCGATCGTCACCGGCACGAAGACGCCGGGGATCGCGGCGGAGGCGTGAACGGCGCGGGCAACCGGCCCGCTGCGGAAGACCACGGTCGTGCCGGTACGCAGATCGGTGGCCACGGCAGCGAAGGGCAGGGCCATCTTTTCGATCTCGTGGTTCTTCAGCCGGGCGTTGAGGAACTCCTCGAGCCGGTCCCCCTTGACGAAGCCGCCGGAGAGGATCGCCAGCGCCTTGTAGTCGAAGAGATCCTCGTTGGTCACCGTCAGCGCTGAAAACTCCAGGTCCAGTCCTTTGCCGGTGTCGGCGTACAGTGCGCCTATCATGCTCCCGACCGAGGTCCCGACGACGACGTCGATCGGCACCTTCTCGCGCTCGAGGGCCCGGATCACGCCGATTTCGGCAAAGCCGCGGGCGCCGCCGCCGCCGAGGGCGAGGCCGACGCGGGGGCGGGTTTCGGGGGCCGGGGGCCAGACAGCGACCCCGGCGCCTGGCCCGGCGCATCCCGCGAGACCCGCGAGACCCGCGCACAGGAGCGCCACCGCTGCGGCAGGGCTGGGACGCATCGGCTGGCCGGTCACTTCAGGGACTTGAGGTTGGCCTCGAGCATGACGCCTCCTCCGGTGGTTGAGTTGCTCTCATGATAGCAGCCCTGAATCTTCGCCGCAGCAATCTGCACGGTCAGGGTGCCTACTAGAGGCCGGATTTGAGGCGCAGCAGCGCGAAGTCCACACCCCGGGCGAGGTCGACGAGAGTCTCGGGGGAGGAGATGCCGCGCCCGCGTGCAGTGACCAGCGTTTCCCGCCCGACCAGCACGCGGAGTTCGCCCTCTCCCGTGTCGGGGTTGAAGCGCAGGAGACCCTTCTCGCCGCCGACCTCGATGAGGCGAGCCAGGCGGTCGCCGGCCAGGGCCAGCGGGTTGAAGCCAAGAAGGGCGGCCGGGCCGAAAGGCGAGTGCACGTCGATCGTGAGATCCATGCGGGCCGGGCCGGGACTCGCGACATAGGAACGGTGAGCCAGCATGCGGCTGCTCCAGATCTCGTCCTCCTCGAGGAGGCTCAGCGCCGGCAGCGCCGTCCAGCCGGCGGGGGCGGCGGGAAACGCCGGTGCAATGGTCTCCAGACGAAGATCCTGGATTTGTCGCGCGACAAGTCGCAGGCTCTCCAGCGCCAGCGGATAGCGTTTCTCACGGACGAGCGTCCGGATCTCTTGGAACTGGAGGTCCAGGTCCTGCGCGCCTGCAGGGACCGGGCCGAGTGCACAGGCCAGCACCAGAGCACAAGCGGTTGCGGCGGACCGGATTGCACCAGGAGGCAAGATATCTTTCGTGAAAGCTGGACGAATCTTGTGACTCATTGATTTCAGGATACCTCAAACTGCGGGTACCCAACAAATACTCGATCCTGACGACTCCATGAACGTACCGGCGCAGGGGTGGCGCGGAGGGGAGGTCTCCATCGGCGAACCGTAGGGAGCACGACGGAGGTCCGCAGCGACAGGACCCCGCAGCCTGCACGAGAATGCCTGAGTGTTCGATATCGGGTTAATTCTCACCGGTTGATGGCGGATCAGGACCGGGCCAGCGTCTCCTCGACCAGCAGACCGATGAACTTCGGGTAGTCCGATCCCGCCGCGCGGACCGATCGCAGGAAACCTGACGTGGGGGAGATGTCGGGATTCGGATTCGCCTCCAGTGCGATCAATCCCCGCGTCGGGGAGAGCCTCCAATCGATCCGGGCGTAGTCGCGCAGCCCGAGCACGCGGAACGCGAGCGAAGACCAGTGCTCGATCCGGTCCCGGAGGTTGTCCTCGATCGCGGCGGGGCAGATGCCCACCGTCCCGCCGTAGCGCGCGTCACCCTGCTCCCACTTGGCTTCGTAGCCGCAGATGTGAGGCATCCCGGGAGCAAGCCCGCTGAAATCGATCTCGGAGACGGGAAGCACGCGCGGCGGATCGTTGCCAAGCACCGGCACGTTGAGTTCGCGGCCCTCGATGTACTCCTCGACGAGGACGGGCCCGTAAGCGTCGAGGACCGCCGCGATGGCGAGTCGCGCGGCACGCTCGTCGGCCGCGACGCTCGCATCGGTGATCCCGAGACTGCCATCCTCGGCGGCCGGCTTGGCGATGACTGGAAAACACAGGCCCTCGAGACGGGCGTCCGGGTCTCCGGCCAGAATGAACGGCGCGGTCGGGATGCCGTGGCCCCGCAGGATCAGCTTGGTCTTGACCTTGTCACGGCAGAGACCGAGCGCGAGCGGGGGAGCCCCGGAATACGCGATGTCGAGAAGCTCGAGCGCACCGGCGAAGTGCATTTCGTGGTCGCTGCGTCCGAGCAGATCGTCGCAGAGGTTGATGACGGCGCGCGGTCGCCGCAGCGAAAGCGTCCCGAGGGCGCCCAGGATGTCCTTGCCAACGGGGAGCAACAGCGGCTCCCAGCCGGCATCGCGCAGGACAGCCTCGATGATCGGGATCTCATCGTGAACGAGGTGCGGCTCGGTGGCCGAGCCGGCGCATCGGGGGTCGGCGAGCGCGTTGTGCGCGATCGCGATAATTCCACGGCTCATCGCGCGGCGATGCCCGAGCGCTCGAGCGCGTGCCGCACGATAGCCAGGACTAGCTCGCTGTGGGACCAACCCATGCGTCCGGCGAGGATCGGCAGATCGCCGTAGGTCGGGGATAGCCCGGGGAGCGGGTTGACCTCGATGAAATGGGGAATGCCTCCCTTGAGGCGCAGATCGACTCGCGAGACGTCGCGGCAGCCGAGCGCACGGTAGCACCCGAGGGCGAGCTCTTCGAGCGCGGCGCGCAGGGGCGCCTCAACCGGCGGGGGCACGAGATATTCGACCTGGTTCTCCCAGTCGCGCTTGACCTCGAGCGAGTAGAGGAACTCCTGCGGGGGCAGCGTGCGGTGGCGGATCTGCATCACGCCGATGACGGTGGGCTCCGCGTTCCCGATGACGCCGACCGTGAACTCCTCGCCCTCGCAGAACTCCTCGATCAGCGCCGGTCCGCCGTAACCGTTGAGGACAAAGGCGACTTGCTCGCGCAAGGCCGCGGGCGTCGTCACCCGGGAGGCCAGCCGGACGCCCTTGCTCGAGCCCTCCCACGCCGGCTTGACGATCAACGGGAAGGCGAGACCTCCCGGCTTGTCGCCGGCGGGCATGTCTGCGAGGCGCTCGACGAGCAGGTGGCGGGGCGTTGCCAGCCCGCGAGAGGCGACCACCCGCTTGGCCAGATCCTTGTCCAGGGTCAGCGCGAGTGTCAGCGGGTCGGAGCCGGTGCAGGGCACGCCGAGCATCTCGCAGACCGCGGGTACTTGGGCCTCTCGGCTGCGTCCGTGGAGCCCTTCGGCGATGTTGAAGACGAGGTCCGGTGGGGCGGCGAGCATCCTTTCGAGAAAACCGCGGCCGAAGCCGAGCCGCTCGACGCCGTGCCCGGCCGATTTTAGCACCTGGGCGAGGGCGTCTATGGTTGCGGGGGAGTCGAACTCCTCGGCGTGATCGATCGGCGACCCGGGGATTACGGGGACCTCGTCGCGCAGGTTGTAGGCGATCCCGATCCTCATGCGGCGCGGGTGATCCTCTTGGTCAGGATGACCTTGGAGTCGCCGGGCGCGTAGTAGTCGGCCACGACGGCCGCCTGACGGTAGCCAAGGCCGTGGTAGAACTTCCGCGTCGGGTGGTAGTCCTCGCGCGATGAAGTCTCGACGCTGATCAGCCGACCGCCCTGCCGGGCGATCTCGTATTCGGCGAGAGCCATCAGCGAGCCGCCGACTCCGTGGCGGTGTTGACCGGGATCGACGGCGATCCAGTAGAGCTCGAAGGTCCCGTCCGTCATCGTGTTGCGCCCGAAGCACACGTACCCGGCGACGGCACCGGCGCGCTTTGCCGTGTACACCTGGTAATCCTGCTGGTTGAGACGGTAGAGGTAGACGTCGAGGACTTCGAGCGCGACGTCTACCTCCTCCTCGCGAAAAACGCCGCAGCGGCGCAGGATGGCTTCGATCGCCGGCCGTTCCTGCTCGCGCGTCGGGGTGACCGTGACGTCGTTCGACATCGGGAACCGGCCCTAGGCCGGCACGGGGTCGAGCGTCTCGACCCGGCGCCGCGGGGCCCGGGCGGCGCGCGCGGGGTGCGGGTAGGTGTAGGTCTTGCCCTCGAAGTTGTGCAGCACAAGACCCCGCTCGTTTTCGCCGATGACGTAGTTCGGGGAGATCGGCACCTTGCCGCCGCCGCCGGGCAGGTCGATGACATACGTCGGCAGCGCGAGGCCCGAGGTGTGGCCGCGCATCGCGCTCATGATCTTCAGACCGGCGTCCACAGTCGTGCGGAAGTGCTCGGCGCCGATCACCGGGTCGCACTGGAAGAGGTAGTAGGGGCGGACCTTGGCGCGCAGCAGCGCGTGGTTGAGCGCGATCATCGTGCGGGCGCTGTCGTTGATCCCGCGCAGCAGCACGGTCTGGTTGTTCACCGGCACGCCGGCGCGCAGCAGGCGATCGACGGCCGCAGCCGCCTCGGGCGTGACCTCGCGCGGGTGGTTGAACTGGGTGTTGAGCCAGATCGGGCCGTGCTTCTCCAGGACGGCGACCAGATCTGGGGTGACTTTCATCGGCAGCACGACCGGCACGCGGGTGCCGATGCGGATGATCTCGAGGTGCGGGATCGAGCGCAGTTCACCGAGGATGAAGTCCAGCTGCTCGAGCGGCAGCGATAGGGGATCGCCGCCCGAGACCACCGCGTCGCGGATCTCGGGATGCACCCGTATGTAGTCCACCATCGCGCGGATCGCAACGCGGGTGACCGGCGTCTCGCCGTTCTTCCAGATGCGCTTGCGCGTGCAGTGGCGGCAGTACATGTAGCAGTAGTCGGTGGTCACCAGCAGGGCGCGGTCGGGGTAGCGGTGCGTCAGGCCGGGGACGGGCGCGTGGTCGAGTTCATGCAGCGGATCTTCGGTCTCGTTGCCGTAATAACAGCCCTCCTCGCGCGCCGGCACTGCCTGGCGGCGGATCGGGTCGTTCGGGTCGTTCGGGTCGATCAGCGCGGCGTAGTGCGGGGTGATCGCGAAGTGGTACTCGGCGGCAATGGGGGTCAGCTTCTTCTTGTCCGCCTCACGCAGCGGGACGATGCCCTCGAGGTCCTCGATGGTGCGGATCAGGTTGCGCGCCTGCCAGCGCCAGTCGTGCCACTGTTCCGGCCCGACATCGCGCCAGCGCGCAATGCGCTGCCAGTGATGGGTGGTGGGTCGCTGGGGCGGTTCGCCGGTCGAGAGTGAAGCGTCCGCGGTGTCCATCAGGGTTCTCCCCGTCTCCTTCACGCCGGCCTCGGATTTTCGCGCACGCCGTCGGTGCCGGTCGGAACGGCGGCGTCGCTGGTGCTGGTCATCC
Organism: uncultured bacterium; assembly: GCA_964513745.1. Classification (GTDB taxonomy): domain Bacteria; phylum JAUVQV01; class JAUVQV01; order JAUVQV01; family DATDCY01; genus DATDCY01. The sequence continues at coordinate 9,538 of CAZEOK010000097.1, forward strand.
CGGTGCTGCGCAGCGCGTTGCGGGCAGCCGCGAGGAGCGTCGCGCGACGCAGCGGTTTGTCGAGGAAGTCGAAGGCGCCTTCCTTTTTCATGCGGGTGCGGTTCACCGGTTCGCCCTGGGCCGAGGTGACCACGATGCGCGCATTGCGATTGAGCGCGCGGGCCATGCGAACGATCTCGAAGCCGGACTTCTTCGGCAGGTCAAGATCGCAGAAGATCAGGTCGTAGCTCTGGCGGGTGAGCATCTCGATGGTTTCTGAGCCGCTGCCTGCGGAGTCGACCTTGTAGCCGGCGTCGCTGAAGATCTCCGCAACGGCATCACGGGTGTTCTTCTCCCGATCGGAGACGAGAATTCGGTAGCGATTATTGCGCGTGCTCATCTTGACTGTTGAATGCAAGCAATGAACGTGCCAAATACAAGGACAAATCTCGATGTTTTTTTACATGGGAAATCCTAGTGTCTGAGTGAAGCGAAGCATACAACTGGTTGTGGTGTGGGATTGTGAAAGGAGTTATTTTCGCAAATCGCGAAAATTGTGCAGATTTAGCACAAGGTAGTTCGCAATTTGCGAAATGATCCCGCTCAGCCCTGATTTTCTTTCGCTTTTTGCGAGATATCCTCGGCGGAGAGCTTTCGATAGAGGGTGGCTACATGGATGCCGAGCAGGGCGGCTGCCTGCTCCTTGTTGCCGTCGGTTATGGCAAGGGTCTCTCTGATCGCGGCCTGCTCGATCTGCTCGAGCGTCGTGCCGACAGGCAGAACCATCACATCCCGGCGGCGTGCTTCCTGCCTGATCGTCACGGGCAGATCCTCCTTGCGGAGCAGGGGACCGCGCGCCATGACGACCAGTTGCTCGACTATGTTTTCAAGCTCGCGCACGTTTCCGGGCCAGGGGTAGGACGACATCGCCTCGAGGCAGTCCTGGGTGATTCCCTCGATCTTCCTGCCAGTTTCGTCGGTGTACTTCCTGATGAAGTGCCCGATGAGCAGGGGAATGTCGCCGGTGCGCTCCCGCAGCGGGGGCAGGTGGATCGAGATCACGTTGAGGCGATAGAAGAGATCCTCGCGGAAACGCTTGGCCGCGATCGCGGCAGCGAGGTCCTGGTTGGTCGCCGCAACAAGCCGCACGTCGACCCGAAGCGTTTCAGTGCCGCCCACGCGCTCGAACTCTCCCTCTTCGAGGCAGCGCAGGAGCTTGGCCTGGAGCGTGAGGCTCATGTCGCCGACCTCGTCGAGAAAGAGGGTCCCCTCGTGAGCGAGCTCGAAGCGCCCTTTCTTCTGGGCGATCGCTCCGGTGAACGCCCCTTTCTCGTGGCCGAAAAGCTCAGTCTCCAGCAGCGTCTCCGGGATGGCTGCACAGTTGACCTTGACCAGCGGCTTGTCGCTGCGGGTGCTATGTTGGTGCAGCAGGTTGGTGATCATTTCCTTGCCGGTACCGCTCTCCCCCGTGACCAGCACGGTGCTGCGGGTCGGCGCGACCTGGCTCACGACCTCCAGGATCTTCGCAAAGGCCGGGCTGCGGCCGATGACCTCGGCCGGCAGGCTCAGCGACTTGAGCCGGTTCTTCAGGGTGATGTTCTCGAGCCGTAGCGCCTGCACCACCAGCGCGCCGGACACGAGCTTGATCACCTCTTTCATGCGAACCGGCTTGGCGAGGTAATCGAAAGCACCCTCCTTGAGAGCCTCGACGGCGGTCTCGACCGAGCCCTGCCCGGTGATGATGATGATGGGCAGGAAAGGGTCGAGTTTCTTGAGGGTCTTCAGGAAGACGAGCCCGTCCATGCCGGGCATCATCAGGTCGGTCAGGACGAGGTCGGGTTTCTTGGCGCGGGCCAGCTCCAGCCCCTCGGTCCCCGAGCCGGCGCAGAAGACGGTGTACCCCTCATCCTCGAGCCCCTCGCGCATCGCGTCGACCGTGTTCCTGTCGTCGTCGGCGACGAGGATCGTTTTCTTCACCGAAGCTTGACCGTTCATAGCCGAAGCCGTACCCGCGGCGGCGGCACGGTGCCGCGCGGTCGTCGAGCTGCGCGCTCGATCGGGGCCTGCCCGCCCCTGCGCTCGAAGCGTGCAACTCGCCCTGCGGGCTCAGACAGTACGCTTCGCCCCTGCGGGGACGCTCCGGTGCGGCCGCCCCGGTACCCGAGCGCTCCGCCATGCGCCCGCCCGTCACCTTCCCGCCGCCGCTTCATATCGGTACGGGAATAGCGGAGGGGTGGCGCGAAGGGGAGGTCTCCGTCGGCGGACCGCAGGGAGCACGGCTGAGGTCCGCAGCGACAGGACCCCGCAGCGAGCACGGGAAACGTCGCGAACGGCACCGGGTTATGCATACGGCAGCGTCAGGATCACCGAGGTTCCCTCGCCCTGGATGCTCTGGATCTCGAGGCGACCGCCGTGGTGCTGCAGGATCTCGCGCGCCAGGAAGAGCCCCAGCCCGCTGCCGTTCTCCTTCATCGTCGTGAAGGGAGTCGAGAGGCGCGAGAGGACC